>RFGI01000130.1 GCA_003696725.1 Planctomycetota bacterium | reverse complement strand
GGGGTTGGCCGCGGGCGGGCGGGCGTCGGCGGGGGCGGCGCCCGGGACTTCGCCGCGGGCTAGCGAGGGCAGGACCTGCGCGTCGCGGGCGAGCCAGTCTCGGATCTCGTCGCTGGTGCGGGGTGGGGCTTGGCCGGCGCCGGACACCGGGTCGCCAAGGATCCGATCGAGCCCGGCGTTGACGGCGGGCTCATCACCCGGGCCGGCCGGGGTCGAGGCGCACCCTGACAGCAGCGCGGCCGGCAGCGCGGCCCACGCGACCGCGCACCAGATCGACGGGCGCCGAGGCGTCATGCCTGTCATGTCGGCCGGGAGCGGCTAGAGGCTTGCGAATCGGAGGGCGAGGGCCTCGAGGGCGCGGGCGGGGTCGGCCCGGCCGGTCTTGCAGCGGGCGTCGGTCTCGACGGCGTCGTCGAGCAGGGACGCGAGGTCGGCGGGCTGGGCACGCCGGGCGGCGGCGAGGATCGGCCGCTGCGCCTCGCCCCAGATCTTCGCCTGGCGCGAGACCTGCATCTCGGGGACCCCGCGGCGCAGCAGCGCCGAGGCGGTGTGGAGCTTGCGGGCCAGGTCGATCAGGGCGTACGCGACCAGAGCCGGCGGCTGCTTGGAAGGGCCCAGCGACTCGCGCACCGCGGCCAGGGCGGGCTCGGCGCTGCCGGCGAGGACGCGCCCCTGGATGACCCAGACCTCTTCTTCGCGCGTCAGGCCGACGCTCTGGCGGACGAGGTCAGCGGTGACGGGCCCGGCGTCGACCATCGCGGCGAGCTTGGCGATTTCCGCGTCGAGCCGGCCGAGGTCCGCGCCGACGCGGTCGATGAGGGCCGCCAGGGCGGCGGGCTCGAACTCGGCGCCGTGCCGCTTCTGGGCGCGCTTGTGCGCCCACACCGCGGCGTCGGCGGGGGAGAGCGCCTCGCACTTGACGACCGCGCCGACCTCGGCGACGGCCTTGTCGAGGTTGCCCCGGCGCCAGGTGTCGGCGCGCAGCAGGAGCGTCGCCGAGTCCGACGGCCGCTGCGCGTACCGCTCCAGGGCCGGGCGGGTGTCGGCGGAGACGAAACGGTCGGCCTCGTCAACGATGACCAGCCGGTGCTGCTGCATCAGGCCGAGCGATCGGCACTCGTCGAGGACGTCGGCGAGGGCGGCGTCGGCGCCGGCGAAACGGACGGTCTCGAACTCGCCGAACCGCTCGGCGAGGGCGCCCTTGAGGGCCTCGGTGTGCAGGTCGCGGAGGTGGGCCTCCTTGCCGTGCAGGACGACGACGCGGTGGTCGGCGGTGAGCCGGGTCGGTCCGCCGCGCCCGCGGGGGCGGGAGGTCGTTTTCTTTTTCGCCGCCATGACGGTGACGATACCCGCCCGGGCGCCGCGGGCGTTGTGCCGGCGCGGGGGGTGTTCTAGCATCGCGGCCCGAGCGGGCGCTCCCGGCTTGGCGGCGCGGGGCCCGCCCGACAAAGGGGAGCGATCGACATGCCGACGGCGCTGACGACATTGGCGCAAGCCGGGGCGGATCAGGGCGACGGCGCAACACCGGCGGGGGGCGCCGGGCCCGACGCCGCGGGCGCGTCACACAGCCTGACCGAGACGGTCCGGGACCTGCCCGGGCTGGTCGAGCAGAACATCCCGCTCTTGGTGGACTTCGGGCTGCGTCTGGTCGGGGTGGTCGCGCTGCTGCTGATCGGGCTGGCGGTGGCGCGGTGGGCCCAGAGGCTGACGACGCGGGCGCTGGATCGAGCCAAGATCGATGTCACGCTGTCAAAGTTCTTCGGGCGCCTGGCGCGGTGGGGCGTGCTGATCCTGGTGGGCCTGGCGATTCTGGGGATCTTCGGCATCCCCACGGCGAGTTTCGCGGTGGTGCTGGGGGCGGCGGGGCTGGCGATCGGGCTGGCGTTCCAGGGGACGCTGTCCAACTTCGCCGCGGGCGTGATGCTGCTGATCTTCCGCCCGTTCAAGGTCGGGGACGCGGTGAACATCGGGGGCGTCACCGGGATCGTGGACGAGATCGCGATCTTTACGACCTCGATCGACACCTTCGACAACCGGCGGTACATCGTGCCCAACAGCAACATCTTCGGCGCGGTGATCGAGAACATCACGTTCCACGAGAAGCGGCGGGTGGACGTGAGCGTGGGGACGGACTACGGCGCCGACCTGCAGAAGACGCGCGAGGTCCTCGAGGCCGCCGCCCGCGGGGTCGCCGGCCGGCTGCCCAACGAGGACGTGACGGTGTGGCTGGACTCGCTGGGCGACTCGTCGATCAACTGGCAGGTGCGGGTGTGGGCGCCCACGAGCGAGTTCGGCGCCGTCAAGCAGGCCCTGACCCGCGACGTGAAGGACGCCCTGGACGCGGCGGGGATCGGCATCCCCTTCCCGCAGATGGACGTGCACCTGGACAAACCCGCGGCGTGAGTCGGCGCCGGGCCGGGCGCCGCTCAGCCGGCTTTCTTCATCGCCGCGGCGTACTCGTCGAGCCGGCTCTGCATGTCGGCGCGGACGTCGGCGTCCTCGACGAGGGCGATCGCCTTGACCATCGCCGCGTGGGCGTCGGCGGGCTTGCCCATCGCGAAGCACACCCGCGCCAGGGTGTCCAGGACGGCCGGCTCTTTGCCCTCGGTCAGCTCGACGGCGCGCCGGGCCGCGGCGTGCGCCAGGTCGTAGTCCCGGCGCTCGAGCCCGTCGGCTTCGAGGATGAACGCGGCGAAGTTCTCCAGGAGCACCGGGTCGTTGTTGATGACCGATTCGAGGATGGTCTTGCCGTAGGCGTACCCCTCGTCGGTGCGCCCGAACCGGCCGGTCAGGTACTGGAACTTGATGAGCGCCAGGAAGCCGAACTCGTCGTGGTCGATGGCGACGACCCGGTCGATGACCTCGAAGGACTTGTCCCACTGGTCCTGGGTCGCGAGACGCTCGGCCTCTTCCAGGAGTTTGTACCCGCGCTCGATCTCCTTCTGCCGGGCGAGTATCTTTTCGATGCTGTAGTCGGGCGCCAGGACGCGGTCGATCGCCTGCTCCAGGCCCATGTCGGGGTGGCCGATCCAGGCGAGCCGGCCGTCGCGGTCGATGATCATCATCGTCGGGATGCCGTACTGGCCGGCGGCTTCCATGTACGAGACGCCGACCCGGTCGTCGATGTCCTCGGCGACGACGTAGTCCATCCCGTCGCCCTGCTCAGCGACGAAATCGGCCGTGGGCTCCATGTCGTCGCGCGGCCAGATCGCGATCCCGATGACCGTCACGCCTTTGTCGCGGTACTCCATGGCGACCTTGCTGGTGTGGGGCATGGCCGCGATGCACGGGCCGCACCACGTCGCCCAGAAATCGAGCACGTACACCCGGCCCTTCTGGTACTCGTTGACGGGGTCGCCCTTGAGCCAGCGGACCTTGCCGCCCAGCGGCGGGGCGGGATCGCCGAGTTTGAACGTGGGCTCGGCGGGCTGCGCTGCCGCGGAAAGAGCCAGCGCCGCGGCGGCGGCGAACGGGGCGAGACGCGACAGCATGTTCAGTCCTTTCATCGGTGATCCCCCGTGCGGGACTAGGATGCCTCGATCGGGCCCGGCGCGAACCGCCCGGCCGGCACACAGTAGAACCGCCGACCGGCGTGGAGTATTCAAAGCGGGCCGGAATCACCCGCCCAGGGGGCCCTGACGCGGAGGTTCAGACGGCGATGACCCCGCCGGACTCGCCAACCCGGAGGCTGCTCGTCGGGGGATTGGTGAGCCTCGCGGCCCACGCCGGGGCGCTGGCGGTGGTCGTCGGCGTTGATGGGGCGCACGCGCCGAGGCGGGCGAGCACGCCCGCGGACCGGGCCCCGCCCGAGGAGCGCCCCGGCATCGATCGATCCAAGGCGATGACCATCAACTGGATCGGCTTCGAAGAGCCGACCGAGCACCGCGCCCCGCGAGCCGCCACCGAGCAGCCGCTCCTGGTCCGGGGCCCCGCGCCGACCCCAATGCCGCGGTCCGCGGCGCCCGCGGGGGAGGCCGGCCCTCCCGCGACCGACGCCGGCCCAGCCGTAGCGACGCCCACCCCCCGGGCGCCGGACGGCGTGCTCGAGGCCGCCGCCCGCGTGGCTGACGCGGTCCGGGACGCAGCCCGTCGCCTTGCCGAGGTGGTTCGCGCACCGACGCCGGTCGATCCCCGCCCCGCGGCCGACCTCGCGCCGCTGGCCCCCTCGATCGCCGTCGCCACGCCGGGCGGGTCCGCGGAGGCCTCGCCGACGGGCTTGACCGACCCGATCGTGATCGAGCCGGGCGAGCCCGCGGCTGTCGAGGGCCTGACGATCCGGACCGTCGCGCCCCGCTTCAGCACGGTCACCCGGCTGACGGCCCGGCCGCATAACCCGTTGATCGACATCACGTTCGAAACGACGGGCAAGGTCGTCCAGGCGGACATCGTGCAATCCAGCGGCTACGCCAACGTCGATCGGCCGGTCCTCGACGCGGTCTACCAGTGGCGGGCGACGGGCCGGCGCCTGACGGAGATCCGGGCCCAGCGGGGCCCCGACGCCCGCGTGACCCTCAGGTTTCGGATCGTCCTGCGGTAGAGTCCGGAACAGCCGGGGGCCCGACCGGCCGATGACAACCCCGGGCGGCCCGGGACGCGCCCGGCCTTATTCGGAGGAAGGTGCGGAGCACGTGGCGAACACGGGATGGCGACAGGCCGCAGCGCTGCTGGCCGCCCTCTTGGCCGGGGCCGACCTCTCGGCCCAGACCGAGGATCTTCGGCCGGTGGATGAGTCCATCGAGGACGTGTCGCCCTTGCGGACGAGCCTCTTCGATCAGCGGCTGGACCCGGGGCCCGCGGCGGGCTTCGAGCGGGTCTACACCTCAGACGCCCTGCCCGGCCGGTTCGCACGGATCAGCGGGGCGCTGTGGGCGGTGTTCCCGCGGTCGGCGTACGTGCCGACCGAGCGGGGGCTGGCCGCCATCGTGCCGGAGAACACGGTCTTCTACCTCGGCGGGCCCCCCGCGGAAGCCGCGACGCCGGCCGATCCCGTCGGCGTGAGCCCGAACCGGGTCAGCGCCCGGGTGTCCGCCTTCACTGGCGGCGAGGCCCTGTCGGCACGGGCCCGGCCGAGCGATCGGCTCAGCCGGCCCTCCCTTGATGCGGCCGGCGCCGGACGAGCCACGGTGTGGTCCAGCCCGCTGTACCGCCGGGCCAGGCTGCGGGCGCTGTTGTCCCGCGCCGCGAGCGGCTGACACAAGATCACCTGAAACGCCGCGGCCCCGAGGCGGAAACACCCCCGGGCGGCACGCCGGTCGCGACGCTCGAGATCGACGTGGCCGCCGATCAGGGGTGGACAGCATGAATCGTGCGAACAGACTCGGCCGGTGGCGGGCGCGTCCCGTAGCGGCGATCGTGGCTGTGACGCTCGCCGCCGGCGTGCTCTCGGGCTGCATCGTCGAGGGCTCCCGGCACATCCACACCGAGGGCCGGTACATCGGCGACCAGACCCTCTCGATGATCGAGCCGGGCCAGACGACCCAGACGTGGGTCCTCGCCGTGATGGGCGAGCCGACCCGGCGGAGCGTGCTGGACGGCGGCGTCGAGGTCTGGACGTGGGACTACCGCCGGATCCGCCACGCCGACACCGAGGTGTTCCTCATCTTCGACGGCGACAAGCGCACCGAGACGACGCAGAGCGTGTACGTCGAGTTCGCCGACGGCGTGGTGACGCGGGCCTGGCGCGACACGCCCCGCTGACTCACGCGGGCCCGGCCGGGCGTAGAATCGGCTCGACCGCCTCGGAGGCCCCGCCATGCCCACCGCCGATCGCCGATCCCGCCCGCTCGCTCTGGCCGCGCTGCTGCTCGTCGGCGCCGTGACGCTGGGCGGGTGCATCTCCAGCGGGTCGGTCAGCGAGTACGAGGGGCCGAACATCGGCGACCGCACGCTCGCCCAGATCGAGCCCGGCGAGACCACCCGGGCCTGGATCCTCGCCGTCCTGGGCGAGCCCACCGAGCGGTCCACGGTCGACGGCGCCGGGGACGTCGAGGTCTGGAAGTGGGTCCGGCGGAAGATGA
This sequence comes from Planctomycetota bacterium, assembly GCA_003696725.1. GTDB lineage: Bacteria > Planctomycetota > Phycisphaerae > Phycisphaerales > UBA1924 > J020. The sequence goes on along the minus strand of RFGI01000130.1, from coordinate 5,890 downwards.
CCACGACCCGAGGCAGCGCCCTGGTGGTCTCCAGCAAGAGCCGGACCGAGGAGGTCCGCACCGTCTACGTCGAGCTGACCGACGGCGTCGTGACCCGCGCCTGGCGCGACTGAAACCCGCGACGTTTTGGGCTCGCGCCCCGGCGCGCGCCGATGCATGGTCCATCATGCGCGCACGCGGCACGAGCGGGTTCCGGAGAGGGTGCGCGACCGCCGTCGCGCTGGCGGCCGTCGCCGCGGCGGGGTGCCGGTCCAGGCCGCTGCTCTTCGGCGGCTCGGGCGGGCACTTCGTCGGCGAGGAATCCCTCAAGCGGATCGTCCCCGGCGAGTCCGACCGCGAGTGGGTGCTCGCGGTCTTCGGCCGACCGACGGAGCGCGAGCCCCTGGCGGGCGGCGCCGAGGAGATCTGGAAGTACCAGTACGAGTTCATCGCGGGCAACGGCTCGCGCGCATACCTGCTCAACAGCCGCACGGAGAAGGGCCGCAACGCCCGCTACCTCTACATCCAGTTTTCAGGCTCCATCGTCTCAGACTGGTGGCGGGACTGAGGGAACCAGCGACACGGCTCGATGGATCAACGGATCGAAGGAGGAAATGGACGCCGGGCCTGAGCGCCGCGAAGGTCCGGGCCGCCTCTCCCGGTAGACTCCACCCATGGCGACGGAGCGTCTGATCTCGCCCGAGAGCCGGGGCCCGGAGGAGGAGGCGGCGTCGCAGTCGCTCAGGCCGCGGTCGCTGGCGGAGTTCGTCGGGCAGCGCGACCTGATCGAGCGGATCGGGATCGCCGCCGCCGCCGCCCGCGAGCGCGGCGAGCCGATGGAGCACGTCCTGCTGCACGGCCCCCCGGGGCTGGGCAAGACGACGCTGGCGCACGTCATCGCGCGTGAGATGGGCGCCCGGGTGCACGTCACCAGCGGGCCGGCGCTCACCCGCGGCTCGGACCTCGTCGGGGCGCTGACGCGGCTCGAACCCAACGACGTCCTGTTCATCGACGAGATCCACCGCCTGCCCCCGGCCGTCGAGGAGTTCATCTACCCCGCGATGGAGGACTACCGCATCGACGTGGCGGTGGACTCGGGGATGCACGCGCGGACGGTGTCGGTGACGGTCAAGCCGTTCACGCTCATCGGCGCGACGACGCGCGCGGGGCTCTTGACGGCGCCCTTGCGGAGCCGGTTCGGGATCGCGCACCACCTCAAGCACTACGACGCGGCGGACCTGCTGACGATCCTCGAGCGCAGCGCCGGGCTCCTGGGCGTCGGCGCCGACGGGGAGGCGCTGGCGCAGATCGCCGGGCGCAGCCGAGGCACGCCCCGGATCGCCAACCGGCTGCTGCGCCGGGTGCGCGACTACGCCCAGGTCCGGGGGTCGGGGCGGATCGAGCCCCGCGTCGTCGATGAGGCGCTGGCGCTCGAAGGCGTCGACGGGCTGGGGCTCGACGAACTGGACCGGGCGTACCTGCGCGTCATCGGGACGACGTACCGCGGCGGGCCGGTGGGGCTCGAAGCCGTCGCCGCGACCATGGGCGAGGACGCCGGGGCGCTCGAGGGCGTGGTCGAGCCGTTCCTCCTCCAGGTCGGGCACCTGGCCCGCACGCGCCGCGGCCGGCAGCTCACCGGCGCCGGCGCGGCGCACATCGGCGTCCGGCTCGACGGCGTGCGACCCGCGCCCGCCGACAACGCCGCCCTGTTCGGGTGAGGCGCGTGCCGATGCGCGTCCTGACGCCCGAGCGCATGGACGACCCGGACGCGACGCGCGCGGACCTGGACGCCTCGCTCCGCTTCATCCGCGTCGTCAACCGCCGGCTGGGCGGCTCGCGCGCCCTGATCCGCCATCTGGCGGCGTGGTCGCGGCGCTGGCCGCGCGACCGGCCCGTCACCCTGCTGGATGTCGGGACGGGCTCCGCGGACATCCCGCTGGCCGCCGTGCGCTGGGCCCGGCGGCGCGGGTTCGACCTCCGCGTCACCGCGGTCGACCTGCACGCGACGACCCTCGCCCTGGCCCGCGAGCACGTCCGCGACGAGCCCGCGATCACCCTCGAACAGGCCGACGCCCGGCGGCTGACCGACCGCTACGCAGACGACTCGTTCGACTACGCCCACGCGGGGATGTTCCTGCACCACCTGCCCGAGATCGAGGTCCTCACCGTGCTGCGCATGATGGACCGCGTGGCCCGCGCCGGGATCGTGTGGAACGACCTGGTGCGCTCGCCGCTGGCGCGGCTGGGCGTGCGCGTGTTGACCCTCGGCCGGCCCGAGATCGTCCGCCACGACGCGCGGGTGTCGGTCGACGCCGGGTTCACCGCGGCGGAGGCGCGCGATCTCGCCCGCCGGCTCGGGCTGGGGCACTGCCGGGTGCGCGCCGGCCTGTGGACGCAGCGCTTCACCCTCGCGGGCGAGCGGCCCGGCGCGTGGGCGTCGGCGCCCTGAACAAGTAAGGGCGTCGGCTGCGCCTCGGCGTCGGCCCACCGGCGGCGATCGGTCACAGGCTCGCCCGGCGGGTCCAGGTGGCGCCCTCGGGGCCGTCCTGGATCTCGACGCCCATCTGCGCGAGCTCGTCGCGGATGGCGTCGGAGCGGGCGAAGTCCTTTTCCCGCCGCGCCCGGTCGCGCTCGGCGATGAGGGCCTCGATGCGGGCGTCGTCGGCGCCGTCCGACGACGCCGCGCCCACAGCGGGGCGGTCGAGCACGCCGAGGGTCTCGTCGAAGAGCCGCAACAGGCCCGCGTCGCCGGGGGTCGGCGTCTGGATCGATCCGACCCAGCGGTTGATGACGCCCAGGGCGCCGGCGACGTTGAGATCGTCGTCCATGGCGGCGGCGAAGTCGCGGGCCTCGGGGTCGTCGCCGTGAGCCACGCGCTCGACCTCGCCGGGCCCGGCGGCGTCCAGGAATCGGCGCCAGCGCTCGACCATCCGGGCCGAGTCGCGCAGGCCCTGTTCGGTGAAGTTGGCGTTGGACCGGTAGTGCGTCTTGATGAGCTCCAGCCGGATCGCCGCCGGCTCGAAGCCCTTGGCCACCAGGTCCCGGATGGTGAAGAAGTTGCCCTTGCTCTTGGACATCTTCTCGCCCTCGACGAACAGATGCCGGGGGTGGAACCAGTAGCGGGCGAACGCGGGCTGGCCGCTGGCGCCGCGCGACTGGGCGATCTCGCACTCGTGATGGGGGAAGATGTTGTCCTCCCCGCCGGAGTGGATGTCGATGACGTCGCCCAGGCGCCGGCGGGCCATGACCGAGCACTCGATGTGCCAGCCGGGGTAGCCCTCCTTGATGGGGACGGGTCGGCCGAGGACCCGCGACGGGTCCCACCGCATCAGGTGGGCCGGGTCGGGCTTCCAGAGCATGAAGTCCGCGGGGTGCTTCTTGAGGGCCTGGTGGGCGTCGTCGACACGGCCGCCGGCGCCGGCGCGGAGGCGCTCCAGGGTGTTCCCGGAGAGGGCCCCGTAGTCGGGGAAGGAGCGCACGTCGTAGTACACGACGCCGTCGGCGGCGATGTAGGCGTGCCCCTTGTCGATCAGCTCGAGGATCATCTCGAGCATCTCGCGGATGACGCCGGTCGGCCGGGGCAGGAGCGTGGGGTCGCGGTCGGCGTCCTCGACGACCTTCAGACCCATCAGGCGGGCGTCCTCGATAAACGCCCGAGCGTAATAGTCGGCGATGGCGCGGGGGTCGCGCGGGTCCAGGTCCACACCCGGGGGGAGGGTCCCGGCTTTCTTGGCTTCGAGGAGGCGGGCCTGGGCGGCCTGCATCTTGTCCTCGCCGGCGCCGTCGGCCTGGTCGTCGTCGGTCATGTGCCCGACGTCGGTCAGGTTCATCACGTGCGTGACGCGGTAGCCGCCGGCGCCCTCGGGCTCGCCCGTGGCCGGGTCCACGCGGGCGCACAGCGGGGACTCCAGCCAGCGGCGCAGGACGTCCGCGGCGAGGAACGAGCGGAAGTTCCCGATGTGGGCGAAGTCGTAGACCGTCGGCCCGCAGGTGTAGAACGTCACCTCGCCCGCGCGCAACGGGACGAAGCGCTCCAGGCGCCCGCCCAGGGTGTTGTGGATCTCCAGCGGCATGCGCGGGGAGGATAGCAGGGCCCGCCGGCGCACCGGCGCATCAGCCGGGCTCGGCGTCGGCGGGCTGGAAGTCGATGCGCACACGCGTCACGCGCGTGGGCTCGGCGCCGAGCACCGTGACGACAAACCCGTTCGTGCGGAAGGACTCGCCCGCCTCGGGCAGCCGGCCCAGCTCGGTGGTGACCAGGCCGGCGATGGTGTCGTAGTCGTCGCTCTCGGGCAGCGAGACGCCCAGGGGCTCGAGCCGGTCGTTGACGTCCGAGACGCTGGCGCGGGCGTCGGCCTCGACGGTGCGCGTCTCGGCGGTGACCGTGATGTCCGGCGGGGCGTCGTCGGCGGGCTCGAACTCGTCCTGGATCTCGCCGACGATCTCCTCCAGGAGGTCCTCGATGGTGACGAGCCCGGCCGTCCCGCCGTACTCGTCGAGCACGATCGCCAGGTGGACCTTCTCGCGCTGGAACTCCAGGAGCATCTCGCCGATGGGCTTGGTCTCGGGGACGAACTGCGCCTCGCGCAGCGCGTCGGCCAGGCGGAACCCCGAGGAATCCTCGCCGAGGTAGCGCAGCAGGTCCTTGGCGTACAGCACGCCAATGATGTGGTCGAGGTCGCCCTCGTAGACGGGGATGCGGCTGTGGCCGGCGGCGTCGATGACGGCGCGGATGGCCATCAGATCGTCGGTGCGCTCCAGGCCCTCGATCTCGGTTCTGGGCGTCATCACCTCGTCGACGGTGCGCGTGCGGAAGTCCACCACGGCGCGGATCATGTGGCGCTCGGCGTCGGTGAGGTCGCCCTCCTCCTCGGCGTCGCTGACCACGGAGAGGAGCTCGCGCTCGAGCTCCTCCTCGCGCGTGCCGTTCTCGACGCCCGCGAGCCGGCGGACGATCTCGTCGATCACGCCCAGGGCGCGCACCACGGGCAGCGTCACCACATACAGCCCCCGGATCAGGCCCGCCAGCCGGACGATCAACGCCTCGCCCGCGTGGTCCGCGACGCTCATGGGCACGACGACGCCGGCGATCGCCAGGAGCGCCGCCGAGGCCGCGCCCGCCAGCGCCAGGGCGCCCCACGTGACGCGCGAGCCCTCCCCGACGCCCGCCGTCCAGATCAGGGCCGCGATCACCGTCACCAGCGTGAAGAGGAGCCTCGGCAGCGACGCGGCCAGGGCGTGGGCGTTGAGGTCGTCGAGGATGCGCGCCACCCGGTCGCCCCGGCCCAGGCGGGTGGCGATCTCCTTGACGCGCCCGCGCGAGGCGCCGCGCAACGACATCTGCACCGACGCGAAGACGCCGGTCATGACCGCGGCGGCGAGCATCGTCCACATGGCGGGCATGTTCACGGCCGGGCCCCCGCGCCGGGCGGCGCGAACACGGGCCCGACGCCGACGGCGCGCAGGACCTCGTCCTCCTTTTGGTGCATGGCGCGGGCGCCGGCGTCATCCCGATCATCGAATCCCATACAGTGCAACGCGCCGTGGACGAGGTAGAGCAGCAGCTCGTGCTCGACCGCCCCGCCGCGGGCCGACGCCTGCCGGCGCGCCTCGTCGGCGCACAGCGCGAGGTCCACGTCCAGCGGCGCCGAGGGCTCGCCCGCCAGGTCGAACGTCAGCACGTCGGTGGTGGCCGGGTCGCCCAGGGTGCGCGCGTGCAGGTCGGCCATCTCGCGGTCGCCGATGATCCGGGCGCGGACCTCCCCGCCCGGGCCGGCCGGCCGCAGCGCCTCGAGGGCCCGGGCGCCGGCGTCGCGGAGAAACGCGAGTTGGGCGGCGCTGAGCCGGCGCGCCGGGTCGCTCACGCACAGGCGGACGGCGCCGGCGGGTCGGGGGGGGCTCGGGGGCTGGT
>RFGI01000129.1 GCA_003696725.1 Planctomycetota bacterium | reverse complement strand
CCGGTCGGGACGGACGCTTCGCGAGTGGATCGAGGAGGACCCCGCCGGCCGGGGCGAACTGACCCCCTTCACCGACCTCCTCACCGAGTGGGCGCCGCCCGAGGACAACATCCCCGAGATCCGCGAGGCCCTCTTCCGCGCCGGCCGGCTGTATTACAACCGGTTCTTCCGTGAACTCGATTACGACCGGTGCGTGTCTTCCACTGGCGAGATCCGACCGCGGTCGGAGCTCCCCTGGTCGGACGACCCATCGTACGAGCCGATGCGGTTCCCACCCGAGCGCTTCTATCGCCCGGACATCCTCGCCCCCTGGGAGGCGCCCGAGCCCATCCCCGAGATCTTCACCGCACGGTTCCTGCGCTCCCTCCCGCGCGAATCGTGGCAGTGCTACTGAATCACGCCACCGGCGCACCGCGGATGATGCGCCGACCAATCTGCTGAGATCGGAACCCACATCGGCGCCCGGCGCGCGGTTTGGTACAGTCGGCGCCCGGGATGATCGATCTCGACCGACGCAATCGGGTGATCGAGGCGCACGGGGCGCCGTTCATCGAGCGCCGCCGACGCGCGGAGGAGCCGAGCGTCGTCTTCGATCTGGAGGCGCTCGCGCGGATCACGGGGCGCGACATGACGCCGCTGTGCCTGGCGGCGCACGACGCCGGGCTGCGGTCGCGGTTTCTGTCGCTCACGGATGAGCAGATCGCGCGCGAGCTCTTGCGTCTGGAGACGGAGGATCGCCCGACCGACGTGGCCGACGCCCGGACGCCCCTTCAGCTGGAGTTCTCGACGAAGGGCATCAAGAAACTGGTGTGGTCCAGCGAGTCTCCCCTGGACCCGAAGCCGGCGCCCGCCGCCGTCACCCTCGAAGAGTTCTTCGACGGCAACGACGACCCCGGGTCCTTCGCGCCGGACCAGCCGGCCAAGGATCGGCCGCGCCTCGACGACTTCCGGGCGGCTTTGGCGGCCCTGCGCGATCGCGACGATGTCGTGGACCTCCGCGTTGTCATCGACTGGTGGCCCGACCCCGACGAGCCCAAGGAAGACGCCCGCTGGATGCGGTCGAACATGGTCTGCGTGTGGACGCGGGACGTGAAGCAGCACCGCGTCCGCGAATGGTTCTGGCCGCTCGGCGCCACGCGGACGACCAACTGCCACGGCCGGCCCTTCGTCACGGGCGGGCCCGCGACCAAAGTCGGGATGCGCATCTACCGCGTCACGTGGGGCGCCAGGCGACGCGGCGGCTCGGGCGCGGGCCGCACGCCACGCCACGGGGCGTGACCGGTCACGACGCCGGCTCGATCGCCTCAATCGCCGGGGCGCAGCCCGCGGCCTCGTACCTCCCGCGCATGATCGCCAGGTTGTGCGAGGCGCCCGCGTGCTCGCGCGGGAATGCGTCGGCGGTCCGGGTCGTCAGCGCCCCCTTGCTCGCCGCGATCGCCCGGCGAAGGAGGGCGCACCGGTCCTCGCCCGGCTGATCGGCGAGTTTCCGTACAGTCCGATTTAAATAGGGCCCGTCCTCGTGGGCGCGCCGCCGCGCTGCTGTTGTCATGGAGACCGGGCCGTGAGCGCGGCCGGGTCGACGTCGCGGACCGGGGCGGCGCCGGTGATGGCCAGCGCAGCGGCCCAGGACCCGTCGCCCCCGCCGACGAGCGCTTGCTCGAGGCGCAGGCTGCGCACGAGGTCGTCGTCGTCGAGGTCCGGGCCGGGCGAACCGCCACACGTCGGGCACAGCCGGGGCGGGCCGCCGGGGTTGGCCGGGTCTGGGACGACGCGCTCGTTGCGGCACTGCCGGCACGTCGGTTGTGATTCGATCAGGGCGCGGAAGGCGTCGGCGCCCCCGATCATGGGGCCGAAGCGGTCGAGCACGGCGTCGGCGCCGGGGGTTTGCAGCGCGCGGCGGGCGCGGGCGTACTCGCCGGTGCGGGCCAGTTCGAGGGCCTCGGCGACGGCGAGGCGCGCCCGCGCGTCGATCTCGTCGGCGCTCGCGGCAGCGTCCTCGGCGGGCGGCTCGATCGCGGGATCGAACGAGCGCGCCAGCGCCACGAGCCACCGCCGCTCGTCCCGTCGCGTCGAGAGCTCGGCCAGCGCCAGGCAGGCGCCGGCGGAGACGCGCCGATCGCCGGCCGCGCGCTCGTCCAACGAGACGGCGAGGGCGAAGAGGTCGCGGGCGGCCTCGCGCCAGGCCGGGTCGGCCGTGACGGTCGCCACCAGCGACGCCTCCTCCGCGAGCCCGAAGACCTGCCGCGCGTCTTGCGGGTCGAGCCCCTCGAGCAGGCGGCGGATGCGCCGGGCGGCGGGGGCGTCGAGCCGCGCGCCCCCAACACGATGCAAGATGACATCAGACACGGTCCGCGGCGCGCCCGGCCCGGCCATCCCCGGCTGTTGCTCACGCAAGAGGCCCGTGGGCACGGGGTCGTCGGCGTCGGCGCCGAGCCGGATCGCCCACAGCCTCAGCCCGGCGAGCTCGGTCGCGAGCAGCTGATCGGGCAGCGACCCCGCAACGCGGCGCTGGCCGGCCAGATCGGCCAGGATCCGGGCGGCGTCTGCCGCGCGGCTGGGGCGCTCCGCGGCGACCACCGCCGCCATCGCGTCGACCAGCGTGCGCTGGTGCGCCGCGAACCGTTCAGCGGCGCCGGCGGCGAGCGACACCCGGGCGTCCCACCGCCGGCGGACCGTCCCGATCGGGACCGGGGCGCGGGGGTTGGGCTCGAACCGCTCGGCATGCTCGGTCCAGGCGCGGGCCAGATCCGCCGCGATCTCGGACGCGCCGCGTTCATCCAAGTCGCCGGCAGTCGCCGCGGCGGCGCGTTCGGCGCCGAAACCTCGGGCTCGCTCGCCCCGCGACGGTGGTTCGCCCAGCGCCGCGGCGTAGGCGTGGGCGGTCTGCCGCTCGAGCGCGTCGATGACGGCGGCCTCGTCGGTCGGCTCAAGGAGATCCAGCGCCCGCGCGACCAGCGCCGCCCGCGCCTGACGGGGCCACGCCGGATCGCTCGCGCCGGCCGTGGCGCGACCTGCGACAGTGCTCACCAGCGACGCCGTCGCGTCGGTGCGCGTCGCATCCGGCATGGCGTCGAGGATGGCGACGACCACGCCGGCCTCGGCGGCGCGTCGCCGGACGACGTCCGCGGCGCGGTCACGCACCGGCCCGATCGGCGAGCGCGCCGCGGCGCGGGCCAGCACCGCGGCGTCGATCGGACCCAGGGGCCCGGCGCGCCGGCCGAGTTCCGCGAGCAGGCGGACGCGCGCCTCGTCGTCCCGCGCCGGCGCCGACAGGAACCGCCGGGCCCACTCCCCGTCGCCCTGACGGTCGGCGTCGCGGACGACGCCGCGCCGCGTCGGGACCGGGCGCTGGGCGGTCAGCGCCGGGGAGATCGGGTCCATCAGGAGGGCGTTGGCGGTGTCGGATTCGCCGCGCCAGCGTGCGGCCGCCGCCGCGGACAGCCTCGCGGCGACCACGGCCCGCGCCAACGGCGCCGCGGTCGAGCCGGCCGGGATGGACGCGAGCGACTCGCGCGCGGTCCGCGCCCAGACCACCGCGAAGCCCTGAGCCCCGACGGCGGGCTCGAGCCCCCACGCCCGCGCGTACCGCTCGCGCAGCGCGACCCGGCTCTCCGGGATGGACACGCGCGAGAGCGTCATGCCGGGCTCGACGCCGCCGGCGCCGGAGGATCGCGCCAGCCACTCGGTGACCACGGCCAGCGCCGGGGCGCCGATCGCCGGCTCATCGAACCACGCCAGCAGGTCCCGGTGCGCCGGCCTGGGCGGGCCCTCGGGGCGGGGCGCCCACGCGACCGAGGCCAGCAGCGCCACCAGCGCCGCGTGCGCCCGCGCGTCTCGATCGACGCTCGCGCCCGAGGTCAGCAACCCTTCGACGGCGGTCAGGATGACGCGGTCGCGCGCGTCGTCATCGGGCGCCACCCGCGCCACGCACCGCGCCCAGGCCTCGAGCCCCGAGGCCGAGCCCGCGGGCGCCGACCGCATCCGTTCGATCAGCCGGCGCGCCACGGCCGGGGCGCTGCGCAGGGCGGCCGCGTCAAACGTCGACGCGGGCGGCGGATCCTCGCCCAGACTGTCGCGCCACACGGCGCGCGCCGTGCGCCGGATCGCGTCGGGCGCATCGCTCTCGTTCGCCAGCAGGGCCAGAACGGCCGCCGACCACATCGCGGACACGGCCGCGTCGTCTGAGATCGGCGCCTCGCGGCTCGTCAGGGCGCGCGCCGCCGCACCGACCGCGTCGATGGCGCGCCGGCCGCTCGCCGACGCCGGCTCCACCCGGTGCATCAGCCCGCGCACCAGCGAGACGGCCCGTGTGCGGGCGCCGGCGCTGAGGTCCGGCCAGCCCGCGGCGAGCGCGTCGACGGCGCGCTCGAAGCGCCAGACGGCCTGGCCCGGGTCCGTCGCGAGTTCGTCCCGGGCGCGCTCGAGCCACGGCAGGATCGAGACCGATGTCGCCCCCGAGGGGCTCTCGCTCGGCGTCGCCGTCGCCGGCCGGGCCCGGTCGCTGGAGCGCGGTTGGTCGGGTCGCGCCGCGGGCACGCTCGCCTCCGGCCGGGCGCGGGCGCCGTCGGCGGCGGGTCGGGCCGCGTTCTTGACCACCAACGTCCCGACGATCACCGCGATCAGCGTCGTCACTGATGCGATCGACACCACCGCTGAAACAGGCAGCCCGCGCCGGCGCCGGCGCCGCGGGAGCGGTGTGTCGGCCGTCGGCCGCCCGTGGTCTTGGTCCGCCGGGCGGGCCCGCGCCCAAGTGTGCGGCCGGTGCGCCAGGACTTCGACGCGCCGGGCGACCTGGGCCGGGCGCAGGCCGTGGGCGTGCGCGAGGAGCGCCAGCCATCGGCGGGACTGGGCGTTGAACCCGCCGGCCCGCGCCAGGGCGTGCATCGCGGCGAAGTCGAACGCGTCGGGCTGGGAGGTCGCCGGCTGGGCGCTCGCCGGGTCGCCGCGGGTCAGCGCTTCGCGCACGGACGGGTCCAGCAGTTGCGCCGCGGCGGCGTAGAGCGCCAGCCGAACCTCGTCGGCGTCGTGCGACAGCCCCTCGGGCGTGCGTCCGAGCCGTTCGAGCCGGCGGGCCAGCGCCTCGCGGACGCGCCGCGGCGTGCAGGTTTCGGGCGCCACGCCGAGGATGTCGAAGGGCGACGCCGTCTCGCCGGGCACGCCGAGGAATCGTTCCAGCGGGCTGGGACGGATCACGGCGGCGCCCCCCCGCCCGGCGTCTCGACCCCGAGCCGGTCGGCCAGCCGCGCCAGCCGGTCGCGCCACGGCGCCGGCGCCGACAGGCCGTGCAACGCGAGGTGCTGCCTGAGGACGACCGCGGCGCGCGACGGGTCGGCGCGCTCGAGCAGCTCCATCAGGCGGACGCGGGCCTCGAACCAGCCGTCGCTCTCGGGCGCCAGCCCCGCCGACAGCGTTCGCCACGCGTCCAACGCCGCGTCCAAGTCGCCGCGCGCCTCGGCGAGGTCGGCCAGGCTGCGCAGCGACCGGCGCTCGCCCGGCCGAGCGTCGAGGATCAGCCGCCGCCGGGCCAGCGCGAGCTCGAGCGCCCGCTCGTCGCCGGTGGCGCGCCACAGCGCCTCGGCGGCCTCGGCGATCGCCGCGTGCTGCGCCAGGGATTGCGCGTCGGTGCCGTCACCGTCTGCGCGCAGCGCGTCGGCGCCGGCCGCGATCACCCGGCGGGCCGCGTCGATCACGCCGGTCGGATCGGTGGTCCGGGCCGTCGCGGCGCGGAACGCGCGGACCGCGTCGTCGAAGACCGCCCGCTTCGCGTAGGCCAGGTGCTCGGCCGACGACGCGTCGCGCCGCGCCAGCGCGGCCAGCGCCTCGACGTGCCGATCGGCCTGAGCCGGAGACCCGGACGCCAGCGCCAGCTGCGCCCGGCGCAGCAGGACCTCTCCCTCCGGGGGCGCGTCGGCGAGCCCGGTCGCGGCCACCGCGTCCAGCGCGGCCAGCGCCGCCGACGCCCGGCCCGCGTCCGGCGCCGACACGCTCAGCAGGGCGTCGAGCAGCCTGCGGGCGCGGACCACCGCCCGCTGCGCCGCGGCGGCGTCGCCGCGCGAGGCCCGCTGTCGATCGATCGCCAGCAGCGGCTCGGCGACCTCCGCGTAGCGCAGGGCGGCCCAGTCCCGCTCCTGCGTCGGCGCCGACCTGTACAGGTCGTACAGCAGCCGAGCCGCGTGGCGCCGGGCCGTCTCGTACGCCGGCGAATCGCGCGGCGTGTCCAGCAGCGCGGCGACGGCGTCCTCCGGACCCAGCCCGCCGGTCGCGGCCAGCTGCACGCGCAGGACGTCCGCCCGCCGATCGTCCGGAAAGGCGTCCAAGAACGCCGACGCCACGTCGAGCACGAGCCCGTCCCGGTCGGGATCGCCGGCGGCGCGTCGGGCGGCGCGGTACGCGAGCCACATCGCGTCGGCGGCGCGGGCCGGATCGAGCTGGCGCTCGGCGCCCCGGCGGAGCCAGGCCACGGCCTGACCGGCCAGCGCGGGATCGGCGCCGCTGGCGAGATACAGGGCGCTGCCGGCCAGCGTCGCCGCCGTGGCTGAAGACGACGGGTGGGCCTCGGCGCCGGCCTCGTCGGCCAGCGCGCCGCGGAGCAGCTCGGCCGCCTGCCGGTACCGCCGGACCGTCGCGTCATCGGCGGTCGGCGCGAGGGCTTCGCCGCCCAGGGCGCGGTGCGCCCGGCGCGCCGCGTCGTACGCCACCAGCCCGCGCACGAAGCGACCGACGAAGTCATCCCCGGTCGCGACCCGGCCGGCGCCGAACTTCGACGCCAGGTCCACCACCTGCCCGATCTCGCCGCGTTCGATGAGATCGGCGACGGCGAGGCGCGCCAACCGATCGCGCGGCCCGCGTCCGGTGTCGGCGCCCTCCAGCGCGAGGACCGCCGCCAGCCGTGCGATGGTCGGTTCGAGCGTCCCGCCCGCGTCGCGGCGCATCGAGCGCGCCAGCGCCTCGGCGTCGCCCCACAGGCCCGCCCCGGCCAGCACGATCAGCCGCCGGGCCCGGGCCTGCTCACGCACCGCCGGTGACGAGCCGTCGGCCCGCTCGACCAGGTCGAGCCACGCCAGCGCGGCGTCTGGATCGCCCAGCGCCGCGTGGGCCAGCCCCACGCCGATCGCCGATCGCCCGACGTGCTCGAGTCGGAGCGTCCTCGCCGGGACCCGATCGATCTGTGGGGCCTCGTCGAGGTTCGCGCCCAGCAGCCAGCCGAACTGCGGCAGGGCGTCGCGGGCGCGCCCCCGGGCGCCGGCGGACTCGGCGAGGTAAACGTTCGACCACCCCGCGAGGTAGAACGCCAGCGACCGGTCGCGCCGGGCGTCGGCCAGGGCCTCGGCCAAGAGCGCCGCGTCGAACGGCCGGCCCGACTCCTCCTGCCGGCGGATCGCCAGCACGCGCTCGTGCGCCGCCCGTCCGATCGCGTCGAAGAGCGGCGCCAGGTCGGCCAGATCGGCCAGGGCCGCCTCGGCTTCCCGGGCGTCGGCCAGGCGCAGGCGGGCGCGCTCCAGTGTGCGCTCCGCGTTGGCGTACCGGGCGCGCTCCAGGCTCAGCCGCAGCGACATGGACGCGCCTTCGGGCAGGGCCGAGAGCATGTCCCGCGCCGCCCGCTCCCACCGGGCGCGATCGGGCTCTGCCTGGGCATTCTCGATCAACCGGCCGTAGAGGTCCGCGAGGCGCTCGGCGATCGGGGCGCGCTCGGGCGCCGGGGTGCGTGTCAGCCGATCGCGCAGCTGCCGGGCCAGGAGCCCGTCGAGGCCGCGCGCCTCCAGGAACGACTCGAGGGCCTCGTCCGCGGTCGCCTGGGCCGGCGCCGGCGCGGGCGCCGCCAGCGACGCCAGGGCCGCCAGCGCCAGGGCCGCGGCGCGGATCCGGTCAGGGCGCCGGGACATAGCTCACCTTGTCGAAGCCCGCGTCGCGCGCCGCCTGCAGCGCCGCCGCCACGGCCGCCACCGACGCCGAATCCGCCGCCCGCACGAAGACCCCCGGGTCGCGCGGCAGGTCCGCCAGCGCCGCGGTGAGCGAGGCGCGGTCGGTGAAGACCCGCTCGCCCAGGCGGAACACGTCGCGCCCCTGCTCGCGGGTCACGTCCACGACCTGCGGGGTGAGGTCCGACGCGGCGCCGGCGCGCTGCTCGCGCAGCCCCGGCGAGAGGCGCGACTCCGGCTGCGAGAACGTGGTCGTCGCCATGAAGAAGATCAGCAGCAGGAAGATGACGTCGATCATGCTCGTCAGCTGGAGCCGACCGATCACCGACCGGGGCTGGCGCGGCGGGCGGAACCTCACGGCGCGCCCCCCGGCGTCGGGTCCGTGGCCAGGCGCACGCCGCGCAAACCCGCGGCGCTGAGCGTCCGGGCGATCTCGTTGAGCGCCGACGCGGGGAGCGAGCGGTCGGCCCGGACGGTGAGCTCGACGGCGGCGGGGTCGCCCCCGGCGCGGGCGATCTCCGCCTGGACCATGCGCGCCAGCCGATCGGGCGTGAGCGTCTGCCGCTCGACGACGATGGCGCCGTCGGCGGTGAGGTTGACGATCAGGGTCGGCTCGCGCTGCTCGTCGCGCGGCTCGCCCGCCTCGTCGGGCAGGTCGACTTGGGCGCGGGTGAGGCGCGCGAACTGCGCCGTGGCCATGAAGAAGATGATGAGCAGGAACACCACGTCGATCATCGCGGTGATGTCCACGTCCGGGACGTGCGAGCCGCGGCCCGTGCGCCGGAGGATCACGCCGACGCCCCGCCCGCGCCGGCGCCCGGGGCTGCGCCGGACGTGTCCAGGGGCGCCGTCAGGTCCTCGATGGTCGCGGCGATCTCGGTCGACAGGGCGTCGATGCGATTGCGGAAATAGGTGAACGCCGCCGTGGCCGGGATGGCCAAGAACAGACCCATGAGCGTGGTGACCAGCGCCTTGGAGATGTCGCCGGCGAGCTGGTCGGGGCGCGCAAACCCCGCCGACGCGCTGATGGTGTCGAACGCGCCGACCATCCCGATCACCGTGCCCAGGAGCCCCAGCATCGGCGCGATCGCCGCGATGAGCCCCAGCCAGTCCGTCGAGCGGTACAGCCGGGCGACCTGCTCCTGCCCGGCCTCCTCCAGGGCGCTCTTGAGCTCCAGCCAGCCGAACACCGACCGCTTGCACCGCGTCAGCCCCGCGTCCAGGATCCGCGTCAGGGCGCAGTCGTGCTCCTCGTCCCGGCAGTAGCGGGCGGCGCCGTCCACGTCCCCGCGCTCGAGCAGGTCCTCGAGCTCGTCCACCACGTCCGGCGGGATCAGCGACGACCGGCGCAGCTGCACCATGTGCATCACCACCAGCGCCGCGGCCACGACCGACAGGGCGATGATCGCGTACGCGGTCAGCCCGCCCGCCGCGACGAGCTCCAGCGCCGACACGCCCGAGTCCGGGGCGTCCTGCGCGAGTGTGTTCAGCATCGGGGTCATCGGGTTCATCTCGGGTCACTGTCCGCGGCGGTGGGGTCACGGGTTGCATCGGGGGCGCCAACGCGCCGGCGCCCGGCCAGCCACGCCCGGGCGGGGTGGGAGTCGGCGAGCCCGGCGAGGTCGGCCCTCAGCGCCCCGGCCGCCGCGTGGTCGCCCCGGCGGGCGAACTCGTCCGCCATCAGCGCCAGCGCCACGCCCGCGAGGTAGGGCTGCGAGCGCGTGAAGCGGGCCGGCAGGTGCGCCAGGTGGACCAGCCCCGCGTCGCGCGACTCCAGATCCGATTCGAGCAGCAGCGACCGGCCCAGGGCGGCCCGGCGCCAGGCCTCACGCCAGGTTCCTTCGTCGCGCGACAGGCCCGACCGGAGGATCGTCCGGGCCCGCTCGCGCACGGCCGGGACGCCGCTGATCGCGTCGATCATGGCGCGCACCAGTCGTGCGCCGTCGTGGTCGATCGCCGTCGCGGCGCGCCCGACGACGGGGGCGCCCGTCTCGATCGCCGCCGATTCCCGGAGCATCGCGGCCAGCGCGTCGACCAGATCGTCGCCCGTAGGCTCGATGGGGGTGACGGCGAACGCCTCGACCGCGGGCCCGTCGAGCCAGACCGGCGCCAGCGCCGGCGCCAGGCCCGTCGCCGGGTCCAGGGCGCTGGGGAACCCCGGCTCGATCGGCCCGCCCAGCGCCCTGCGCAGGCGCAGCGCCTCGAGCCACGGCTCAACGCTCGCCACCTGCGCCAGCCGGGCCAGCCGGCAGACCAGCAGGCCCTCGGCGACCACCAGCCGGGTCGCGCCGGTCGGGCCGTCGTCTCGCGCGAACCACGCCTCGAAGATCGGCGCCGACAGCGACACGTCCCCGCGCGCCAGCCGCGTCCGGGCCCGCCAGAGGTCGTCGGCCATCTCGGCGTATCGCTCCGCGTCCGCGGCGTGTTCGCCGTCGACGCGCAGCACGCGGTCCCAGGTGATCGTCGCGGGCGGGTCCGTCGCGACGGCGACGCCCGCGGCGCTGACCTCGGTCACGGGCGACTCGACCACGCTCCCGTCGCGGAGCGTCACCTGCGCGCCGGCGGCGCACGCCGCCAGCAGCGCGGCGGCGAGGGCCCACGCGGCGCCCGGCCCGCGGCTCACGGG
>RFGI01000128.1 GCA_003696725.1 Planctomycetota bacterium | reverse complement strand
GCGATGCGCCGGCCGCCCATGACGAGGTAGTAGCGGCCGCCGACGACATCGACGTAATCCAGCGTCCGGTTCGGAAAGCCCGTCACCCGCGCCGCGATGCCGGAGTCGATGTAGATCGCGCGCCCGCCGAAACCCCACCGCGTGACTGTGTCAAACTTCGTGTTGACGCCCACGACCTGCACCCGGACGTCGCGCTGTTCGAGCGCGCGGAGGTACCCCTCGCGCATCTCGAGTTCGGGACGGGTCGGCAGCGACGACCAGTACGGCGGGAGCTTGAGGTCGATCTGGTACAGCGCGGGGAACATCGTTTCGGTCCGGACCGCGCGGCGGACCAGATCGTTGACCTCGGTCAGCGTGAGCTCGCCGTACTGCGGGCCGAGCCCGCCGCGGCTGTAGAGGGCGTCGCCGATCTTGATGACGCTGTTGCGGCTGCGGAGCCAGTCGCCGCGCTCGGTCCCGGGGGCGAAGAGGTCGGCGAACTCGACGCCGCCGAGACCCATCCGCAGGTCCATCAAGTTGCGGAACTTCTTGCGCTGGTAGGCCTCCGTCTGTTCGGGCATCGGGGGGAGCATCTCGATGACGTGCTCGACGGTGGCCTCGATCCGTTCACGCCTGCGCTGGTCGCTGCCCTCGGTGGCCAGGTGGGCGTAGTTGTCCTGAGAGACGAACTCGAAGTCCCCGCGGAGCAGTTGGATCTCATAAAAACCCAGGAGGGCGTGCACGGCGCCGCCGGCGGCGCGGGCCTGGTCCTCCAGGCTGCGGATGAGATCCACGAGGTCGAGGATGTGATCGCCCCCGCCTGTGAAGTTGCCGAGGATGACCAGGCGGGCGTCGCCTCCGATCCACCGTCCGGCGTCGTCGGCGAGCCCCGCGTCGCGGAGGATCTCCAGGAACGGCTCGGTCTCGCCGGCGAGGTGCCCCACCGCGACGACGCGCTCGGCGGCCGGGTATTCGCAGGGCGGGGGCTCGATCGCGCCGGACGCCGGCGCCGACAGCCCCAGCGCCGTCGTCAGGCCGATCACGGCCGAGATCAGGGCTGGCCAGGTTCGGTTCTGAAGTCTCGTCTTCATGGTGGACACAACTCCCAAGATGATTCGTGCTGAATCCGACGACGCCCGACGCGTCCGGGCGGTTATCGCCCCCGCCGCGTCAGCAGACTGTACGTCCCGAGGGTGACCGAGCCGAGCTCGCCGGCGCCGGTGTTGAATCGGGCCTTGACGGCCCGGGCTTTCTCGATTCTTTCCGCCCGGCCGGCCTCCAGGTCCCACCGGATCTCGAACAAAGAGGTCTCGCCCGAGACCCGCTGGGCCAGCCCCCGCAGGAGCGGGTGCTCGACGCGTGTGTACGAGGTCTGCCCGACCCCGGTGATGAGCGCCCGCCCGTCCTCGACGCCCTCGACCCGCCAGGTGACCGTCGTCACGGCGCCGGGCAGCCCGCCGAGTGGGACGGCCAGTTCGGACGTCCAGGCCTCGTCCGCGTCGGCGCCTTCGCCTGCCGGGGCGAACAGGTCGCGCGCCAGCTCCGCGAAGAAGGGCTCGCTGAAGACCCCCGCGATAAGGTCGGCGCCCTCGCGCCCCGCCACGAGCCGGGCGATCTCCCGCGCCCCGAACATGGCGATCACCCTCCCGCCGGCGTCGAGGTCGTAGACCACCGGCGTCGCCGCGACCCGCGCCAGCGTGCGCGCCATGGGGGGCGCGTCGGGGGGCTCGGGCGCGGCGCTGTCGTAGATCACCCTCGGCATGCCCGGCCGGACCAGGTCGGCGTAGAGCCGGTCGAAGATCAGTTGTAGTTCGGCCGAGCCGTCGGGTCGGGTGCGCGTCACCTCGAACCGCAGGGACGATTCGAGCCTCAGCGAGGCGGTCGCCTTGGCGAAGCGGTCGATCTCCTGCGTCTGAGTCAGCGTCAGGACGTGCTCGTACCGCGTGATTGAGCCGGCGTGGAACCTCGGCGTCAGGTCGACCGCGGGGGCCGCGGCGCCGGGCGCTGTCAGCATGAGGGCGAGTGCGATCGGCGGGCATCGTCGGAACGTTCCCATCGCGTCCTTGTACGCCCGGCGCGTGCGGCGGGGTTCGACCGGCGCGGGGATCGGCCCCCCGGAGGGGTCACGGGCCGCGATATTCGGGCGGGATCTCGCCTGTCTGGGCCCGGATCCGGGAGCGGATGCCCCCCCGGCCGCGCCAGTCGGTGATCACCTGCAGCCACGCCGGCGACACAGCGGCGGTCAGGTCGTCGCAGATCCGGCGGGTGACGGCCTCATAAAAGATGCCCTCGTCGCGGAACGACTGGTAATACAACTTCAGGCTCTTGAGTTCGACGCACACGCCGCCCTCGCCCGCGGGCCTGGGCCGGTAGCGCAGCGTGACGACGCCGAAGTCCGGGTGGCCGGTCTTGGGGCACAGCGAGGTGAACTCCTCGGCGGTGTGCTCGATGACGACCGGGTCGCCCGCCGGCGCCGGGAACACGTCGAGGATCGAGGCGTCGGGCATCGGCCCGAGTGTAGCCCGCTCACCCGTACCGGCTGACGAGGTCCACGATCCGGGGCTGGTCGCGGTTGATGCGCAGGCTCCGGCGCAGGGCGTCGACGCCCTCGCGGCGGGCCTCGGCGTCGGTGCGGTCGCTGAGCAGGAACCGGTTCAGCAGGCACACGCCGAGCCCGTTGAGCGCCGGGTAGTGCCGATCGTCCATGGCGACGGCGTTGCGGAACGCCGCCGCGGCGTCCTCGATGCGGTTGAGCCGGAAGTACGCGAAGCCCAGCCGCTCGTACGCCTCGGCCGACGGCTCGACGCGCAGCAGCTGCCCCAGCGTGTTGACCATCTCCTGGTACCGGCCGGTCTGCCCGAGGCTGTTGGCCAGGTTCAGCAGCAGGGGCGGCGTCAGGTCCATGAGCTCGGCGGCCGCTTGGTAGGCGCGGATGGCCCGCTCGTGGTCGCCCAGCGTGGCGTAGACGGCGCCGAGATTCACCCGCGCCGGCCCGCTCTCGGGGTTCAGGGCGACGGCTTTCTCCGCGTACGGCAGGGCCTGGCGGGCGCGGCCCTCCTGGAGGTACGCCGTGGCCAGGTTCAGATTCGCGTTGAAGTCCTCGCCGTCGATCGCCAGCGCCCGCAGGTACGCGGCCACGGCGTCGGCCAGCCGGCCCATCAGGTGCAGCACGAGCCCGTGCCCGTACTGGGCGTCGAACGAGCGCGGCTCGAGTCGGACGGCCTCGCGGTAGGAACGCTCCGCCGACGGGAAGTCGCCCTGCACGCGGTAGAGCTCGCCGAGGTTGACGTGGGCCGTGGTCAGCTCGGGGTTGGCCTGGATGGCGAGCTGGAGCTCGGCGATGGCCTCGTCGAGCAGCCCCTCGTCGGACAGCCTCGCCGCCGTCGCGACGTGCTCGCGGGCGCGCAGGTCCGCCTCGCGCGCTTGCGCCGCTGAAGACATCGTGCAACCGGCCAGCGCCCCCAGCGCGACCGCCGCGGCCAGACCGGCGCCTGCCATCGACCTCCGCCGTCGCATCGTTATCGGGCTCCTGTCCGGGGCTCGGGCCGCTCGCCCGCGCCGGCCGGCTCGATGAGCCGCTCCAGACGCCGGCGGTTGATCGTGTCCCACGGCGTCCCTTTCGGCGATTCGCCCTTGGGCGTTTCGAGGATTTTCGGGACCAGCCGGAACTCGGGCCGGTTCATGATGTGCCGGAACGCCTCCAGGCCCACCGCGCCGTCGCCGATGTGCGTGTGGCGGTCCACCCGGCTGCCCAGGGCGCCCTTGGAATCGTTCAGGTGTAGAACCCGCAACCGACCCAAGCCCAGCGCGCGATCGAACCGATCGAACACCTCGCGCACGCCCTCGGCCGTGGTGATGTCGTAGCCCGCGGCCAGCGCATGGCAGGTGTCGAAGCAGAACCCGATCCGAGCCTCGGCCCGGGACCGCGCCGAACCGCGCAGCCCGCGCACCGCGCCCTGGGCGATCCGGGCCAGCTCCTCGAACGTCCGGCCGAGCGTCGTGCCGGCGCCGGCGGTGTTCTCGAGGCACAGCACCGTCGAGCCATCGGGCGTTTGGTCGATCAGCCGCCGCACCCCCTGGGCGACCCGGTCGCAACCGGCCCGTGCGTCCTCCTCGCTGGCGCCCATGTGCGCCCCGGGGTGGAACACGAGGTAGGGGATCGAGAGCGCATCGCAGCGCTCGACCTCGGCTCGCATCAGACCCAGCGACTTCTCCCACAGCGACCGGTCCGGGCTGCCCAGGTTCGCGAGGTACGAGGCGTGCGAGGCCGTGCGGCCCTCCCACCCCAGTTCGCGCAGCTCACGGAGCCAGTCGTCGCGCGCGTCCTCCTTCAACGGCGGGACGCGCCACTGCCGCTGGTTCTTCGTGAAGATCTGCACGGTGTCGAATCTCAGCCGCCGCGCTTCGTGCAGCGCGTTGACCAGGCCACCGGCGACGGACAGGTGCGAGCCGAGCATCGGCCCATCGTAGTCGCGGCCCGGCGCGGTCGAGCCGGCGTCGGATTGACAGACGCCCCGCCGCCGGGTGCAGTGCCGTGACCGTGGGCGAGACCGGCAGGCCCATCTTGCTGACCGTGTTTGAACCCAGCGGCGACGATCTGGCCGCGTCCGTCGTGTCGGCGCTGCGCGAGTTGCGCCCCGGGGCGCCGATCTTCGCGTGGGCCGGGGCGCGCACGGCCCGGGCCGGGGCGGCCATCGTCGAACGCACGGGAGACGACGCGGTCGTGGGCCTGCCCGGCCCGGCCAAGATCATCGAGCACGTGCGCCTCAACCGCCGGGTCGCGCGCTGGATGGACGAGCGCCGGCCGGCGCTGCACGTCGCGGTGGACTCGCCCGCGGCGAACTTCCCGATCTGTAAAGAGGCCAAGCGGCGCAGGATCGCGGTGGTGCACCTGGCGGCGCCGCAACTGTGGGCCTGGGCGCCCTGGCGGATCCGAAAGCTCCGGCGTCTGACCGATCATGTCCTGTGCCTGCTGCCGTTCGAGGAGGACTGGTTCCGATCGCGCGGCGTCCCGGCGACGTTTATCGGGCACCCGCTGTTCGCGGAGCCGACCGATCTGGACTGTGGCGCGGGCGTCTCGACCGCGAGCGAGAGCGCCGGGATTGAGCGGATGCGCCGTCCCGCGGCGCCGTTCCGGTTGCTGGTGGCGCCCGGGTCCAGGCCCGCGGAGATCCGCCGGCACATGCCGGTGATCCTGGATGCGCTGGCGCGGGTCGGCGTGGGCGGGCGCGCGGTCACGGCTCGGTTCGCGGTGCAGGACGAGGCCGCCGCGGCGCTGGTGAAGGACCTGGCGGCGCGGCGCGGGGGCCTGCCCGCGGGCGCCGAGATCCTCGCGGGCGCCGGCGCGATCGACCGCGTCGCGCGCTGGGCCGATGCGGCGCTGACCAAGTCCGGCACGGTGACCCTGCGCCTGACGCGGGCGCGCCTCCCGATGGTGGTCTTCTACCGCACGCTGACGTGGGGGTACCTGCTGGTGGGGCGGTGGCTGTTGACCAACCCGCACCGCGCCATGCCGAACCTGATCGCCGGCCGGCGGATCGTCGAGGAGTTCGTCCCGCTCGTCGGCTCGGCCGCGCCGGTGGCGGCGGCGCTGGGGCGGCTGATCGACGACCCGGCCGTGCGCGACCGGCAGCGCGCGGACCTCGACGCCGTGGCCCGGCTTTTCGAGGGGCGCGACGCGGCGCGGGCCGCCGCCGGGATCCTCCTCGACCTCGCCGACCGCGGGTGACTGGGCCCGGTGGGAGTCGAACCCACACGCCCCTCGCGGGGCAGCGGATTTTAAGTCCGCCGCGTCTGCCGTTCCGCCACGGGCCCGCGGCGACATTGTTGCACATCCGCTCGGGCGTCGGGCGGCGTTTATCATCCGATCATGACGACCCGATCGGCACAGGCGGCGGGCGCGATCGACCTGATCGCGGAGGAGGCGCGGGCGCGGGCGCTGGACGACGCCGACCCCTTGTCGGCGCTGCGCGGCCGGTTCGCCCTGCCCTCGGGCGCGCGGGGCGAGCCCCTGGCGTACTTCACGGGCAACTCGCTGGGCCCGATGCCGCTCGGCGCCCGTGCCGACGTCGAGGAGGTCCTGGACGCCTGGGCGGCGCGCGGGGTCGAGGGGTACTTCGAGGGCGATCGGCCCTGGGTGACCTACACCGACGCCATGCGCCCGCCGCTGGCCCGGCTCATCGGCGCGGAGGTGAGCGAGGTCGCCGTGATGAACACGACGACGGTGAACCTGCACCTCATGATGGCGTCCTTCTACCGGCCGGCGCCGGGCCGGAGCGCGATCGTGATCGAGGACGGCGCGTTCCCGTCGGATTCCTACGCCGTGCGCAGCCAGGCGCGGTGGCACGGGCTCGACCCTGACGAGGCGGTGATCCGCCTGACGCCGCGCCACGGCGAGGCCGCCCTGCGCACCGAGGACGTCGAGGCGTTCCTGGCGCGCGAGGGCGGGCGCGTGGCGCTGGTCATGCTCGGCGGGGTGAACTACCTCAGCGGGCAGTGGGTCGACATGGCCCGGGTCACGCGGGCGGCGCGCGACGCCGGGGCGTGCGTCGGGTGGGATCTGGCCCACGCGGTTGGGAACGTGCCGATGCGCCTGCACGAGTGGGGGCCGGACTTCGCGGCGTGGTGCTCGTACAAGTACCTCAACGGCGGGCCCGCGGCCGTCGCCGGAGCGTTCGTGCACGAGCGGCATCACGGCGCCGCCGGCTCGGCGCTGCCCAGGCTCGAAGGCTGGTGGGGGCACGACCCCACCGACCGGTTCCGCATGCCGGCGGTGTTCGAACCGGCGCCCGACGCGTCGGCGTGGCAGCCGAGCAACGCGCCGGTGCTCTCATCAGCGCCGCTGCTGGCGTCGCTGGCGATCTTCGACGAGGTCGGGATCGACCGGCTGCGCGAGCGGTCGGTCCGGCTGACCGGGTATCTCGAGCGTTTGGTGGGTTCGTTGGGCGGGCGCGTGCGCGTCACCACGCCGAGCGACCCCGCGGCGCGCGGGGCGCAGCTGTCCATGGTCGTGCCGGGGCAGTCGCGCGAGTCTCTGGGTCGGCTGCGCGACCGGGGGATCGTGTGCGACTTCCGCGAACCGGACGTGGTGCGCGCCGCGCCGGCGCCGTTGTTCAACTCCTTCCACGACTGCTGGCGGCTGGCGCGGGCGCTGGACGAGATTACGCGCGGCTGAAGGGCCTCGCGTCACCCCGGCGACAGGCCGTCCAGCGCCGACCGCACCGTCTCTTCGTCGTAGCCCCGGCGGGCCAGACGCCCGGCGACGCGGCGCAGGCGCGCCTCGATCGGGAGTGATTCGGGCGCCCTGGCCAGGCACTCGCGGGCCAGAGCGCGGGCGTCGGCGTCCTCATCATGATTCGCGAGCGCTGCGGCGGCGCGCTGGCGGGCCAAAGCCTCATCGACGCCCAGCCCGACGAGCCGGGCGACGAGGTAGGCCTCCGCCGCGGGCGCTTCGGCGAGCGCCTGACGGATCGCCTCGTCCGCGAAGGCGCGGTCGTCGATGAGGCCGGCGCGTGCGAGGCTGTCAAGAACCTCGGACACGGCGCGCTCGTCGCCCCAGCGGGCGATGAGCGCGGCGGCGAGCCGGGCCCGGCTCATCGGGCGCCGGGCGAGGCGGGCCAGGGCGTCTCGGCGAACGCGGCCAGCTTGATCAGCCGGCCCGCTCATGACCGCCCAGGGCCTCGGGCGTTGACACAGAACCGGCGGCAGATCGGGTCATTGGCGCAGGTCCACCCCCGGGCTTTGCACACGGCCCGGCCGTGGGCGATCAGCATGTGCGAGAGGTCCGTCCACGCGTCGCGCCGGAACAGAGCGCACAGGCGGCGCTCGACCTCGGCGACGGACGAATCCTCGGGCGCCAGGCCGAATCGCTTGGAGAGCCGCTCGATGTGGGTGTCGACGACGAACCCGTCGTTGACGCCGAAGGCGTTGCCGAGGACCACGTTCGCCGTCTTGCGCGCCACCCCGCGCAGCGTGAGGAGGTCGTCCATCGTGCGCGGGACCTCGCCGCCGAACCGCTCGACGATCTCGCGCATGGATTCGTGCACGGCCCGCGCCTTGTTGCGGAAGAACCCGAGCGAGCGGACGTAGGGCTCGATCTCGTCGGGCGTGGCGCGGGCGTAGTCCTCGGGCGTCGGGAAGCGGGCGAACAGCGCCGGCGTGGCCCGGTTGACGTTCGCGTCGGTGGTCTGGGCGCTGAGGATGGTCGCGATCAGCAGCTCGTGCGGCGACGAGTAGGTCAGGGCGCAGCGCGCATCCGGGTAGCGCTCGCGCAGGGCGGCCAGGATCGCCCGGGCGCGGCGCTTGTCCGCGGGCGCCGCCGGCGCGACGGGGAACGGCAGGTCGCGCAGGCCGCGCGGGTTGCCGGGCGTGCGGACGGGCTGGCGCGTCGCGGTCGTCACGACCCGGGCGCCTCGGAACGCCGACGCCGACCCCCGACCGGCGCGGGCCAGGCGTGCGCCCCCGCGGCGACGAGGGTTAGCGTGACGATCGCGCCCAGCGCCCGGCTCGAGGCCGGGTGGTCCCGGTCAAAGGCGTCACGGAACCCCTCCGCGGCCGGAGCGTCGCCCGTACGGGCCGCGGCGAGGAACGACGCGAAGTTGTGGTTCATCCTGGGCAGGAGGACGAACTGGGCGTAGCCGACGACCGCCAGGGCCGCGAGGATCGCCACCCCGCGCACGACCAGCGCCGCCGCCGACGCCCCGCCCCGGAGCGTGCGCCCGACCCACACCAGCCCGGCCAGGGCGACGGCGATACCCGCGACCGCGACGGCGATGGTGAAGACCGGCGCCATCACGCTGCCCGCGGCGATCATCCAGTGATCGCCGGCCACGCCCAGGCCCGGCAGGGTCGGGTCCAGGTCGCGCATGGTGGGGAACGCCAGGGCCGCGGCGAGGCCCGTCGCGGCGATGACGCCCGCGCCGAAGGCCAGAGCGCCCACCGCGGTCGCGTCGAGCGTACGCCCGAGCGTGTCGGGTCGCGGTACGGGCCGGTTTGTCTTCTCGCCCGCCACCCGGTCAGTGTACGAGCCGCGGCGTGCGTCGGGGCGCCGGCTCGTCTACAAGAGAACCGATGGAGCACCCCGGACCGCCGACGCTCGCCGTGTCCCTCGCGGGTCTGCCGCGCTCGCGGCCGCCCCGGGCCTGGATCGAGTGGTCGGTCCGGGCCGGGTTCCGCGGCGTGGCGCTGGACGCCTCGGCGCCGGGCGTGCGGCCGAGGGAACTGGGCGCCGGCGCACGGCGCGACCTGGCTGCGCTCCTCAAGCGGCAGGAGACGCGCCTGGCCGGTCTGGACCTCTTCATCCCCCCGGCGGACTTCGTCTCGCCGTCGCGGCAGGATCGGGCGATCGCGGCGCTGACCGGGGCGCTCGAGCTGGCCGGGGACCTCACGCGCCTGGGCGCCGGCGCGGCGTGCGTGACCGCCGAGCTCCCCGAATCGCTCGACCCGGCGACGCGCTCGGCTCTCGCCGAGGCCGCCCGTTCTACGGGCGCCCGCTTGGCCGAGGCCCGGGTCCCGCTGCCGGCGCCCGAGGAGGACGGCGCCGTGATCCCGGCGGTGGACCCGGCGTCGCTCATCCTCACAGGGATCGATCCGGTCGAGGCGCTCGCGGGTCTGCCGGTCGGTCTGGCGGCGTTGCGCGTCAGCGACGCCGCGGGCGGGCGGCGCGTCGAGCTCGGGGCGGGCGCCCTGGACGTGGCGGCGTATCGGTCGCTGGCCGTGCTCGGAGGTGCGGGCCACGTCGTCGCGGACCTGCGCGGGCTCGCCGACGCCCACGCCGCGGCGCGTGCCGCGCTGGGCGCCTGGTCGGGGTGACCGGGGCCTGAGCCGGCGGGCGGATCTGTACCTACAGTTGTCGCCGGCATGGCAGCGGCGAAGTCGTATTACGAGGTGCTCGGTGTGTCGCGCGGCGCCGACGAGGCGGCCATCAAGGCCGCGTACCGTCGTTTGGCCCGGCAGTGGCACCCCGACGTCAACAAGGAGCCTGACGCCGCCGAGAAGTTCCGCGAGGTCCAGCAGGCGTACGAGGTTCTCTCCGATCCCGAGAAACGCAAACTGTACGACCGCGTCGGTCACGAGGCGTTCGCCCACGGCGCCGCCGCCGGGGCGGGCGGCGGGCGCGGGCCGACGTACACCTGGTCGAACGTCGGGGGCGGGGACTTCGGCGGGGCGACCGAGGGGTTCGATTTCGGCGATCTCTCCGATCTCTTCGGCGAGATGTTCGGGGGCGGGCCCTTCGGCGGGGCCTCCGCCGGCCGGCGGGCCGCGGCGGGCGCGCGGGCTCGGTCCACGCCCCGAAGGGGGCGCGATATCCGCACCGAGCGATTGATCTCGTTCGACGCGGCGGTGCGCGGCTCGACCGAGGCCGTGCGCGTCCACCGCGGCGGTTCGTCGCAGACCATCGAAGTCACCATCCCCAAGGGGGTCGCCGACGGCGCCAAGCTGCGCGTCCGCGGCGCCGGCGAGCCCAGCCCCACCGGCGGGACCGCCGGCGATCTGATCCTGACCGTGCGCGTCGGGGCGCACCCCATCTTCCGCAGGCACGGGCTGGACGTGGAGTTCGACCTGCCGCTGTCGATCGTCGAGGCCACGCTGGGGGCCACCGTTCGCGTGCCGACGCCCGACGGGGGGCGCGCGGACCTGAAGGTTCCGCCGGGGACGCCATCAGGGGCGAAGCTCCGCCTGCGCGGGCGCGGCGTCGAGAACGCGGACGGGGATCGCGGGGATCTCTACGCCGTCGTCAAGATCGTCCCGCCCAAGTCGGTGACGGCTCAGGACCGCGCGGCGCTGGAGGCGCTCGGCGCCCGGCTGCCCTCTCCCCGCCGCGGCTCGTGGTGGGAGTGAGCAGCGGGCGGGGCACGCGCGGGTAGGAAAAGCGCGGCGCCGGCGCAGAGGCCGACGCCGCACAAGAACTGAAAAAGCGTCACTTGACGGACCGTCGTGTCCGAGTCACGGCGCCGTCGAGGTCCCGTCGAAGATCGTGGTCGGTATCTGGTCGCAGACGAGGCCGAAGGCGTTGAGGATGCTGGTGATGTCGGCGCCGTTGACGACGCCGTCGCCGTTGAGATCCTGGGGGCAGGTGGCGGCCAGCGGCGAGCACGGGTGCTGTTCGGGGAAGATGAGTTGGGTGTTGGGCTGGGCGCCGGGCACCTGCTGGCGGTCGTTCGGGTTCAGGAACGGCGCGGTGACGGCGGCGCCGAACTCCACAGCGAAGGTGGTCTCTTGGCCCTGCGGGACGCCCTCGGTGATGGGGCCCGGGGGCGGGCCGGGCACGATGAAGACGGAGTCGAAGAAGTTGATGTTCTGAGTGAATCCGCCGTTGCCGGCGAAGAGGGCGCCCGGGGGCGCCGCGCCCGCGGGCAGGCGGATGAGGTTGACCACGCCGAAGCCGTACGCGTTGCCGAACCCGACGGTCCCGATCGGGGCGCCGGCGGCGTCGAGCAGGAACCAGTTGAAGGAGAGGATCTCGCCCTCGTCCCAGTCGCAGACGGTGAGGGTGAAGCCGTCAAGAACATTGCCCGACCCGTCG
The DNA here is from genome assembly GCA_003696725.1 of Planctomycetota bacterium. Taxonomy (GTDB): domain Bacteria; phylum Planctomycetota; class Phycisphaerae; order Phycisphaerales; family UBA1924; genus J020. Next base: position 10,237 of record RFGI01000128.1, on the reverse strand, counting down.
GGGATCGGGGGCCCGCCGGTGGGGAAGGGGGTGCCGGCGGGGTCCGGGCCGTAGGGCGCCGGCCCGCCGTCGATCGCCGTGTCCAGGATGCCGTCGAACCCCAGGCCGGGCACGAGGGCGAAGGACGCGGCGCCGCCGCCCCCGGCGATCAGGTCACGCGCGGGCAGCAGCGTCCCGCCGACGGCCGTCCAGAGCACGCTGGTCGGGGTTGCGAACGTCGCGGCCCAGTCGTTGAGCAGGCCCGGCAGATCGCCTCGGCCCCGGCCGGAGTGGATCGCTGGCGCGTCGAAGACGCCCGGGCCGATGTCCGACCCTCCCAGCGGCCCGCCGCGACCGTCGGGGTCGACGCCGGCGCCGGCCAGACGCGGGGGCCCGCTGGGGATGAACGGCGGGAAGAACGCCGGGACCGCGCCGAACCCGCCGATGTTCTGCGCGATGAACATCGCCCCAGCCGGGCGGTCTGCCCAGTTGAGCACCTCGAACTCGATGGTGAACGCGCAGTCGGAGATATCGCCCGGCACGCGCTCGATGTCCGTGATCCGGAAACAGAACACGCTCGGCAGAGCGGGCAGGGCCGGCGGGTCGGCCGTCACCTGCGCCACGGTGCTCAGCGCCACACCGGCGCCGGCGGCGGCCAGCAGGCCGCGACTCGTACGGAGATTCATACTCGGGTCCTCCCAGGAAAACGCGATCGGACCGCCCGGCCCAACGCGGGCCGCGCGGCGACGATCCCTCGTCAACTCCACGGCTTGCGTGCGCCGGCGGCCCCTTCGTCGCCGACGCAGATGTCACCACAACCCCACATGCGCAGCGTCGATCGCGCCGCACCCGGACACCCATTGTCAAAACAGGCGGGCCCGAATCAAGAACGATGATCGCGATGCGGTCGCGGCTGCGTCGTTGTGTCGGCGGTCAACGCCGCGCGTATTTCTACGCCCTGTGTGTCGCAACTGTTGACGAGCGATGGTGTTGCGGCGATCCATCGGCGCCGTACCATGCGCCGGTGCGGACGCCCATCACTGCGCCGGGTCACGGATGTCGAACGATCGTGGCGCGAGGTGTGTCGCGCGTGCGATGGGTGAGCGTGCTTGTTCTGGGGCTGTGGCCAGTCCTGCTCTCAAACGCCGTCGGCGCGGTGTCGCAGCCGTCGGCGCCCGGGCCGATCATCAGCGGCCGGGACTTCGCCGGGCTGGACCTGCCGGTCCAAGCGCAGCCGGGTGACGCGTCGTTCCAAGCCCGAGGCGGGTGGGCGTGGGCCGACGGCGACGCCCGCCGGCTGCTCCTGGAGGACGACGTGCGTGTGTCGATCGCGGGCCACGAGTTCCGTGCCGACCGGGCGGTGGCGTGGATCGAACCGCGCGGCGCCGGGGCGAGCCGGTCGTGGCTGATCGCGGTGTACTTCGAGAACGTCCGCTCGCCCTTGGGTTCGGCGCGGTTCTCGCAATCGGCGCGACGACTGCTGCTGACCGGGTCGGTGACGGGCGGCGTGAGGCTGGCCGTGGCGCTGCTGGACCGCGGCCGGCCCGAGGGCCACCCGCTCGTCGACGAGGGCGAGCGCCGGCTGGCGCAGCGGCTGACCGAGCTCCTCGCGGCGGGGGCGACACCCAGGCCCTCATCCGGATTCGGCCCCTTCGATCGCGCCTTTGTCGAGGCGTTCGGCGAGCCGGCGCCCATCGACCCCGACGCCCCGATCTTCCCCCGACGGGGCGTGGTCACCTTCGACGCGCCCAACCGCACCCTGGTCACCGGCGACGACGAGAACGCGCTGGCGCTCACCGGCGGGGTCGCGGTCGAGTACCGGGACCTCGAGGCGGACCGCACGCTCGCGCTGACGGCGCACAACGCGGTGGTGTTCCTGGCGCCGGGCTCCGTCGCCCAGACCCTGCGCGCCGGGCCCGGCGAGGTGCGCGGCGTGTACCTCGAGGGCGCCGTCGTCGCCACCGACGGCGAGTTCACGGTGCGCGGCCCGCGCGTGTACTACGACGTCGCCAACGACCGGGCCGTCATGCTCGACGCCGTCTTCCGCGCCTACGACGAGTCCCGGCGCATGCCGCTGGTCGTCCGCGCCCAGGCGATCCGGCAGGAGGCGCTCGGGCAGTGGGAGGCGCAGCGGGCGACCGTGTCCAACGTCGGGTTCGCCGAGCCGCACCTGGCGCTGGGGGCGCGGAGCGTGCGGCTGACGCGGGCGCCCTCGCCCGGCGGGCCCACGCGGAACCTCGTCAGCGCCCGCGGGGTCTCGCTGCGGCTGGGGCGGACGCCGATCCTGCCCCTGCCGCGGTACGAGGGCGAGTTCGACGCCCAGCGCCTGCCGCGGGTGCGCGTGGGGACGAAGGACGGCGACGCGGTGATCCAGACCAAGTGGGACTTCGCCTCGATCGCGGGGCTGGCGCCGGACTCGCCGGTGCAGGGCGACCTGCTGCTCGACGGGTACGTCGCACGCGGCGCGGCGGGCGGCGTGGACCTGTCGTGGGCGACGCCCGAGGCGTTCGGGTCCGTTCTGGCGTACTACATCCACGACTCGGGCGTGGACCGTTTCACGACGGGCGCCGAGGCCGGCCCGCCGCAGCGCGACCGGGGGCTGGTCCTCGCCGAGCACCTGTGGGACCTGACGGACCGGTGGTCGCTGCGGCTGCAAGGGTCGTACATCTCCGACGAGGCGTTCGTCGACGCGTTCTTCGAGCCGATCGCGGAGGTGGGCCCGGAGACCATCAGCCGGGCGGCGCTGGCGCGGCGCGGGGAGCGGTCGCTCGTGCTGGTCGAGGCCGCCGGCACGTTCAACGACTTCACGCCGAACGAGTACCTGCTCCAGAGCCGGGGCTACCAGGTGCAGCGGGCCGAGGCGTCGGTCCGCACGGTGGGGGCGTCGTTCTTCGACGGCCGGCTGACGTACTTCGGGGCGTCGCGCGCGGGGCTGATCGAGCCGGTCTTCGTCGAGCCGGCGGTGCGGCGGTTCGGGTTCCTCTCGCCGGCGATCGCCCAGGCGGGCTTCGGGCTCAACCCGGGGCAGTCGCTGGCCGACGCCCTGCGGGCCGGCGGGTTCCGCGAGCAGGGTGTCGCGCGGTTCGACACGAGGCACGAGCTGACCGCGGCGCTGGACGCCGGGCCCGTACGGGTGGCGCCCTTCGCGATCGGCCGGCTGACCGCGTACGGGGATGACTTCGCGGAGTTCCGCGCGGCGCGCGGGCAGGGCGAGCGGGAATCGAACCGGCTGTGGGCGGCCGTCGGCGCGACGGTCTCGACCGCGGTCACCCGGGTCTACAACGGCGTCGAATCCGACCTCCTGGACCTGCACCGGTTGCGGCACGTCCTCCAGCCCAGCGCCACGGTCTTCACGTCGGTGAGCAACGTGGACGCCGAGACCCTGCCGGTCTTCGACGAGACGGTCGAATCGCTCGCCGAGGGGTCGGTCCTCCGCGCGGGGATCACCAGCGCCTGGCAGACGAAGCGCGGCGGGCCCGGCGCGTGGCGCAACGTCGACTGGCTCGTCGTGCGGGCCGAGTACGTCTATTCGACGGACGACACGACGCGCGAGTCGTCAGTGGCGCGGTTCTTCCAGACCCGGCCTGAGCTGTCGAGGCTGGGCGAGTTCGCCGCCGCCGACGCCCGGCTGGCGCTGACCGACGCCGTCGGCGTGGTCGCGTCGGGGATCTACGACTTGGAGAACGACGAGGTGGACTCGGCGAGCGTCGGCGCGGTCATCGACCACGGGTACGGGTTCGCCAGTTTCTTCGAGGTGCGGCGGATCGACGCGGCGGGGATCGACTCGACGTTCCTGAACCTGGGCGGGTCGTACGAGCTCAGCGCGCGGTACGCGCTGGGCGCCGCCGCGGTCCTGGACCTCGAGGACTCGGCGGTCGAGGCGTTGGAGTTTGAGATCCGCCGGCGGTTCCCGCAGTGGACGCTGGAGGTCGGCGTGTCGTACGACAACGTGCGCGAGGACGTGGCCCTAGGCGTGCAGATCCGGCCGTGGGGCGGGCCGCGGGATCGGCTGCGCAACAGCCTGACGCGCGAGCGGTTCTTCGACGCGCCCGGTGCAGCGAGGGGCCGACCCGGGAGCCCGTACCTGCCGTGAGGTCGGGCGTCAGCCGGCGTTGATCCTGGTGACCTTGACGATCATGTGCCGCTGGCGGTGGCCCTGCTTGCGGCGGTAGCCCTTGCGGCGTTTGAACTTGATCACGTCGATCTTCTCGCCCTTGGCGTCGCGCTCGAGGATCTCGGCCTCGACGCTGGCGCCGGCGACGTACGGCGCCCCGATCGCCGGCTCGCCGGTCCCGCCGACCATCAGGACGCGGTCGAATCTCACGGTCGCGGCGTCGTCGGGCAGGTCGCGAAGGTCGATCGTCAGGCGGTCGCCCTCGGCGGCGCGGATCTGCGTCCCGCTGTCCTCGATGATGGCGTACATGGCGGTCTCCGGGCGGCGCGGGCCGGCGGGAGCGCCGGCGGGCCGAGCCGGGCAGTGTAGAGACCCCGCCGGGCCTGGCAAGGGCCGGGGTCAGACGGCGGCGGGCTCAGCCGCGGGGGGCGCCAGCAGGGCCTCGGCGCCGAGGCCCCGCAACCGCTCGGCCCATCGGGCCCGTTCGCGGGACGCGTCGGCGCGGTCCGCAGCCTCGGGCAGGGCCCACCAGCACGACCAGACCGGGGCGGCCAGGTCCGCGGCGAGTTCGGCGATCTGCTGGTCGTCCAGGTCCAGCAGGGGCGTCACGAGCGAGACGTCGAGCGACCCGGTGCGCGCCGATTCGATCACGCCCAGGCGTTCGACGAGCAGGGCGCGGTCGGCGGCGTCGGCCATCGCGTCGAGGTCGCCGTCGGCGGTTCGGGGCCAGTGGACCTCGCGGCATCGGCGTTCGGCGGCGTCAGCGATCGCCGCCAGCAGCATCGCCGATTCGCCCAGGCCGCCGGCGAGCGGGGCGAGCGCGTCGGGCGCAAGCGCTGGTTCGTCGACGCGATCCAGACCGGCCAGTTCGACGTGCAGGTCCGTGGCCCGGCGGCGCAGGGCCGAGTCGTCGGCGCCGGCGCCCGTGAACAGGGCGATCCCCCTCGCCGGTTCGTCCAGCATGAGCATCGTGACGAGGCTGGGCAGCCCGCCGTCGGCGATCACCAGGACGGGTTCGGCGCGCTGGGGCATCGACAGGCTTATCGGCCGGTCGGCGTGGCGGACTCGACCCAGCGGCGGCGCGCGGTCAGCCGCCGACGTGGGCGGCAGGGGCGGGGGCCTCGGCGAGGGCCCGGGCCAGCCCGTGCTTGCGGGCGACGCTCTGGCTCTGGACGAGCAGGAGGGCGGTCTCGAGCTGCATGTCCACACCGGTGGTGAGGAGTTCACCGGGGTCGGGGGCGTCGCCGTCGAGGACGACCTCGCCCTTCTCGTTGATGGGCAGGACATCGGCGTCCTGGCGCAAGCGGAGCGCCTCGCCGATGCGGGCCGGGGGCATGTCCACGGCGACGTCGGGCTCGATGCCCCACTCGTGCATCCCCGGGCGGCGGTGGATCAGCCGGCCGCTGGGCAGGCGGTAGTACTGGATCGTCAGGCGCAACGCGGCCAGGCCCCGCCCGATGTCGTACACGTTCTGGACGCTGCCCTTGCCGAAGGTCCGCGCCCCGACGAGGACCGCCCGCTTGTGGTCTTGCAGGGCGCCGGCGACGATCTCGCTGGCCGACGCTGATCCCTCGTTGATGAGGACGACGACCGGGAGGTCGGCGAGGGTGGTCCCGCCGCGGCGGGCGCGCTGGACCTCGCGGGCCCGGCCGTCGGCGTCGTGCTGGCTGACGATCACGCCGTCGGACAGGAACCGGTTGGCGAGGTCGACGGCCTCGTTCAGGAGCCCGCCCGGGTTGAACCGCAGGTCGAGGATCAGCCCCTCCAGGCCGACCTCGCGCATCTGCCGCACCGCCCGGTCGAACTCTCGGGTCACGCCGTCGGCGAACTGCGTGACGCGAACGTACCCGATGCCGTTGTCCCGGTCGATGAACCAGTCCCAGTCCGTCTCGTGCGGGCCGTTGCGGCGCCAGCCCTTGACGGAGTGGATGGGGATCTCGTCGCGGACCAGGTTGAAGTCGATGGGCTCGTCGGCGCCCTCGCGGTCGACGGTGAGGGTGACGGGCGTGCCGCGCTCGCCGGTGATGCGTTCGACAGCGCCGGTGAGGGTGATGCCGATGGTTGACTCGCCGTCGACGGCGGTGATGATGTCGCCCGGGAGGATGCCGGCCTTGTGCGCCGGGGTGCCCTCCAGGGGCGTGACCACCTTGAGGCGCTGGGCGTCGTCGAGCTGGATCTGGATCCCGACGCCGGTGAACCGGGCCTGCGTGGTTTTCTGGAACTGGCGGAGTTCGTCCGGCCAGATGATGGCGCTGAACTGGTCGAGCCGGGCCATCGCGCCGTTGCCGAACTCGTGGAGGACGGCGGCGAGATCGACGTCGACCGTCGCGGCGTTGGCGTCGATGATCTTGCGGAGCGTGCGCGTCAGGTCGTAGGTGTCGGCGCGCTGGCCGCGGGTCCGCAGGCGGGTCTCGAGGCGGGCGATCTCGTCGAGGAAGGCCTCGACGCGCTTGGGGTCGCGGATCCCGCCGAAGGCCGGCGCCACGTCCGTCGTGGTGACCAGGGTGCGGAGGTTGTCCAGCCCGCCCAGGAGCATGTCGGCCATGCTCGCGCCGTCGACGTGCGCCAGCTGCGCGTGGTTGATGGCGCGGACGATCACGTTGGGGTCGTCGATGCCGGCGAGTTTCTCGCGCCAGTCCTCCCCCATGCCGTTGAACGGCGGGAGCGGGTCGAGTCCCTCGGCGACGCGGGCGGCGTCGCGCATCGCGTGCAGCCGCTGGGGCGCGTACAGCCGGATCATCATCAGCCGGGTGCTGGCCCGAGTCAGGTCGTCCTCGTACCGGCCGTCCTCGTCGTAGAGCAGGTTCAGGCGGAACAGGATCTCCTGGGCGTCGAGCCACCGGCCTTCGGCCTCGGCCCGGCGGGCGGACGCCTCGGCCCGCGCCACCAGCGCCGAGATGGGCTCCGCGACGAGCACCGACGCCTTGTCCTCGGCCAGGGAGGAAATCTCAACCGCCAGGCGCAGCGCCTCGGCGGGATCGTCGTCGCCGGCGTGCTGGGCCAGCTCGTCCCACGCCTCGCCCAGACGGGTCAGTCGCTCATCCTGGGCCTCGGCGAGGTGCGCGTTGCGTCGCTCCAGGGCGGCCTTGAGGTCGGCGACGGCCTGGACCTCGTGCCGATCCGGGATGGCCTCCAACAGGGCGAAGGCTTCGTCGGGCCGGCCGGCTTCGGCGCTGCGCCAGACACGCTGGGCGAGATCAGCGACGGAGATCGGGCCCAGGTCGGTCGCCGGCGCCGGCGGATCGGCCTGCCCGACGCTCGGCCAGAGGGCCAGCGCCAGCGCCAGGGCGATCGGCCTGTGAGTGCGACGGAGCAACGCCTTGACTGTCATTGTCGGTGTCCTCGTGTCCACGCGGCCGCGGCGCGATTCGTCGCGGACCTCATCCTGTTTACGGCTCGATGCCCGAACGGGGTTCAATGACGAGCCTCAGGCGTGCCCAACCCCGGCCCCGGGGGCCCGCCCAGCCGGCGCTCCCTGCCCAAGGCGCCGGGCGATGGGGTCACCATCCGCGTCGCGGGGCGTTGGCCCCCGCCGAGTCTGCCGAACCGATAACGGGCAATCGTAGGCATCCGGCCGGGCCCACCGGCCGTATCGTGGGCCGGCATGGTGGGACTCGCGGCGTCAACGGGAGCGGCGACCGCGCCGGCGCGGCTGGCGCTCTTGTGGGTGGGCGTGGCCCTGCTGCTCTTCGTGTTCACCCCCATCCTCGTGCTTACCGTGCGGCGCGCGTCGATTGGCCCGGACAGCCCGCGACGCGCCCGGGATCGACGGCCGCGGGACCGCGTCGACGCATGGTCCGAAGCCGGCCGGCGCGCCTCGGTCCAACCCGACGCCGGGCGGCTCGACGACACCGTGGACTTCGATCCGAACGATCCGCGTGACGGGGGCGGCTGGTGACAGCCTCGGGCGGCTTGGAGCGCGTCGGGCGCGACCGACCCGCAGCGCTGGTCACCGGCGGGGCGCGCCGCGTCGGCGCCGCGACCTGCCGGGCGCTGGCCCGTGCGGGGCTCGACGTGGTCCTGACCTTCCGGTCCAGCCGGGACGACGCGCGGGCGCTCGTCGCTGAACTGACGGCCGGCGGTGTGTCGGCCGCAGCCGTCCGGGCCGATTTCGCCGAGCCCGGCGCGGCCGATGAGCTGGTCGAGCGGGTGACCGCGAGCGTCCCACGGCTGGACGTCCTGGTGCTCAGCGCCGCGGTGTACGAGCCCTCGCCGATCGACGCCTGGGACGAGCCCGCCGCGCTCCGGCAGCACCGGATCAACGCCCTGGCGCCGGCGACGCTCGCCGTCGGTCTCGCCCGCACGCTGGCCGGGTCGGATCTGCCGGGCGGGGGGGCGGTCGTGGCGCTGTGCGACATCCACGCGATGGGTCGGCCAAGGCCCGGCTACCTGGCGTACTCGATGAGCAAGGCCGCCCTCGCGGAGCTGGTCCCGTCACTGGCGCGGGAGCTGGCGCCGGGCGTGCGGGTCAACGGCGTCGCGCCGGGCGCCGTCGCCTTCGCGGAGTCCGGGCCCGACAGCGACCCCGAGATGCGGGCGCGGTACCTCCGCCGCGTCCCGCTGGGCCGGGTCGGCGCGCCCGAGGACGCCGCCGAGGCCGTGCGCTGGCTGGCGCTCGACGCCCGGTACACGACGGGCCAGATCGTCCGGGTCGACGGCGGCCGGTGGGTGACGTGACCTGAACCGGCCCCCGATCCGCCGCGGCCGGTCGCCCGGTCGCCCGGGCGCTTCGGCCGCGCTCGATGCGGTACGCTCGGCGCATGCTCGCGCGGCTCGGCCAGCGGATCGCGGCGGTGTTCCGCGCCTCGGCGCCGGATCCCTTCGTCATCGCCGTCCTGCTGACCGCCCTGACGCTCGGGCTGGTCGTCGCGTTCACGGATGTGGGCCCGGTCGAGGCGATCGAGGCCTGGGGCGCCGACGACGGGCTCTGGGCCTTCCTCGGGTTCTCGATGCAGATGTGCCTGATCCTGGTGACCGGGCACGCCCTGGCGGCGAGCCGGCCGGTCGCGGCGTTGCTGCGCCGGCTGGCGGACCTGCCGCGCACCGGCGCGCAGGCGGCCTTCCTTGTGGCGCTGGTCGCCGCGGCGCTGGGCGTGGTCAACTGGGGCCTGGGGCTGATCGGGGGCGCGATCCTGGCGCGGGACACGGGCCGGTCGCTGGTCCGGCGGTCGGTCTGCGCGCACTACCCGCTGCTGGCCGCGTCCGGGTACGTCGGGCTGATGGTCTGGCACGGGGGGCTGAGCGGGACGGCGCCGCTGAAGGTCACCACCGCGCGCGAGCTCGCCGACAGCCTGGGGCCGGTCGCGCCGCTGGTCGAGCCCATGCCCCTGACCCAGACAGTGCTCAGCCCCATGAACCTGATCGTCACCGGCGGGCTCGTCCTTCTGGCGCCGACGGTCATGGCGCTCCTGACACCCAAGCGACCCGACGACGCCGAGCCCGCCGACCGGTTCCTCACCCCCGCGCCGGGCGGCGAAGCCGAGCGGGTCGAAGCCGGCCCCGCGCCGATCGTGCCGCGGATCCTCGAAGAGACGCCGATCGTCTCGCTCCTCCTGGTCATCATGATCGCGGTGTGGGCGTGGCGGTTCTACCTGCCGGGCGCCGACGCCCCGTCGGGCATCACCCGGCTGACGCCCAACAGCGTGAACCTCACCATGCTGATGCTGGGCCTGGCGCTGCACGGGACGCCGAGGCGGTACCTGGCGGCGGTGGACGAGGCCGTCCGCGGCTGCGCGGGGATCATCCTCCAGTTCCCGCTCTACGCCGGGATCATGGCCATGCTCAACGGCAGCGGGCTGACGGCGCGCTTCGCGGAGGCGCTGGCCAGCGGCGCCACCGAAACGACGCTTCCGGTCCTGACGTTTCTCTCGGCGGGGGCGGTCAACCTGTTCATCCCGTCGGGGGGCGGGCAGTGGGCCGTGCAAGGGCCCATCGCGGTGCGGGCCGCCCTGGACGCCGGCGTCGAGCCCGCCAAGATCGTCATGGCCGTCGCCTACGGCGATCAGCTGACCAACATGCTCCAGCCGTTCTGGGCCCTACCGCTCCTGGCCGTCACCGGCGTGCGGGCCCGCGACATCGTGGGCTACACCGCGCTCCTGATGGTCCTGGCCGGGGCGTGGGTCGCGCTGTGGTTGCTCGTATTCT
>RFGI01000022.1 GCA_003696725.1 Planctomycetota bacterium | reverse complement strand
GCGGCCCTCGGCGCAGCCCAGCAGCCCGCCGTAGAACGCCCGGGCCTCGGCGAGGTCCCTCACCGGGAACGCGAGATGGAAGGGGTCGGGCACGCCGGCGAGTGTACGCGATACGTCGCGCCACATTGTCGAGAGGCTCTATCGGCGCAGCCGCGAGACGTTGCCTCGCGACTACCCCCCCTCTCCCCGAGCGCGCCCCGAAGCTACCTGCAAGGGATTGCTTACAGATTCCCCCGCCGCTGCTGCTCGATTTCCAGCGCCTCGAAGAGCGCTTTGAAGTTGCCCTTGCCGAAGGACTGGCTGCCCCGGCGGCAGATGATCTCGAAGAAGAGCGTCGGCCGATCCTGCAAGGGCTTCGTGAACAGTTGCAACAGGTACCCCTGGTCGTCCGCGTCGACGAGGATCCCGAGGTCGCGGATCTTCTGGTGGTCCTCTTTGACGGGCTCCAGGCCGTGCTCCCGCAGCGTCGCGTCCACGCGGTCCCAGACGATCTCGTAGTACGAGTCGGGCAGCGTGAGAAAATCCACGTCGCGCCGGCGGAGCTCCGCGACGCTCGCCAGTTCGTCGTTGGTTCGCAGGGCCAGGTGCTGCACGCCCGGCGTCATGTCGTGCCACTCCAGGTACTCCTGGATCTGGCTCTTCTTCTTGCCCTCGGCGGGCTCGTTGATTGGCATCTTGATGACACCGAAGCCCGAGTCCATGACCTTGGACATGAGCGCCGAGTACTCGGTGGAGATGTCCTTGTCATCGAAGTGCTTGAAGAGCTTGAACTCCAGGACGTTCTCGTACCACTCGACCCAGTGGTTCATCTTGCCCTGCTCGACGTTGCCCACGCAGTGGTCGACCCACTGAAGCCCGCACGGGTGCTGAACGTTGTAGTCGTTGATGCGCAGCGGGCCTGTCGGATGGAACGCGGGGCTCAGGCGCCCGCCGGCGCGGACCTGCTCGAGGTCGTACGCGCCGGTGCGCGAGACGAAGGTGTGCGTGACCCGGCCGTAGGCTTTGATCGACGCCGAGGTCACCGAGCCGCGCTCGTCGGAGAGGGTCTCGGGCTCGCGGTCGGGCACGGCGCCGTTCTTGACGGCCCGCTCGAACGCGCGCTGGGCATCGGCGACGGTGAAGGCGACGTCCTTGACCCCGTCGCCGAAGCGCCGGACCTCTTCGCCGATCGCGCCGGTCGGCGTCAGGTCCGTCTGGATGACGAACCGGATGTTCCCCTGCGTCAGCAGGTACGACGCGGCGTCCCGGCTGCCCACCGTCAGGTCGGAGAACTGGTCGATGCGGAACCCGAAGGTGTGGGCGTAGTAGTGGGCCGCCTGCTTGGCGTTGCCGACGTAGAAACGCACATGATCGACGTCGATCAGGCGCAGGGGGTCGGCGGCGCGGGCGCCCGCGGCGGCCGGGGTCGTCGTGGCGGTGGTCATCGTGTCGTCTCCTTCGTCGGTCCGCGCCGCATTCTAGGGTCGCCCGCCGCTCGGGATCACCCGCCCAGCGCCAGCGTGACGACCACGGGGAGTTCGAGCGCCGCTCCGAGCGCCAGACTCACCAGCGCCCACTGCGTCGCCCGCCGGCCGAGCCTCTCGGCCTGGGCCGGGTCCGTACAGGCCCACGCGCCGACGGCCATCGCGCATGCGATCAGCCCGATCGGCGTCACGCCGAACACCACCGACGCCGCGGCCAGGGCCACCCGACCCTTCATCTGGGCCGCCCCGCCGGGCGGCGCGTCACGGCGTCGATCGCCTCGAGCACAAGATCCAGGGCCCGGCCCAGCGTCCCCTCGTCCATCGCCGGCGCCGGGTTCAGGACCACGACGTCCCCCAGCGGCCGGATCATCAGGCCCCGCCGGCGCGCCTCGTCGCACACCTCGGCGCCGACGCCTCGGGCCGGATCGAAGGGCGCCCACGGGTCGCGCGACTCGACCAGTTCGATCCCGGTCATCACGCCGCGGCTGCGCACATCGCCGACGTGCGGGTGACACGCGAGCGCGGCGCGCAACCGATCACGGATCACGCCGCCGAGCCGGCGGGCGTTCTCGACCACGCCGCGCTCGTCGATCAGCTCCAGCGACGCGATCGCCGCGGCGCACGCCAGCGGGTTCCCGGTGTACGTGTGCCCGTGATACAGGGTCTTGTGTTCGTGCGGCTCGCCCTCGAACGCCGACGCGATCTCCTCGGTGCAGAGCGTCGCGGCGAGGGGCAGGTACCCGCCGCTGAGCCCCTTGGCCAGGCACAGGATGTCCGGCCGGACGCGCTCTGTATCGCACGCGAGGAAAGCGCCGGTCCGCGCGATCCCGGTGGCGACCTCGTCGGCGATCACCAGCACGCCGCGCGACCGGCACCGCTCGACGGCGCCGGCCAGGTACCCGGGCGGGTGAGCGACCATCCCCCCGGCGCCCTGCATGATCGGCTCGATCATCAGCGCGCACGCCCGGTCGCCGAACTCGTCGAGGGCGCGGTCGAGCGCGGCCAGAGCGGCGTCCACGGCGGCGACGCCCCGCTCCCGGTCCCAGCTCGGCCATTCCCCCGCAGCGCCGGCGGTGGGCGCCTGCGCCCGGGGGTCCGGCGCCGGGACACGGCGCACGTCGAAGACGAACCGCTCGTACGGCCCGTGCATCGCCGGCAAGAACCCGACGCTGATCGCGCCCATCGTGTCCCCGTGGTAGCCGCCCGCGACCGCGAGGAAGAGGTCCCGCCCGCGGCCTGCGCGGTGATGGTGGAACCCGGCGGCCATCTTCAGCGCGACCTCCGTCGCCGTCGCCCCGGCGTCGGTGTAGAACACCTTGGTCAGCCGGGCGCCGGGCGTCGCCGGCTCGACCGCGTTGCAGCGGCCGACCAGGTCGGCGGCGAGCTCGATCGCGGGGGCGGTCGCGGCGCCGAGCATCGTCGCGTGCGCGACCCGATCGAGCTGCTCGCGGATCGCCGTGTCGATCTCTGGCACGCGGTGCCCGTGGACGTTGCACCACAGCGATGAATAGCCGTCGATGTAGCGCCGCCCGTGGGTGTCGATGAGCTCGAATCCCTCGCCGCGCTCGATGATGACCGGCGCGCGCCCGCGCCACTGCCGCATGGGCGTGAACGGGTGCCAGACGTGGGCGTGGTCCAGGCGCGTCAGGCGCTCGGTGTCGGGCGCGGCGATCGGCATCCGGCCAGTGTACGCCGGGCCGGCGACTCAGCCGGGGCTGCGGAACCGCTCGAACTGCTCCATCAGCGATTCCTCCTGCGGTTGCAGCGTGTCGCGCCCGGGCTGGAGGGTGATCAGGAGCCGCTTGGACCCCGGCGGCAGGCGGAACTGGTGCCGCACGCCCTGGTACCCGTCGCGCCGGGCCTCGATCCCGACGTCGTAGATCAGGATCCCGGCGCCGGGGCGGCGCACGCGGATGCTGAACGAGCCGTCCGGCCCGCTCGTCGCCGAACCCACCGGCTCACGCCGGAGCCGGCCCGGGTCCGTCTCCATCGAGACCGTCACGCCCGCGACGCCGGGCCCGGTGAGGCGCTCGTCGTCCGCCGACACCACCGCCGCGTAGGAGATGTCGCCCTCGATCACCTTGCCGCGGAGCGTGTACCCGCTGCACCCGCCGAAGCCGACCAGCGCCAGCGCGACGAGGATCGCCGGACCGGCCGAGCGGGAAGAACGAAGAGTCGCGTGTCGATTGGGTCTGCGCATGGCGGGACTCCAGGTGAGACGATTCTAGTGTCCCGCTATGCTCGGGCGAACCGGGAGGACCCACGATGACCGAGCACGATCATCCACCCGCTGCGCACGATCCCGGCGACCTGCCCGGGCCGCCGGAGTCCAACGGCCTGGGGCTGGCCGGGTTCATCGTCTCGCTGGTCGGGCTGTGCAGCGGCGGGATGCTCTCGCCCGTCGGCATGATCCTGTCGTTCGTCGCGATGTTCCGCCCGCCGCGGGGCTTTGCGATCGCGGGGTTCGTGATCGGGCTGATCGGGTCATTGTGGATCGTGCTCGCGGTGACGGTGGTCGGGTTCGCGGTGCTGGTCGCGATCGCGTCGGGTCTGATCGCGGGCGCCGGCCCGCTCGAGACGACGCTGGACGCCTTCGAAGTCCGCAAGGCCCTGCGGGACTACGCCGACGCCAACGCCGGCGCCTGGCCCGCGGACGCCTCGGCCCTGCCCGGCCTGGACGCCGACGACCTCCAGGACCACTGGGGCCGGCCGTACCGGATCGAGCTCGACGAAGGCGCCGGCAAGGTCCGCCTGTTCTCGGACGGGCCCGACGGTCAGGCGGGCACGGACGACGACATCACGATCTC
>RFGI01000021.1 GCA_003696725.1 Planctomycetota bacterium | reverse complement strand
TTCCCGTACATGATGGGCCGCGACGGCGGCGTCGTGTTCCTGCTGGTCTATCTTGTCTTTGCGCTGACGATCGGCGCCCCGATGCTGATCGCCGAGTGGAGCCTCGGGCGGGCCACCCGCCGCGGGCCGGTCGGGGCGCTGGCCCGCGCGGGGCTCCCGGCGGGCGGGTTCTGGGGCTGGGCGCTGATCGTCTCGATCGTGATGTCCGCGTCGTACTACGGCGTGGTGGTCGCGTGGGTCCTCCAGACGGCGATCGAGACGGCCCGCGCGTCGATCGCCGGCGCCCCCGCGCCCGACCACGCCCGGCTGACCGCGTCGCTCCCGATGCAGTACGCCCTGCTGCTGGTGACCGTCGGCCTGGGCTGCGGCGCGCTGGGGCTGGGGGTCCGGCGGGGGATCGAGCGTCTGTCGTCGGCCGTCGTCCCGGTGTTCTTTCTTCTTCTGATCGCCCTGATCGCGCGGGCCCTGACGCTGCCCGGCGCGGGCCGGGGGCTGCGCGAGTTCCTGTCGCCGCGCTGGGGTGAGTTCGGCGGCCGGGACGCGCTCTCGGCCCTGGGGCAGGTCGTCTTCTCGCTCGGGCTGGGCGGCACGTTCATGGTCGCGTACGGCTCGTACATGCGCCGCGAGACGCGCCTGGGCCGCACCGCGATCGGCACGACCCTCGCGGACGTCTCGGCGGCGCTGCTCGCGGCGCTGCTGATCGTGCCCGCGGCGGCGTCGGTCGGGGCGCCGCTCTCCTCGGGCCCGCCGCTGATGTTCGACGTTCTCCCGGCGGTCTTCGCCGGGATGCCCGCCGGCGGCGCGCTGGGCACGGTCTTCTTCCTCGGCGTCTTTCTGATCGCGATGCTCTCGCTGATGGCCGCCTACGAGACCATCGTCGCGGCGCTGCGCGACGCCCTCGGCTGGCGCCGGGGCTGGTCGCTGCTGCTTCTGGGCGCCGTGCAGTCGGCGCTGGCCCTGCCCGCCTATCTGGTTCCCAGGTATGTGGAGGTGAGCGACTTCGTCTGGGGCACGACGATGCAGCCGGTGGGGGCGGCGCTCGCCGTCATCGCTCTGACGTGGTGCCTGCTGCGCGGCGGGACGCTGGAAGCCCGCCGGCTCGCTGGCGAGGTCTCGCTCCCCCGCTGGCTGTGCCTATGGCTCAGGTACGCCGTCCCCTGTGCTATCGTGGCGACGCTCGCGGCCGGCTGGTGGGACGGCCTGAGCGTGATCACCTCCCTGCTCCGGCCCGCCGAGTAGCGCCATGCCCGTCTCCCTCGACGCCTCCCGACTGATCTACGACGCGCTGATCGCTTCCGGCGTCAGCGTGGTCTCCGCCCTCCCGGAGACCTGGCTCGTCCACCTCATCCGCCTCGCCGACGACGACCCCGGCGTGACGCTGGTCCGCCTGGCCAAGGAGGAGGAGGGCGTGGGCGTCTCCATGGGCGCGCACCTGGCTGGGGCCCGGTCCGCCATGCTCATGCAGAACCACGGCTTCTTCGCCGCCATCAACGGTGTGATCTCCGGCGCCATGCTCTACCGCGTCCCCCTGCTCATGCTCATCTCCGACCGCGGCTCGTTCGGTGAGCGCGACCCCTGGCAGACCGAAGGCGGCGTGATGACCCGCCACCTTCTGGACGCCATGCGCATCCCCACGACGGTCCTGCGCGAGCCCGCCGCCGTCGCCCGGACCATCGACAAGGCCATGACGCTGGCGTACTCCGCTCTGCGCCCGGTCGCCGTGCTCCTGGACCGGGATCTGATGTGGGAGGACGCGCCAGCATGAAACGGCTCGACGCCCTGCGCGCCATCCACGACCGGCTCGACGGCGTCGCCGTCGTCACCATCATGGGCGCCGTCGCCGCCGAGCTCCAGAGCCTCGGCCACCGCCCCAATTTTTTCTATCTTCAGCACGCGATGGGCCTGGCGTCGTCCCTCGGGCTGGGGATCGCGCTGGCGCGGCCGGACCTGGCGGTGGTCGTCCTCGACGGCGACGGCTCGGTCCTGATGAACCTCGGCGGGCTGACCACCCTCGCCCGGTACCGCCCGCCCAACCTGACCCACGTCGTCTTCGACAACGAGAGCCTGCTCTCCGTCGGCGGGTTCCCGACGGCGACGTCGACCGGCGCGGACCTGGAGGGGATCGCCCGCGCCGCCGGCGTCGGCCGGGCCGTCACGGTGCGGGACACGGCCGCGTTCGGCGCCGCGTTCGAGAACGCGCTCGCCGCGGACGAGCTGTCGGTGGTCGTCGCCAAGGCGGACGCCGAGGGGCCCGCCGGGTACGTCACGGACCTGCACATGCTCGAGAACCGGTTCGAGTTCCAGCGCTGGCTCGCCTCAACCCGACCGAGGGCGCAGGCATGAATGATCCGCTGGCGTCCTTCGCAGAGGCCCTCGCGCTCGGCCGGCTGCGCGTGGTCGACTGCTCGCAGCCCCTGTCGCCCGCGACGCCGGTGATCCGCCTGCCGCCCGAGTTCGCGGCGACGCCCCCGGTGCGCGTCGAGCGCCTCAGCGAGTACGACGACGCCGGCCCGGCGTGGTACTGGAACGTCCTGCATCTGGGCGAGCACACCGGCACGCACTTCGACGCCCCGGTCCACTGGGTCACCGGCCGTGAGCTGCCGGCGGCCTCGACGGACACCATCGACCCGGCGCGGTTCATCGCCCCGGCGTGCGTGATCGACTGCTCCGAAGACGCCCGCCGCGACGAGGACTTCCTGCTCACGCCCGCCCGCGTCGCCGCGTGGGAGCGCGAGCACGGCCCCGTTCCCGCCGGCGCCTGGCTGCTGATGCGCACAGACTGGTCCAGACGCACGGATCCCGACGCCTTCTTGAATATGCGAGACGACGGGGCGCACACGCCCGGCTTCTCGCCGGACGCCGTCCGCCTGCTCGTCGAGGAGCGCGGCGTCCTGGGCCTGGGCGTCGAGACCGTGGGCACCGACGCTGGCCAGGCCCACGCCTTCGACCCGCCCTTCCCTGCGCACCACATCCTGCACGGCGCGGGGCGCTTCGGGCTGGCGTCGCTTGCCAATCTGGACCGGCTGCCTCCCACCGGCGCGGTGCTCATCGCGGCGCCGCTGAAGATCGTGCACGGCTCGGGCAGCCCGGTCCGCGCCTTGGCGGTGGTCCCGGCATGACGGCGACGCCGATCGACCGCCGCCGCGACCGCTTCCCGACGCTCGGCGACGGCGTCTATCTCTTGAGCCACTCGCTCGGACCGATGCCCGCGGGCGCCGAGGCGTCCATGCGCGAGTACCTCGAGCAGTGGCGCTCGCACACCTCCGAGGACGCCTGGGCCGAGTCGTGGTGGGACCTGTCGCGCCAGGTCGGCGACCGCGTGGCGCCCATCCTCGGCGCCGAGCCCGGCTCGGTGATCCCGCTCCCCAACGCCACCCTCGCCATGGCGTCGATCGCCTCGTGCCTGGACTACCGCGACCGCCCGCGTGTGGTCATGACGGGCCTCGACTTTCCCTCGATGGGCTACCTGTGGCGAGCGCAGGAACCGCTCGGCGCCGAGGTCGTCGTGGTCCCCTCAGACGACGGCGTCCACCTCGACATGGACCACCTGCTGAGCGCGATCGACGAGCGCACCGCGATCGTCGCGGTCAGCCATGTGTCGTACCGGTCCTCGTTCCGCGTCGACGCCGCCGCGCTCGCCGCCCGGGCCCGCGAGGTCGGGGCGATCTCGCTCCTGGACGCGTACCAGTCCGCGGGCGTCTGCCCCATCCGAGCCGCCGAGTGGGGCGTCGACGCCGTCATCGCGGGGTCCATCAAGTGGCTCTGCGGCGGGCCGGCGGCCGGGTACCTCTGGGTCCGCCCGGAGTTGGCCCGGTCGCTCCAGCCTCGCCTGACCGGCTGGATCGCCCACGAGAACCCCTTCGAGTTCGCGCCCGGCGCCATCCGCTACGCCGGCGACTCGCGGCGCTTCGCCCAGGGGACGCCCGTCATACCCGCGCTCTACTCCGTCATCCCCGGGCTGGACCTCATCAACGAGACCGGCGTCGGCGCGATCGCCCGCGAGTCGCAGGTGCGCACCCAACGGATCGTCGAGCACACCCTCGACCGCGGCTGGCCCCTGCGCTCCCCGACCGACGCCGACCGGCGCGGCGGGACGGTCATGCTCGGGTTCGACGACCCCGGAGCGGTCGCGGCCCGCCTGCGCGAGGCGCGCGTCTACGTGGACTGGCGCCCGGGCGTCGGCATCCGCCTGTCGCCGCACTTCTTCAATACGGATGACGAGATCGACGCGGCGCTGGACGCGATCGGGCGCACGGCGCACGGCGTGTGAGTTCCCGGCGTCGCGGCTCGCGTCAGCCGGACCCGACGGCCAGGGTGTACTCGAGGATCTCCTTGCGCGTCATGCCCGCGGCGTCGTAGAGCCGCTGCGCCCGCGTGTTGGTGAGGTCCGTCTGGAGCCAGAGTTGCTGTGCGCCGGTCTGCCTGCAGTGCGCCGCCGCCCGCGCCAGAAGCGCCCGCCCCACGCCCCGGCCGCGGTGCGCCGGGTCCACGTACAGATCGTTCAGGATCCAAGCCCGGCACAGCGACACCGACGAGAACGACGGGAAGAGCTGCGCAAAGCCCGCCGGCGCCGGGGCGCTTTCGCCCTTGCGCGCCAGCGTCAGGAACACGACCGACTCGGCGCCCTCCAGCCTGTCGCGCAGGAACGCCCGCGCGGCGCCGAGGTCGCTGGCCCGACCGTAGAACACCCGGTACGCGTCGAACATCGGCGCCAGACGGTCGGCGTCCCCGGAGCCCGCACGGATGATCTCGACACGATCCGCCGTCACCCGATCCGCTCCCGGCCGCCCATGTACGGCCGCAACGGCTCGGGCACGAGGATCGCGCCGTCCTTCGTCTGGTGCATCTCGACGATCGGGATGAGGAGCCGCGGGCTCGCCGCGACCGTGTTGTTCAGCGAGTGACAGAAGACGGTCTTCCCTCCCGTGGACTCGCCGCGGTAACGCATGTTCAGGCGCCGGCACTGGAAGTCGTACAGTCGCGACGCCGAGTGCGTCTCGCCCCAGTCGCCGCGCGGCGCGCCCGAGGGGCCGGCCTCGCCCCGGCTGGGCATCCAGCACTCGACGTCCACCATGTCCGCGTTCTTCGGCCCCAGGTCCCCCGTGCAGCACTGCACCAACCGGTGCGGCAGATCCAGCGACCGCAGCAGCTCCTCCACGATCCCGATCATCGCCCGGTGCCAGCGCCGGCTCTCGGCCTCGTCCGCCCGGCAGATCACCACCTGCTCGACCTTGTCGAACTGGTGGATGCGGTACAGCCCGGCGGTGTCCTTGCCCGCGGCGCCCGCCTCCCGGCGGAAGCACGTCGACACCGTCGCCAGCCGCATCGGCAGGTCCGCCTCATCGAGGATCTCGTCCTGGTGGAGGCCCATCAGCCCGACCTCGCCCGTCCCGGTCAGCCACAGGTCCTGCCCCCCGCCGCGGTCCGTCTCCGCGACGCGGTACGCCTGGTCGCGCCCCGCCGGGAAGAACCCCGTGCCCACCATCGCCTCCTCACGCACCAGCACCGGCACGCCCGTGGGGCTGAACCCGTGGCGGTCCGTGATGAAATCGAGCGCGTAGCGCAAGACCGCCTGGTGCAGCCGCATCCCGTCGCCCGTGAGCGCGTACGACCGCGACCCGGCGAGCTTCACCCCGCGCTCGAAGTCCACCATCGCGTGCGCCCGCATCAGTTCGGTGTGCGCCAGCGGCGCGAACCCCCGCTGCGCCTCGAACGGCTCGGCCGGATCGAACCCCTCCGGCGACCACCGGCGGATCTCCACGTTCTGCGCCGCCGACTCACCCACCGGGACGTCGGGGTCCGGCGGGAGGGGGACCTCCAGCGCAAGGGCCTCCAGCTCGGGCTCGACCTGGGCCAGCGCCGCGTCCAGCGCCTGGATCTTCTCTTTCAGCGCCGCGGGCTTGGCGCGCAGGCCTTCTGCCTCAGTCTGGAGCGCTGCGCGCTCCTCTCCCTGCGCCCCCTTGAGCCGTCCCATCAGCCTGCCGAGCGCCGGCCCGATCTCTTTTTCGATCTTCTTCTGCTCGGCCCGGAGCGATTCCTGCTCGGCCAGCAGCGACCGCCGGCGTTCGTCCAGCGCCAGCAGCCGGTCGATGTCCGCCGGGATCCCCTTGAGCCGCGCCCCCTCGCGGAACCGATCCGGATCCTCGCGCAACGCCTTGAGATCGATCATGGGCGCGATGGTACAGAGCCGCGCCGGACGCCACGGGCGGCCCGATGGGCGCCGGCCTCGCCGTGCGCCACGGCGGGTCCCGTTCAAGGATCGGCCCAAAAAAAGCCGAAGCCAACCGCGAGGGTTGGCCCCGGCCTCTGCCACACTCGTCAGCCGACGATTCGCCGGGAGCCGAATGTGTTGTCCGGTGGCGGGCGATCCACCGACTCCCCCGAGTGACGTGCTCTCGCCGCCTCGCCCGACGGCGCTTCCCCGCCCCTGCTTCCCAACAGGGGCGTTGACGTGTAACCCAGCGATGCCGGGCTTCCCTCCCCCCTCAGCCACGAGGGCCGAGGGGCTCCTCTTACCAACGATTCCAATCTACCGCCCGCTCGCCGGTGTGGCTAGCCCTTTTTTCCCGATTCCCGCGATCCGCACAACCGCGACAGGCCCTATACCCCCTGTTCGCCCCCTCCTATCGGCCCTGGCACGCTCCGCACCCACCGAACACCTTGCAAGGCCCTGCCCTCGTTGATCCCGTCTCAATCGGGCCGGAGCCGGCCTCGGTGGGCCGCACGGGATCGCGTCCCCCCGGCCCCGCCCGACGCCCGGCCACCCTCCCGCTGGGCGACGCCGCCGCCGACATCGAATCCCCACACCGCGGCGTGATGCGCGCCGACCGGCCGTCGCGCTCCCGGCCTGGGGTCACGCGACGGGCGAGCCTCCTCGATCAAACCCGTTGGCCCGCCCGTACATCCGCCTCCCCAGCCAAAGCGACACGCTCACCAAGCCGATGAGCACCGGGACCTCGACCAGCGGCCCGACCACGGTCGCGAACGCCACGCCCGACCCGATGCCGAAGACCGCGATCGCCACCGCGATGGCCAACTCGAAGTTGTTCCCCGACGCGGTGAACGCCAGCGTCGCGGCCCGCTCGTAGTCCGCCCCCACTTTCTTAGCCATCACGAAACTGATCAGGAACATCGCCACGAAGTACACCGTCAACGGCAGGGCGATGCGCAGGATGTCCAGCGGCAGGTCCACGATCGCCTCACCCTTGAGGCTGAACATGACCACGATCGTGAACAGCAGCGCCAGCAGCGTCGCCGGCGAGATCGCCGGGATGAACCGCCGCGTGTACCACTCGTCGCCCATGATCGGCCGCAGCGCGAACCGCGTGATCATCCCGCCGAAGAAGGGGATGCCCAGGTAGACCATCACGCTCCGGAAGACCTCCCCGACCGACACGTCCACCACCGCGCCCTCGAGCCCCAGGATCGGCGGCAGCCACGTCACAAAGACCCACGCGTACAGCCCGTAGAACAGCACCTGGAACACACTGTTGAACGCGACAAGCCCCGCGGCGTAATCGCTGCTCCCCCGCGCCAGCTCGTTCCACACCAGCACCATCGCGATGCACCGCGCCAGGCCCACCAGGATCAGCCCGATCATGTACTCGGGCCGGTCCTGCAAGAACAGCACCGCGAGCGTGAACATCAGCGCCGGCCCCACGATCCAGTTCTGCACCAGTGAGAGCGCCAGCACCCTCCCGTCGCGGAACACCTCGGGCAGTTTCTCGTACCGCACCTTCGCCAGCGGCGGGTACATCATCAGGATCAGCCCGATCGCGATCGGGATGTTGGTCGTGCCGATCGACGCGCGGTCCAGCGCCGCGGAGACGCCCGGCGCCAGCCGACCGATCACCACGCCCGCGCCCATCGCCATGAATATCCAGACCGTCAAGAACCGGTCCAGCAGCCCCAGCCGCGCCGGCCGGGCCGTGGCGCATGACGCCGAGGATCCCGCCGTGCCGCTCATCGCCGCCTCCCTCGGCCCGGCGCGCAGCCGACCTCTCCCGCGTTGACCAGCTCGTCGATGGCGTCGGCGAGCGCCCGGAACCGGCCCGCGAGCGCGTCGCCCCGGGCCGTGTAGAAGACCATCCGCCCTCTCTTTTCGCTGGTCAGCAGCCCCGCCCGCGCCAGCGTCGCCAGATGCCGGGCCACGACGGAGTAGTCCAGCGCGCAGCACGCCGCGGCCTCGGTCACCGAGCACGGCCGGGCGCACTTGAGCAGGCAGGACCACAGCCGCCCACGCACGGGGTCCGACAGCGCCCGGAAGACAGCGGGCTCGAGCAGCCGGTCGACCGCCGCCCTCCGCCGGCTGGCCTGCTTGGGATCCCGCGCCGGAGCTTTGCATATTGACGCCATTGTGCCAGTATACACCGCTCCCCGGACCTCCGCCGGACCGCCGGCCATCCGTCGCTGCCCTCGTTCCGCGGAGGGTCGGCGTCGGGCCCGGCGGAGCGAAGAATCGCCCAGGCGATGCGATCGGACGCGCCCGCGCTGATAGGCTTGTCGGCGGCTCCGCCGTCGTGGACACCGCCGCAGCCCAACCAGGAGATGGAGTCGAGGCGCCCCATGAGTCACACCCCCGACCGGCTCACGGATGCCATTCGGCGCGTGCTGAAAGAGGAGATGGGACGCTCTCCCGCGGTGCGCGGGCTGCTCGTGGAGTTGGCGGAGCTCGTCATCGCCGAAGCGGACGCCTTGGACGCCGCGGCGGAAGATGATCGTTCGCAAGAGTCGTCGCTCGTCGTCGGTGGCGGGCCGTCGACTGGCGCGCCCGACGCGATCGCCGCGCGGACCGCCGCCCATACCGACAAAGAGAAGGGGGACGATGCCGGCCACGCGCCTGAGGAACTCCTCTCGGCGCCGGTCCCGCTGACACTCGGCGATGCGGGAGTCACGATCGAGGTGAAGGGCTCGGCCTCCGACATCGCCGCGGTCAAACGAGCCGCGGCCGGGGGCGTTGACGATGGCGGGCCACAGCCGTCGGCGCCCAAGCCGAAACCCATCGACCTCGATCTCATAGAGAAAAGGGCGCGCCTGAAGGCCGAGTCGTGCCGATTTTTCATCGAACGCCGCCGAGACCACGGCGATCCGGCCCGCGAGCCGGCGCTCAAGGAGCGCCTGGATGAGATGATCGCGACGGCCAAGAGCATGCCGGAGTGCTTCCTGTGGGTCTTCTGGAAACATGAGGAGCAGCCCGCGGACGCGGAGTTGCGTGAAATCGCCGCGTGCTACGACGCCCTCGCCGAGGCGACGGCCCTGTGCGCGCGGGCGGCGGCGCCGGACGGCCGACTCACAGAGAGCGAGGTTCAGCAGGCGTTCCAGCTCCTCGCGGAAGCGAGTTCGGCCCTCCGTGCCGCCCTCCGAGCGACATGGCTGACATCGGACGACACCGACCAGGAGGAGACGCACCTGTGGCTCCGTCGGGAAACTTCCGTTCGCGGTGTGTTCATCGAGAGGCACATGAATCTCGACGATCCCGCGTCGCCTGAGCGCGCGAGCGAGATCATCGAAGAGGCAAAGCGGCTGCTCGCCGCGGAAGAGAACCGCGCGAGGAAGGCCCGGATGATCGATCAGTTGTTCAACAAAGCCGAATACCACGCCAACCGCGTGCGCAACAACGATCGGCCGGATCGGCACGACTTCGAGACGATCAACGCTGTGATGGAGAATCTCCGGACCAGCGGCGTCGGACCGACCGATGCTCGCGTGACTGAGTTTCGCGAGAGCATGGAAGGGGTCGAGTTCCCGGCGGATCTGCCGCGGCATGAGCACCTGAGCTTCGAGCCCCAGCGCCGAAACGCGCCCCCCGCTGACGCGGATGGCTCGTGGAGCGAGCGCGTCGCCGAGGTCCGAGCGCTGCTCAAAGGCGGCCGCGTCGTCATCGTGGGCGGCGAGCCGAGGCAGGACGCGATCAAGCGATTGGAGGATGCGTTCGGGGCGACCATTGATTGGGTCGAGCTCAGCGAGCACGGCAGCGGCGCCCGGATGCAGGCCCCGATCGAGCGCTCCGACACCCGCGTCGTGCTCTTGCTTATCAAGCTCATCGGCCACCTGCACGCGGACCAGGCACGAGAGTACGCCCGGTCCGCTGATGTTCCGTGGGTCAACATCGAGGCGGGGTACAACCCCAACACAGTGGCCGAGCAGGTGATGGAACAGGCGGGTGAGCGGCTGTCGATGATGGCGGGGCGCGATCTCGCCTGAGAACACGCCGCGGCCAGACGTTTGTCTGGTTGTCAACGCGCTGTTCGTCATTCGAATCAATTGATGCCACGGGGAGGCGTCTCGAGGAACAGTGACTGCGATTGCGCGCGCGGACTGGCGCCACGACGCCGCTTGTCTTCAAGAGCCTTGCTCGCGCCTCAGTCGCAGCGCTCTCGACTCGAATGCGAGCGGCCGGTCGACCCCGTCATTGGAAATGAGAACAGGCCTTGTAGATGGCGCCCTCCGCCAGTAGCCACTCTCCACATGCAGCGGATCGGATCCCTGCGCTCCGGATCTTGCGCTGCTCGAGCGGGCCGACAACGAATTCGAAACCGCGCCAGATCTTGGAGAGCCGAGGACACCGATAGTTCAGCCGTCGGCGCGAACACGCGTCAACGGCTGTGTCGCATCTCAGCGGCGCGGGCGTGGGCTTCGAGGCGCTCGAGCCGCGCAAGGGCGGCGGTGTCGCGCACGATGGCGTCGGATCGTGGCACTGAGCCGTGCTCGCGGATGAACGCGCGAACGCGCAGGAAATCAAGGACGGACAGGCCGGAGCGCCCCCGCGCGCCGCCGCCGGTGGGGAGCGTGTGGTTCGGCCCGACGCCATAGTCGCCGAACACCTCGGCGGCGCCGCAGCCGATGAACAGGGCGCCGGCGTGCGCAATGCGCTTCGCGATCAGCTCCGATTGCTCCGCGACGATCTGCACATGCTCAGCCGCGATGCCGTCCGCCAGTCGAATCGCTTCATCGACCGACTCGACCACCGCCAGGAACCCGTGGTTCACCAGCGCCTGCTCAGCGACGCCTCGAGTCGGCAGGGTCTCGAGCCGCCGGGCGAGTTCGATCTCGAGGCTGTCCGCCACGCCTGGATCGAGTACGAGCGCCATCGGCCGGGCCTGTGGATCGTGCTCGGCCTGAGCGAGCAGGTCCGCCGCCACGACAGCGGGGTCGGCCGAACTGTCGGCGATGATGAGCAGCTCGGACGGTCCGGCGAGCATGTCGATGCGCACATCGCGTGACACGACGTGCTTGGCGGCGGTGACCCATTGATTCCCAGGCCCGGCGATGACATCGACCGGCGCGATCGGGCCCGCCCCATACGCCAACGCTGCGATCGCCGGTGCGCCGCCCACCGGGACCAGCGCCTCGACGCCGGCGACGGCGGCGGCGGCGAGTGTGATCGGCTCTGGGCGCGGCGAGGCGACGAGCACCACCGCCACCCCAGCCGCACGCGCGGGAATGGCTGTCATCAACACGCTCGACGGCAAGGGATAGCGCCCGCCCGGCGCGTAGCACCCCGCCCGCCGCACCGGTTCGAGGACATGCCCGACCTCGAACCCATCCGCCGTGGTCGACAGATTGCGCATCGACGCTCTCTGCGCCTCCGCGAAGGCGCGGATGCGTCCGGCGACGCGCTCGAGCATCTCGCGATCCTCGCGGGGCAGTCGGTTCAGCGCTTCGAGCAGTTCGCTGCGTTCGTAAATGAGCGGCGCATCGTCAGGTCGTCCGTCGAACTGTTTCGCATAGCGACGCAGCGCCGGTTCTCCGCGCTGGCGGATGTCGCCGACAATCGCCGCCGCGGCGCGAAGCGTGGCTTCGTCGAATGGAGAGCGGCTCCGCTCCCGGACGAACGCCTCAACTTCGCTTGATTTTAGGCGTCGGATTCCCATGGAGATTCCTGCCCGCTGCTCCCCGATCGACAGACCGATCCCCCTGATCCCACCCGTCGCGGGCGCGTCAATCGCGACGAGTAACCTTTGATGCGCGGCGATCGAGCTCGCGCTCGACTTCTTCGAGCGACACCCCGGCGTCGATCATTCGGCAGAGCGTGAAGTACATGACGTCCGCCGCTTCCCCTGCGATTCGCCGGGGCGTCTCCGCTTCGATGAGTTCTTCCACTTCCTCGCGCAGTTTCGCGGCGAGAAGATCCGGCTGATCGAAGAGGCGTTTCGTGTACGAGCCGGGCGGAGCGGCCTGGCGGCGACCCGCGATGCGGCGCGCGAGTGCGCCCAGGCCGGCGTCGCCGCCGAAACACGTGCACGCGCCGCGATGGCAGAAGCCTGTTCCGCGCTGTCGCACGCGGAACAACAACGCGTCGCGATCGCAATCGACGCAGATGCCAAGGAGCTCCTGCACGTCGCCGGACACGGCCCCTTTTCGCCACAGACTCTTCCGCGAGCGCGACCAGTACACGCCCGCGCACAAATCGAGGCTGGCGCGCACGCTCTCCAGGTTGGAATACACGAGGCCGAGCGCGGCGCCGCGCTCGTCAGCAACGATGGTCGGCCACAGACCATCCGGTCGATCCGATCTCATCGGCGCGCAGAAGGCCTCGGCGAGATCGATCACACCGGCGTAGAGAGCCATGCCCACCTGCACATCCACGCCGAGTTCGTCGGCCTTGGCGATGTCCTGGGCGGACTTCACCCCGCCCGCCACCGTGAGCGGAACATCGCCCGCCGCCTCGACCAGGCGCTCAATCTCGGCCATCGGCAAGCCGGTCATCCGCCCCTCGCGCTCGACGAACGTGACCAGGAATCCGCCCACGCAATCGCGCAGTTCGGCTATCCGCTCACGGACCGTGGCGCCGGTCTTCGTCCGCCAGCCATCGACGACGACCTCGCCCTCGAGCGCGTCCAGCGCCGCCATCACGCGCTCCCGCGGCAGTTCGCGCAAGACGTCGGGCCTCGCCGCCGTGCCCAGAATGACCTTTGACGCGCCGAGATCGAGCCAGCGGATAGCGGCGTCGACATCGCGGATTCCCCCGCCGACGCGACAGCGCGCGATCTTCAGGAGCGATTCCATCGTCTCGCGGTTCGAGCCCGCACCCAGTGCCGCGTCGAGATCGATCACCGCGGTCTCGCCGACGAGGTTGAACCGCCGGGCAATCGGCGTCGGGTCGCCGGCGTCGATTCTCTGTTCCCTTCCGCCGACAAGCTGCACAGCGTGGCCGTTCTTGAGATCGATCGATGGAATGATCATGACAGCCGCACCTCCACGCGGCGCCCGGCGAGGTGCGCCTTGACCTCGCGCACGCTGAATCGCCCGTCGTGGAAGATGGACGCAGCGAGCACAGCGTCTGCGCCGGCGTCGATTGCCTGTTTCATGTCTTCCGGATCAGCCGCCCCGCCGGAGGCGATGATTGGAACGTTGACAACCTTGCGCACCGCGCGGATGAGTTCGATGTCGTAGCCCTCGCCGACGCCGTCCCGATCCCAACTCGTGAGGAGAATCTCGCCCGCGCCCAGTTCTCCTGCTCGCTTCGCCCATTCAAGCGCGTCAAGATCGCATGCCTGACTTCCCGATTGGATGACGACCTCCCATGATCGGGCGTCGGGGCTTCGGCGGGCGTCGATGGCGACGACGACGCACTGCCTGCCGAACCGCTCCGAAAGCCGCTGGACGAGCTCGGGATTCCGCACAGCGGCGCTGTTGACCGCCACCTTGTCGGCGCCGGCGTCGAGGAGCGCGCTGGCGTCCTCCACCCGCCGCACGCCGCCGCCGACCGTCAGCGGAATGGACAGCGCCACGCGCACCGAAGCGACGATGTCCAGCTGCGTCGATCGGCCATCAGGCGTGGCGGCGACGTCGAGCAGGACGATCTCGTCGGCGCCCTGCGTCTCATACAGCCGGGCCTGTTCGGTCGGCGATCCCGCGTCGCGCAGGTTCTGAAAGCGGACGCCCTTGACGATGCGGCCGTCCTTCACGTCAAGACACGGGATAATGCGCGTCGTCAGCATGTTGGCGCCTCCTTCCCTGTTTGGGCGAGGCGGAGCCAGCGCTCGATGAGCGCCATGCCCCACACGCCGGAGAGTTCAGGATGAAACTGGCACGCGAGCACACTCCCACGCTCGGCGCAGGCGACGAACGGGCCGGCGTAGTCCGACATGGCGCAGCTCCAGCCGTCGCCCGGGCGCTCGACCAGGCGGTACGAGTTGGCGTAGTAGGCATAGCCGGATTCGCAGACAAAGCGACAATGCGGCGCCGCGTCTGTCGCGCCCTCGCCGACCGCGACGCGGTTCCAGCCGAGTTGCGGCACGCGCACCGTGCCGGGGAATCGAGTCGCGCGGGCGTTCATCACGCCCAGCCCCGCCGCCCCAGGCGCCTCTTCGCTGCCCCGTGAGAGCATCTGCATGCCCAGACACACGGCGAGCGTGGGTCGGTCCGCTTCGATTCGCTCGACGAGCGCCCCACGAAGATCGTGATCATCGAGATAGCGAATCCCTGCGGCGTACGAGCCGACACCTGGCAGCACAACATGCGAAGCGGCGCCGATCTCAACTGGATTGACCGACATCGCCACCTCCGTGCCGAGACGTCGCAACGCCGTGACGATGGACGCAAGGTTCGCAACCCCCGTCGGAACGACCGTCACCGTGAGGGAGTCGCCCGGCATCACAGCGCCCCCTTCGTGCTCGGGAAGTCCGTGGACGCCGGATCGCGGAGCCGCGCCGCCTCGCGGAGCGCAAGAGCGAACGCTTTGAACGCGGCTTCAATCTTGTGATGATCGTTCTCACCCCGAATGAGATCAACATGCGCCGCGGCCCGCATCGTCTGCGCGATCGACCGGAAGAAGTGCGGCGCGTTCTCGCACGACAGATCGCCGACGCGCTCGCGCACGAGGCGCAGTTTCACCTCACACCACGGCCGGCCCGACAGGTCGATCACGGCCCGTGCGAGCGACTCATCGAGCGGAGCGTGCGCGCAGCCGAACCGCGTGATGCCGGCCCGCGGCCCCAGAGCCGCGTCGATCGCGCTCCCGAGCGCCAGCGCGCAATCCTCAACTGTGTGATGGTCGTCAACGTGCAGATCGCCCCGGCACTCGAGGCTCAGGTCGATCCGCGCATGCAGCGCGAGGGTCGTCAGCAGGTGATCGAGGAACCCGACACCTGTCCGAACCCGTGACCGGCCTGCGCCGTCGATCGTCACGCGGCAAGTGATCGCGGTTTCGTCCGTCGTGCGGGTGATTTCGGCTGTGCGGCCTGCCGTCAATGGAGAAGTGTCGCTCACGGGAGGTCCTCCAGCGTCTGTTCCGCGGATTGAACCGCGCGCGCCCGCTGGCGCGCCCTTGCGATCGGAGCCAATCGCCCTCGGCTGCGTCGCAGCGCGCAGCGCGTGCGTCAGGCGCTCGAATGTCGCTTCGTCGCCAGGACAGGTGATGCGGACAAGGCGTTCGAGCTGCGGATCGCGCTCGAACCCGCGGACGCCAACGCCGCGCGAGGCGAGCGCATCGACGAGCCGGCGCGCCTCGTCCGCCGATCGGCGGCGCGCAGCGACGAAGTTCGCCTGCGATGCCAGCGGATCGAGTCGCAGGTCGCGGAGAAGATCAAAGAGACGCGCCCGTTCATTCCGGACCTGCTCGACGCAGGCGAGCATTCGCCTTCGCTCGTTGCGCCACATGTCGCAGGCCACGCGCACCGCGGCGCCGCTCACCGGGTATGGGCCGCCGATGATTCGCATCCAGCGGATCACTTCGGGCGCAGCGATCGTGTACCCCACGCGCAGCCCGGCAAGCCCCCACGCCTTGGAGAACGTCCGCACGATCGCGACGTTCTCCTGCTGGGCGAGCCGGATGGTCGGATCCTCATCAGCAAACTCGACGTACGCGAGGTCAACCAGCACGATCGCGCCGACCGCGGCCGCGCGTTCGATCACCCGCTCCATCGCGTCGAGCGGCGCGACGGCGCCTGTCGGATTGTTCGGTGACACTATGGCGACGACAGCGGTCGCGTCGTCGATGGCGTTGAGCAGAGCGCCAAGCGGGATCGACCCGTCGTCGCTCCACGGCACGCTCTTCACCTCCGCCCCGCACCGGCGCGCCGACCGTTCGATCATGACGAACGTCGGCGCAAGCTGGATCGCGACGCGCCCGGGCTCGAGCATGACGCGCATCACGCGATCAATCGCCTCGTCGCCCCCAGCCGTGACGAGGACGCGATCCGGTTCGACGCTGAACGTCGCGCCGATCTCGCGCTCAAGCACATCGGCTGAGGGATACCGCTGGAGAGCATCGGCCCCGAGAACCGCGAGCCGGCGGAGCGCGACCTCCGACATCAGCGCCGGGCCTTCGTTCGCATCCAGATGAACGTCAATCGCCTGAAGGCGTCGCGGCGCCGCGTAGGGCGAAACGCCGGCGAGCGCAGCGATTGGCCGAAGCGGCGCCCGCCGACCGCGAGCGGGCCCAGCGGAGCGTTCAGCGGCCGGGCCGGATGTTGATTGGAATTCTGCGGTCATGGCGGCATTCTTCCCCGCTGAGTGGCGAATGATGGATTCAGCGCCTCGTCGCGTCTGCGCTTCTCGTCACGGGATGATCTGCGACGGGTTCGTAACGACCACGTCCGTCCCGCCCGCTGCTTTCAATCTCGGGATGATCGTCGGCAGTTCCTCGCGAGGGACGGCGGCCTTCACCGCCAGGTCCTGTCCGTTGTGAAGCGCGGAAACGGTCGGTCGCCGCATCGCGGGGAGCACAGCGATGAGCGCTTCCAGCCTGTCGCGTGTCACGTTGACTTCCACCATGACGCGCCGGCGGGCTTCGATGACGGACCGCACGAGCGTCACGACATCGTCGATGCGCCTGCGCGTCCAGGGTTCGTCAAGCGAACGCGGGTTCGCGTAGAGCCTTGTCGATGATGTCATCAGTTCGTCGACGATCTCGAGATCGTTCGCCGCAAGCGTCGAGCCCGTGGCGGTGTTGTCCACGATGCAGTCGGCGTCCTCCGGCGGAAAGACCTCCGTCGCGCCGAAGGCCCTCAGGAACGTCGCGTCGAGCTGACGATCAGCCATCCACCGCCGCGACAGGCGCTCGTATTCCGACGCCACGATGAGCGGCCGCTGCGGGAGTTCGCCGTCCTCGAGCAGGCTGCGCGGCGCCGCAGCGACCATGCGCACGGGATCGAGCCCGGTGTCGAACAGTTCGACGAGTTCAGCGTCTAGCTCAACGACCCAGTCGCGGCCGGCGAAGCCGAGGTCGCGCGAGCCGCCGTGCAGCATCTCGACGATGCTCTGCGGCTTGAGGAACTTTGCCTGCACGTCCGGGATCGAGACTGCGGGGCGGTAGTTGCGGGCCGTCGTGTGCACCTGGACGCCGGCTTCATGGAGAAGCGCAAGCACGCCGGCCTGCATTCGCCCGGTGGGAAGGGCCAGGCGGAGGGTGCTGTTCGATCGTGTCGGAGCCATGCGTCGCGCCCTTTCCGGGCCGGCTCCGGAGGGGCGTCGCTGCGGACGGTCGAGGGCGGGCCCCCGACGAACAACGCCGACCCCGGGGCCGGCGTTGGTGTTGCGTTTCGGTTCGAAACAGCCTCATGACGAGGCCGGCCACCTTCACCGGTCCTGAGCCAATGGATGGTGGTGATGGTGATGAGGCCGGGTTGCGGAAAGCGCCGTCGTCATGATTGCGGGGATGCTAGCCAGCGCCGGGGGATGGGTCAAGCGATCGAGAGCGATCGCTCGCCGAAGTGGGAAACGATGGCGCTGGGCCGGAGACTGGTCAGGTCAGCGCCTGGTCTGACCTGTGCCCGCGGCGTCTTGAACGACCCGGAGCGTGCTCCGTGTCTTCGCCTCTGCGGCAAACTCGAACGCCTGATCCCGCCAGCGAACGGTGATCCGGACATCGGCTGAGCGCCGCCGTTGTCCCGCGACCACGGTTCGATGGCGAAGTCGGTCATTGGCGCCCAAGGTGAACCCAACCGCCCGAGATTATCGGGGATTGCGTGTTCCGAGATGGACTTCGCCAGGGGGTATGAGCCACCATATGTCGGTATTTCCCGGCATCGGAGAACATGAGAACGCTGGAAACCTGAAACGCCTACCCATCGGGGATGCGAGGGATGGTGGCGATGGTGGAGGGGGTTGGGTAGGCGGGCGGCGGATGGATCGGGCTGGCCACGCGATGGGCCGCCGATGGCTCCCGGCCGTCTGTGTCATAGTATTAACTTCTGTACTGAATCGTCAATACTTTAACACATGGCCACTGAAGCCCGAGATCACGCCGCAGCCGCCGTGCGGATGGCCGAGTCCCAGGGGATGATCCGCGTCCGCGGTGTGGAGGAGCGGGGCATCCATCGGGAGGTGCTCCGCCGCCCGACGGAGCAGGGGCGGCTCGTCCGGGTGGCCCGGGGAACTTATGCCCCGGCCTCGGCGGAGCCATCGACGCATCACGACCTGGCGGTCGCTGCGCTCCTCGTGCGAGAAGGAATGGGCCATGACCTTCCCGCAGTACGCCGTGAGCAAGTGGATCGGCCACAGCATCACGGTCAGCGGCAGGCACTA
>RFGI01000127.1 GCA_003696725.1 Planctomycetota bacterium | reverse complement strand
TTCTCGAAGAGCACCTCCGCCGGGGCGCGGACGCGGAAGAACGCCCTGCCCGACCCGCCCGTGCCGACGGTCGAGACGGTCAGCGAGGGGTCGTCGATCCCGGCGGACCGCACCCACGCCCACTGCCCCTCGGGTAGGTCGCCCGGGCCGATGCCCTCGACCGAGCCGAGCTTGCGGGCCAGGGCGGTGCGGGCGTTGAGGGCGATCTGGACGGACTGACGGATCTGGGCGCCGGTCTGCTGCTGCCGGGCGGCGCCGGCGAACAGGGCCGCCAGGCCCAGGATCCCCAGGCCCAGGATCACAACCGCGAGCATCACCTCGATGAGCGTGAAGCCGCGCAGGCGGGAGGGGGGCAAGAAAAAACTCAGCGCGCGGGGCGACGGCGCTGCCTCCCCAGGGCGCCAGTCGCGCACCCGCGCGGCTGAGATTGCCCGAAGTGTACCCGATGATGGGGGGTCGTGTCGAGTCATCGTCTCACCGTGTCGCCTGTGAATCTGTTGAAGCCGAGGATCTGCGCGTTGGCGTCGATCCAGTCGCTCATCCGCAGGACGAGCGTGTCGTCCAGAAACCGCGATTTGGGGTCGCTGGACGAGGGTCTGGGGGCGAGCGACGAGGCGGGCCTGACCAGCCAGGGCTGGCTGATCCCGGCGCCGGCCTGGAGGGCCTTGAGGTCCACCACGGCGAGCTCCGCCACCGTCCGCAGGCGGACCTCCGGGTTGGGCCGGGTCAGGTCCTGGTCCGTCGGGTGCAGGCACGCCGGGTCGAAGCGGTCGGCGTGGTCGTAGGCCCGGTTGGCGTCGCCGGACTGATCGACGGGGTCCTCGGGCCACTCGATGTACGCCTCGCGCGGCGAGGAGCCCAGCCCCATCCCGAAGTTGGCGCTGACCGTCCCGTCCGGGCGGAAGGCCACCGCGAACGACTGGGCGTGGCGGACCACGGCGCGGGCGTCGTCGAGCTGGATCCCGCGCTGCTCGCCCGACAACACGCGCCAGGGGTCGACGCCCTCGTCGACGTACAGCCGGGGGTCCGAGCGCGGGAAGATCCAGGGGACCACGTTGTTGGCCTCGTCGCCGTCGCCGTCGCCGACGATCTCGCCGGCGTACCAGCGCTGCAGGTCCCGGTCGCGCGAGCCGGCCAGGGCGACGGCGTCGACCTCGCCGTCCTGGTTCTGGTCGAAGATGGGCGGGTCGCGCCCGTCGATGTCGATCTCGGGGATCAGCGTCGCCAGCCCGAAGACCGCGGTGCTCGCGGGCAACTCGACGGGCTCGCTGAAGCGCAGCGGGACGTACACGGCGATGCCCGTCCCGATGCCGGTGGGCCTGAGGTCCGAGGCGCAGTCGGGGTCCCCGCGTTGGGGCGGGCCGATCTCGATCGTGCCCGAGTCCGCGCCGGGCGCCAGCTCCAGGACGAGCATGGTGTACGACCGGGCCTTGATGTCGAACAGGAACGCGACCGCGGTGGGCCGGCCCGACTGCATGGCCGCCGCCCGGGCCCGGCCGAGCGTCGCGGTGACGGCGTTGACGGCCGCCGCGTAGTTCGACGAGCGGATGATCCGCGCCACCGACGGCATGACGATCGTCAGCACCACGGCGATCACCGCCACGGTGACGAGCATCTCCATCAGCGTGAAGCCGCGGCGACGCATCGGGTTGGGTCTCACAAGCCGTGCCATCGTCATGCGCGCCCGGTCACGGGCCGCCCCCGCCCCAGAGCTTGTCGATCACCTCGTCCTTCATGCGGAAGTTGATGTCGACGGCGTAGGAATAGATGTTGTCCTCGCGGGCCCGCAGCAGCGCCCGCTGACGGAAGTCGGCGTCCGACTCCCCCTGGGTCTTGGACAGGCCGAAGCGCGCGACGATGTCGGGCCCCTCCTCGGGGTGCCCGTAGAACCCGTCGGGCCCGGCGGAGAAGAAGTACGGCCGGCCGTTGAGCGTCGAGCCGTAGAGCTCCTGGGCGTCGGGCTTGGCGTCGAGGCTGCTCCGGCTGCGGTCGCGCCGGTTGTTCGGATGGACGTAGTAGACGAGCGATTGCTCGCGGATGGGCCAGGCGGCCTTGACCGGGTCGACCCCGCTGGGCCGGTTCGCGAGATACCCGGTCCAGCCGTCGTTGGCCCAGGCGTCCAGCACCGACGGCGCGGTGTCGTACATGTTGGCCTCGAGGGCCGAGGGGACGCTCACGTTGCGCGGCAGGGCCGTGGTGACCAGGAAGCGCTCGGGGATCCCGGCCAGGATGGCGTCGACGTCGCCCACGCCGCGGGCCTGCCGGATGAAGACCGAGGCGTCGGGCCGCTGGGGCATGGGGTCGTCCGCGTCGTTGAGGTAGCCGGTGTCCGCGTCGACGCCGTTGGGCCCGTCGAACCCGGGGACGCCGGCGTAGTCGGCGCGGTCGAAGGTGGGGATGTTCCCGCCGTTGTTGACGATGAACTCGTCGAGCGCCCGGTCCAGGGCCGTCAGCACGCCCCGGGTCGCGTTGGCCTTGGCGTTGCGGGTGATGGCCACGCCCGCCCCGACGACCAGACCGATCAGAATCGCGATGATCCCGATCACCACCAGGAGCTCCAGGAGCGTGAACCCCCGGCCGGGATGGGTGCGGCGCGGCGTCACGGCGTCACCCGGATGTTGTCGTCGACCGCGTCGATGATCCCGACCTTCGCCGGGTCGTCGGTCGAGGCGTTCTCGAGCCACTGCTCTGAGTCGAGCCACCGGCCCGTCTCGTCGGTGTCGCCGAACGACGCGTCGGCGCCGGCCGAGAGCAGCGCGTACGGGGCGCGCAGGAGCGTCGGGTCGAGGTTGGGGTCGGCGGCGGCTGGGCCGGTCATCGGCGCCGAGATCGTCTGGAGGATCGAGTCGCGCGTGCGCAGCTCGAGCGGGACGAGGTCGATGCTGCTGACGGGCGAGCCGTTGACGACCTCGCGCGTGGGCCAGTCCTTGTAGAAGCGGATGGCGCTGTCCCAGCGGTCGGTGAAGACGAAGAGGTCGCCGACTTCATCGGCGCCGGCGCCGTCCTCGTCGCCGTCGGCGAAGAAGTCCTCGAGCTTGGCGCCGCTGGGCAGGTCGAAGGCCCAGGGGAAGTCGCGCTCCTCGACCCGGCGGAGGACGCCCTCGCCGTCGCCGATGTCGACGTACGGGCCGTAGACCCGGCCGGTGGTCGGGGCGCGGTGCTCGGCGCGTTCGCGCGCGCCCCCCCACGAGCGGTCCGGGCCGGGGTCGCGCAGGCCGGGGCCCTCGACGCCGTCGTGCCGGTTGGGATCGGGGTCGGGATCGGTGGTGTCGGGGGCGAGCTCCCCGACGCCCAGGAGGTAGACGGTCAAGGAATACGGGCTGGAGAAGCGGTGGTCGATGAGTTCGGCGCGTTTGTCGTCGGGGTCGGGGATGGCGTCGAGGGTGTGCTTGTGGCCGTCGATCAGCGGCGGGTAGTAGCCGAAGTCGGTGTGGAACTGTTCGAGGCCGGTCTGCACGGCGCGCATGAGGCTGGTGGTGGCGGCGCGTTTGCCGGCGCCGAGGGCCCCGGAGAACGCCACGCCCAGGAGGCTCAGCAGCAGCGCGATGATCGTGATGACCACGAGCATCTCGATGAGCGTGAAGCCGGGCGATCGGCGGGATCGGGCGGGCGTGGCGCTCATGTCGACGACGCCGCGAGATCGTTGATCATGGCGACCATGGGCAGGAACATGGCGACGACGATCGTGCCGACCATCCCGCCCAGGAGGATGACCATGAAGGGCTCGATGAGCTTGACCATCCCGCCGACGGCGACGTCGACCTCCTCGTCGAAGTTGTCGGCGATCTTGTAGAGCATGGAGTCGAGGTCGCCGGTCTCCTCCCCGACGTCGATCATGTTGACGACCAGGGCGTCGCAGACCTTGGTCTGGCGCAGGGGCCCGGCGAAGGACTCGCCCTCGCGGATGGAGTCGTGGACCTTGTTGAGGGCGCGCTCGTAGACCCAGTTGCCGCAGGTGTCGCGCGTGATGAGGATGGCCTCGAGGATGGGCACGCCCGCGTTGATCAGCGTGCCGAGCGTGCGCGTGAAGCGGGCGATCACGGTCTTGCGGACCAGCCCCCCGAAGACGGGGAACTTGAGCGTGGTCCAGTCCAGGGCCGCCCGGCCCGGCTTGGTCTTGCGCAGGAGCTTCAGGCCCACGAAGATGACCACGGGGGAGAACAGGATCCAGACCACGCCGGGCACGGACTGCCCCGGCTGCGACCCGGCGACCCAGTCGGAGAAGGTGATGAGCCAGACCGTCAGGGCGGGCAGCTCCACGCCCATGTCCATGAAGATCTCGCTGAACTGCGGGATGATGTAGTACATGATCCCGGTGACGATGATCACCGCGACGCTCAGCACCGCGATGGGGTAGATCATCGCCCCGATGATCTTGCTCTTGAGACGCTGGGACTTCTCCATGAACTCGCTGAGCCGCTGGAGGATCACGTCCAGCACGCCGCCGGCCTCGCCCGCGAGGACCATCTTGGTGTACAGGCGGTTGAAGACCCGGGGGTGCTTGGCCATGGCCTCGGAGAGGGACATGCCGCCCTCGACGTCGTCGGCGATCGCCTGGAGGGTGTTCTTGAGTTTCCCGGGCTTGAGCTGGGCCTCGAGGATCTGGACGGAGCGCAGCAGCGGCAGGCCCGCGTCCTGCAGCGTCGAGAGCTGGCGGGTGAAGAGGGTCAGCTGCTTGGCGCTCACCCCGCCGATGGTGATCGACGCGCCGCCCTTCTTTTTCTTCTTCGGGACCGCGCCGGCGGCCTGCTTGGCGGCGCCGGATTTCTTCGCCTTCTGCTCGCGCACCGTCGTCGGGAACCGCCCCTGCATCCGGATGCGCTGCAGCGCCTCCTCGCTGGACGCGGCCTCGATGGACCCCTTCTCCGGCTTGCCCTGGGCGTTGAGCGCTTCGTACACGTACGTCGGCATGGGTCGGCTCCCCCCGTCGGGTCAGTCCTCTTCGATCGTCTCGCGGACGACCTCGTCGATCGTGGTCCGCCCGTCGTAGATCGCCTCCAGGCCGCACTCCCGCAGCGTGCGCATCCCGCGACGCCGGGCCTCGGCCTTGAAGACGCTCATGTTCGTTTCCTTCATGATCATGTCGCGCAGGTCGTCGTCCAGGACCAGGATCTCGAAGATGCCCATCCGGCCCTTGAACCCCGACCCGTGGCAGTGATCGCACCCCCGGCCGCGGAAGAACGACTTGCCCGCCACGTCCTGGGGCTTGAGCGACAGCTCCATCAGCTGCTCCTCCGTCGGCTCGTACGTCTCCTTGCACTTGGGGCAGATCGTCCGCACCAGCCGCTGGGCGACGATCCCCTCGATCGTCGCGGTGAGCAGGAACGACTCGAGCCCGAGGTCCAGCAGCCGGACGATCGAGCTGGGCGCGTCGTTGGTGTGCAGGGTGCTGAACACGAGGTGCCCCGTGAGCGACGCCTGCACCGCGATCTGCGCCGTCTCGAGGTCGCGGATCTCGCCGACGAGGATGATGTCCGGGTCCTGACGCAGGAACGAGCGCAGGCACTTGGCGTAGGTCAGCCCGACCTCGGTGTTGATCTGGCACTGGCACAGGCCGTCGATGTCGTACTCGACGGGGTCCTCGGCGGTGAGGATCTTGGTGTCGATCGAGTTGAGCGAGGACAGGGCCGCGTACAGCGTCGTCGTCTTGCCCGAGCCCGTGGGCCCGGTGACGATGACGATGCCGTTGGGCTTGCGCATCAGCGTCTGGACGATCTCCAGGTCGCGGTCGGACAGACCAATGCGGTCGATCGAGAGCTCGACGTTGGAGCGGTCCAGCACGCGCATGACCACCGATTCGCCGTGCATGGTCGGTAGGACGTTGACGCGCAGGTCGATCGGGTTCCCGGAGAGGACCAGCTCGATCCGCCCGTCCTGGGGCAGGCGGCGCTCGGCGATGTCCAGGTTCGCCATGACCTTGACGCGGCTGACGATCGCCGGCGCCAGGTACCGCGGCGGGGGCGCCATCTCGTACAGCACGCCGTCGATCCGGTACCGGATCTTGAACTCCTCCTCGAACGGCTCAAAGTGGATGTCCGAGGCCTTGTCCTTGATGGCCTGGAGCAGCACCAGGTTCAAGAGCTTGATGACCTTGTTGTCCTCGGCGGCGTCCATCACCGCGTCGAGGTCGATGGAGTCGCCGCGACCTTCCAGGGCCGCGAACTTCTCGTCCGACGCGATGTCCGTCACCAGCTCCGTGACGGACTCGGCCTTGGCGTAGAACTTCTTGATGCGGGCGTCGACCTGGGCCGGGTCGGCGACGAACGCCTCCACCTTGAAGCCCATCAGCAGCCGCAGGTCGTCGACGGCCCGGAAGTTGTCCGGGCTCTTGAGGGCGACCTTGAGCCGCTTGGTCCCCGGGTCGTGCTCGAAGGGCACGACCTGGTACGCCTGGGCCGTCTCGGCGGGGATGGCGTGGGCGGTCTCTTCGTCGATCTCGACCTCGTCCAGATCCACGAAGCCCATCCCCGCCTGGCCGGCCAGGGCCTCCTGCACGTCACGCTCGGTGACGTACCCGAGCTCGACGAGCAGCTTCCCCACCGGCGCCTTGCGGGTCTTCTGAACGGCCAGGGCCTCGTGCACCTGCTCGCGCGTGACCTTGCCCAGCTTGGTCAAAACCCGGCCGAGCTTCCTCCCCTTGAGCTCGGCCAGGCTGACCTGGGTTGCCGATTTCGTCGCCATCTC
>RFGI01000126.1 GCA_003696725.1 Planctomycetota bacterium | reverse complement strand
GTGTCGTGCCCCACCAGGCGCAGGGCGTCGTCGGCGGAGTCGCCCGGGATGACCTCCTCGATCACGGCGCGCCCCGCGTCGTCGATCGTCACGTGGGCGGCGCCGGGATCGCCGAAGAGGTTGTGCAGGTCGCCGAGGATCTCCTGGTACGCGCCGACGAGGAAGACGCCCACGCGGTAGGGCGCCCCCGGGCGCGGCTCGTGCAGCATGAGCCCGCCCCCGACGCCCGCGGGGCCGGGGAAGGAACGCATCTCGCCGTCGGAGTCGCAGGTCATGTCGCACAGGACGGCGCGGCGTGTCGGCCTTTCGTCCAGGCGGGTCAGCGGACAGGCCGGGAACCTCTGGCCCAGGGCCCACAGGTCGGGGAGCGACTGGAAGATCGAAAAA
Organism: Planctomycetota bacterium; assembly: GCA_003696725.1. Classification (GTDB taxonomy): domain Bacteria; phylum Planctomycetota; class Phycisphaerae; order Phycisphaerales; family UBA1924; genus J020. The sequence continues at coordinate 10,027 of RFGI01000126.1, read as the reverse complement.
TTGCAGAAATATAAATCGAAGAGCAGGTCGGCGAGGCGGTCGGCGTCGGGCGGGTCGGCGCCGGTGCGGGTCAGGGCGTCCACGGCGGAGAGCCCCGCGACGCGGAAGAGCCGGTCGCCCAGGGCGCGGTCGGCGAGGTTCGCGCGACCGGCGGTGAAAGCGCCGGTCAGGGCGTCGCGGGCGTCGAGCGCCCGGCGGAGGGCGCCCGCCGGGTCGTCGCCGGGCGGCCGCTCGGCCAGGCGAGCCAGGTCGCGCAGGGGCGCGAGGGTCGAGGCGCCGGCGCCGGCGATGTCGGGTCCCGTCGGCGCCGGGGCGTGGGCCGAGACGCCCACCACGTCCGTGACAAGGACGCTCTCGTGCGCCACCAGCGCCCGGCCGGACTCGGTGATGAGGTCGGGGTGGGGCTCGCCGGCGTCGTCGAAGACGGCGCGCGTCTCGTCGACGAGCGCGCGGGCGTACTCGTCCGCGGTGTACCCGATCGACGTGGGGCCGTCGGCGCCGCCGTCGTAATCGACGCCAAGGCCGCCGCCGAGGTCCAGGGTCGTGATCGAGGCGCCGAGCCGGCGCAGCTCGACGGCGACGCGGGCCAGTTCGCGCGCCGCCCGACGGACGGCGCCCAGGTCCGCGATCTGGCTGCCGATGTGGCTGTGCAGGACGGTCAGCCGCCGGCCCAGGCCCGCGTGGATGAGGTCGCGAGCGGCGTCGGCGGCCTCGGCGACGAACAGGCCGAACTTCGACCCCAGCCCGCCCGAGGCCTGCCACCGCCCCGCGCCGGGGCTGGCGAGTTTGAGGCGCAGTCCCAGCGCAACGTCGACCCGGCGCGCGTCGCTCAGGCGCAGGGCCGCGTCCAGCTCGGCCCGGCGTTCGATGATGGGCGTGATCGGTCGGCCCATGGCCGCGGCGAGCACGATCAGGTCCAGGCACTCGTCGTCCTTGAACCCGTTGCAGATGATGGGCGTGCCGGGGGTGTCGGCGGTGGCGGCCAGGACCGCGATAAGTTCGGCCTTGGACCCCGCTTCCAGGCCCAGCCCGAGCGCGGGCGCCAGGGCGCTGATGCGCTCGAGCACGCCGCGGTGCTGGTTGACCTTGACGGGGTAGACGCAGGTGTACCGGCCCCGGTAGCCGGCGTCTGAGATGGCGCGGTCGAACGCGCCGCGGATCACGCCCGCGCGGTGCTCGAGGATCTGGGGGAACCGGATGAGGATCGGCGGCGTCACGCCCCGGCGGGCGAGTTCCGCGAGGACGTCGTCGAGCGCGGCGGATCGGTCCGGACGCTGGTCGGGGCGGACGACGACCCGGCCGGCGTCGTCGGCGTCGAAGTAGCCGGCGCCCCAGCCGGGCAGGCCGTAGTGCGCGGCGCCGTCGCGCGCCGTCCATCGAGAGGGCGGCGCGGCGTCGGCGGCCTGGAACGGCGTCGTGGAGGTCACGGCGGGAACGATAGCCGGGCCGAGGCCGATCCCGGCGCGGCGGACGGGTCAGCCCGCCGTCCCGTTGGGGGACGGGCCCCGGCCGCCGGCGATGGAGACCATCTCGGCGTTGGTCTTGAACTTCGCCAGGGCGTTGAGCAGCTGCTCGACCTGCTGGTGCGGCTGCATCGCCAGGAGCCGGCGTCGCAGCGCGGCGATGGTCTCGTGCTCGACGGGGTCCTGGAGGAGGTGGTCCTTCCGCGTGCCGCTGGCCGCGAGGTTGATCGCGGGGAAGACGCGGCGCTCGGAGATCTTGCGGTCCAGGATGAGCTCCATGTTCCCGGAGCCCTTGAACTCTTCGAAGATGACCTGGTCGGCCGCCGAGCCCGTGTCGACCAGGCACGTGGCGACGATGGTCAGGGAGCCGGCCTCCTCGGTGTTGCGGGCGGCGCCGAAGAGCTGGCGCGGGACGCTCATGGCCTTGGCGTCCATCCCGCCGGTCATGGTGCGGCCGGAGTTGGCGTACTTGGGCGAGGCGTTGAACGCCCGGCCCAGGCGGGTGAGCGAGTCCAGCAGGACCACGACGTGTTTGCCGGCCTCGACCATGCGCTTGCAGCGCTCGAGCATGATGAGGGCGAGCTCGATGTGCCGATCCACGCCGTGGTCGTTGCTCGAGGCGATCACCTCGGCGTTGACATTCCGTCGGAAGTCCGTGACCTCCTCGGGCCGTTCGTCGATCAGCAGCGCGAAGACGTGCAGGCCCTGGTGGTTGGCGTGCAGGCCGGCGGCGATGTCCTTGAGGAGCTGGGTCTTGCCGGCCTTGGGGGGGGAGACGATCATGGCCCGCTGGCCGCGCCCGATGGGGCAGAAGAGGTCGATCAGCCGGCAGGAGGGCGGGCAGCCGGGGTGCTCGAGGGTCAGCCGGGGCGCCGGGTCGATGACGGTCAGGTCCTCGAACGCGGGCCGGCTGGTGAACGACTCGGGGTCGAGCCCCTCGATGCGGAGGATGCGGTCGACCACGGGGCGTTCATGGCGTGGCCCGCCGCCGCGTCGACGCCGGCGGGGTTTGCGCATGACGACCTCGACCTCGACCTCCTGGGCGTTGCGCAGCGGATAGCGCTCGCCCAGGGCGACGGGGACGAAGGGGTCATCCGGCGCCTGGACGAGCCCGCTGGAGAACTGGCGGACCCGGCCCTCGGCGCGCGCGGACCATTCGAGGATTCCGGTCAGTTGAGGCATGCAGGATCAAGCGTGAGAGCGACCGGCGTCGCGGGTCACTCGGGACACACGCCACGCCTCGGGCATGACGGACCCGGCCCGCTCTCAGTTCCCCCGATTTGAGCAGGACCATCCCGGGAAGTCAAGTGTGCGCGAATCCACGGTCGCGGCGTGGGGCGCCGGCGGCTCGTGGTCGGTAGCATGTGGAAACGCGGGGACAACGGCTCTCCCGGCCCGCCGACGGCGAGATTCTCGGTCGGCGCTGCGGCCGAGGCGGGGGCCCGGCGGCGACCCGCTCGCACCGCATGAAGACCTTGCACGGCATCCCGGTGTCTCCCGGCGTGGTGATCGGGTCCGCGTTCGTGCTCGACGATGAGCGGATGCGGATCCCGCGTCGGCCGATCCGCAAGGGCGAGGTCGGGCGCGAACTGGACCGGCTCGACGAAGCCGTCGAAGCGTCGAAGCGCGAGCTGGTGCGGCTCCGGGACATGACCGAGGTCAGCCTGGGCGCCGAGGCGTCGACGGTGTTCGCCTTCCACCTCGGGGTGCTGGCGGACCCCGCGGTGCTCGAGCCGATCCGCCGGCGGATCCGCGAGTCGCGGGTGTCGGCCGAGCACGCCGTCTCCGAGGAGTTCCGCGCGCTGGCCGAGCGGTTCGAGTCGATGGCCGACTCCGCGTTCCGGATGAAGGTCAACGACATCTGGGACATTGACCGGCGGGTGCTGCGGCACCTGATCGGCGAGCACCGCAGCCGACTGGACACGCTGGACCACCCGGCGGTGATCATCGCCCACGACCTGACGCCCAGCCAGACCGCCGCGTTCGACCGGACCAAGATCGTCGGGCTGGCGACCGAGGCGGGCGGGCAGACCAGCCACGTCTCGATCATCGCCCGGGCGATGGGGATCCCGGCGGTGGTGGGGGCGCAGGGTGTCTTGTCGAACACCGTCGACGGTGACGAGGTGATCGTCGACGGCAGCCACGGCGGGGTGATCCTCCGGCCGGACGAGCAGACGCGCGAGCGCTACGCGGGCCGGATCGAGGCTATCCGCCGATTCCGCCGGTCGCTAGCGGATTCGGCCGCGGAGCCCGCCGTGACCACCGACGGCGTGGCGGTCGAGCTGCTCGGGAATATCGAGTTCCCGAGGGAGCTGGACACGGTGCTGGAGTTCGGCGGGGCGGGCGTGGGGCTGTTCCGGACCGAGTTCCTGTACCTCAACCGGGACGATGAGCCGGGAGAAGACGAGCAGTACGAGGTCTACCGCTCGTGCGTGGAGCGGCTGGCGGGCCGGCCGCTGGTCATCCGCACGATGGACCTCGGCTCGGACAAGCAGCACGGGGAGCACTGGCGCCGGGAGCGGAACCCCGCCTTGGGCTGCCGGAGCATCCGCTACTGCCTTCAGAACCTGCCGATGTTCAAACGGCAATTGCGGGCGATCCTGCGGGCCTCGGCGTCCGGGCCGGTGAAGGTGATGTTCCCGCTGGTGACGACGATCCACGAGCTCCGCCAGGCGAAGATGGTCGTGCGCGACGTGATGGACGACCTGGCCGAGGAGGGCGCCGAGTTCGACAGCCACCTGCCGATGGGCGTGATGGTCGAGGCGCCCAGCGCGGCGATCATCGCGTCGATCTTCGCCCGCGAGGCGGACTTTCTCTCCATCGGGACCAACGACCTCGTGCAGTACACCCTCGCGGTGGACCGCACCAACGAGCGGGTGGCGTCGCTGTACACGGCGGCGCACCCGGCGATCCACCGGCTGATCAAGGACGTGGTGCGGGCGGCGCGTCGGCGCCAGACGCCGGTCTCCATCTGCGGGGAGGCCGCCGGGGACATCGAGTTCACGCTCTTGCTCCTGGGGCTCGGGTTGCGTAGCCTGTCGATGACGCCCACGCTGATCCCGCACGTGAAGCGGATCGTCCGAAGCGTCGATATCAAGGCATGCGAGCGGGCCGCCCGAAAGGTCGGCTCCTTCGAATCGGAACGCCAGGTTTCCGCATTCTTGCGGGACTTGACCAGAACCATCATCCCTGAAGCGTTCGACGGGCGTGCCGTCGATGAGCGTTAAGTCGTTGCTATAGCGCCGTTTCGGGTGGAAGACAGACGCGGCGGCGGAGGGCCTGGCGCATCACGCGCCGCCCGCGCCTGCCGGGACACGGCGTCGGGATTGCCCCGGGCGTCGGCTGGAGCCCGCCGAGCGGGCTCGCCGGGCGACTCGGGCGCGGTCCGCGAGCGGGGTTCGAGGGGTCGGCGACGACCGGCCCCGCGTCACCGCGGCCGGTCTTGGGTGTGCGCCGGAGGGCCGGCGCCGCCGCGAATCAGGGATCGCCCCCGGCCGTGCGCCGCCTCAGCGCCGACCAACCCGCCCGGCGACCTGCCCGACCCCGGCTGTGCGCCGGCGGTGTGCGGCGAGAGTCGGCATTCGGCCGCGGGCGATCCTCCACGAGGGTCACGTGTCACATTCACAGATGCTGATCAACTACGCGCCCGGCGAAGAGTGCCGGGTCGCGGTCGTCCAGGACGGCCGGCTCGAGGACCTGCACACCGAGCGGGCCAGCGCCGTCAGCCACGTCGGGAACATCTACGTCGGGAAGGTGGTCAACGTCGAGCCCGGCATCCAGGCGGCGTTCATCGACTTCGGGCTGGAGCACAACGGCTTCCTGCACGTCTCGGACCTGCACCCGCAGTACTTCCCGGGGGAGGACACCGAGACCACCGAAGCCGTCGGCAAGAAGATCCCCCGCCGCGAACGCCCGCCCATCCAGCGGGCGCTCAAGCGCGGGCAGGAGATCACCGTCCAGGTCATCAAGGAGGGCGTCGGGACCAAGGGCCCGACGGTGACCAGCTACCTCTCCATCCCGGGCCGGTTCCTGGTGATGATGCCGGGCATGGACCGCGTGGGCGTGTCGCGCAAGATCGAGGACGACGAGCAGCGGCATGCCATGCGCGCCATCCTCGATCAGCTGGACCTGCCCGACGGGTTCGGGTTCATCCTGCGCACCGCGGGGATGGACCAGACCAAGACGGAGCTCAAGCGCGACCTGGCGTACCTGAGCCGGCTGTGGCGCGACATGGAGAAGCGCCGATCGGCGGGCAAGGGCCCGCGGCTGCTGTACGCCGAGAGCGACCTGCTGCTGCGCGCCCTGCGCGACATGCTGTCGTCGGACATCAAGGAGATCGTGATCGATCACGAGGCGGCCCTGCGCCGCGCCAACCGGTTCCTGAAGATCTTCGCCCCGCGGTCGGCGCCGGCGCTGCTGCATTACGACGAGCCCAGGCCGATCTTCCACGCCTACGGGATCGAGGCCCAGATCGAGGCCATGCACGCCCGGCGGGCGCCGCTGCCCAGCGGGGGCTCGCTCGTCATCGACGAGGCCGAGGCGCTGGTGGCGATCGACGTGAACTCGGGCAAGACCCGCGCCCGCGGCGACGCCGAGGCCACCGCCCTGAAAACCAACAAGGAAGCCGTCGACGAGATCTGCCGGCAGATGCGCCTGCGGGACCTCGGCGGGATCGTGGTGCTCGACCTGATCGACATGCGCTCGCGGGCCCACCGCCGGGAGATCGAGCAGCGGCTCCGCGCCAACCTCAAGAAGGACCCCGCCCGGTCCAGGGCGCTGCCCATCAGCCAGTTCGGGATCGTCGAGCTGACCCGCCAGCGGATGCGGGGCAGCCACCGCAACGTCCACTTCGCGCCCTGCCGGGAGTGCGACGGGCGCGGCTACGTCCAGCGGCCGGACTCGGTCGCCTCCGACGCGCTGCGGCACGTGGCGGCGCTGTTCGCCCACGACCGCATCCGCACCGTCGAGCTGGTGGTCTCCCCGCCGGTGGCCGGGGAGCTGCTGTCGGCGCGTCGGCGGGCGATGAGCCGGCTCGAAGCCGTGTCGTCCAAGCGTCTGACGGTGCGCATCAGCGAGTCGTCGCCGATCGACCGCGTGACGTATTACGCGTACGACGAGCGCGGGGCGGACGTGGAGATCGACCGCCTGCCGAAGACAGGCCCGGCGCCGGCGCCGAAGCCCTGGCGCGAGGCCGTCAAGCCCGGCGCGCCCATCGAGGACTCCCTCGAAGCCGAGCGCCGAGCCATCGAATCGTCCGAGGCCGAGCCCGTCATCGAGGCGGACGTGATCGACGAACCCTCGCCGATGCTCGACCTCGCGGAGGACCTGGGCGACGGCGCGGGCGGCGCAAAAAAACGACGCCGGCGCCGACGGCGGAAGAAGAAGACCGGCGGGACCGACTCGGGCGGCGACGCCGGGAGCGCGGCGACCCCCGACGACGCGGACGAGGCGAGCCCCGCCGCGGAGGACGAACCCGGCGCGGCCGGCGCGGGGAAGAAAAAGCGACGCCGGCGCCGACGCCGCAAGGACAAGGGCGCCGAAACAGAGCCGGCCGCCGCCGAGCCCCAGGCCGACGAGCCCGTCGCGGCGCCGACGGTCAACGGGACGGGTCAGCCACCGCTGCGCGGCGATTCGTGGGACCTCGAACCGGCCGCGGTGACGCCCGCGCGTCCGAGCGCCGAGCAGGACGGAGACCCCGCGTCCGGGCCGGATGCGTCGCCGTCGAAGAAGAAGAAGCGGGCCACGCGCTCCAAGGCGGCGACGAAATCGAAGAAGACGCGCACGACGAAGAAGACGCCATCGGCCCGCAAGAAGAAACCCGCGCGCAAGGCCTCGTCGCGCAAGACGGCGCCCGCCGACGCCCAGCCCGCACCCGCGGAGTGACCGATGCCCGACTCCGCCCCCCAACCCGACACACCCGCGCGGCGAGTGATCGTGCTCGGCTCGACCGGGTCGATCGGCGCGCAGACGCTGGAGGTCATCGAGAATCTCAACGCGCAGCATGCGGCCGGTGTGTTCCCGGCCCGGCACGAGGTCGTGGGCCTCGCCGCGGGGCGGAACGCGGGCCGGCTCGTCGAGCAGGCCCGAGCGCTGGGCGTGCGCGACCTGGCGCTCGCCGAGGGTGCGGCCGACGCGCCGGCGGGCGCGCGGGTGCGGACCGGCGCCGGCGCCGCCGAGCGCTTGGTGCGCGAGGTCGAGGCGGACCTGGTCGTCGCGGCGATGGTCGGGTCGGCCGGGCTGCCCGCGACGCTGGCGGCGATCGAGCTCGGGCGGGACGTGGCGCTGGCCAACAAAGAGACGCTCGTCGCGGCGGGCGCGCTGGTCATCCCCGCGGCGCGGGAGCGAGGCGTGCGGCTCCTGCCCATCGACAGCGAGCATTCGGCGATGTGGCAGGCGCTGCCCGCGCCGACCTGCCCGCCGTGCGCCCTGGGGCCGGAGGTCGATCGGATCGTGGTCACGGCGTCGGGCGGCCCGTTCCGCGAGTGGGACTCGGACCGGATCGCCCGCGCGACGCCCGCCGAGGCCCTCGCGCACCCGACCTGGGACATGGGCGCCAAGATCACGATCGACTGCGCATCACTGACGAACAAAGCGCTGGAGGTGATCGAGGCGCACTGGCTGTTCGGCCTGCCGGGCGATCGGCTCGGCGTGGTGGTCCATCCGCAATCGATCGTGCACTCCTTCGTGGAGTACGCGGACGGCTCGGTGGTGGCGCAGCTGGGCGCCCCGGACATGCGCACGCCGATCCAGCACGCCCTGACCTGGCCGCGCCGGGCGCCGGGCGTCAGCCGCCGGCTGGACTTTGCGGCGCTGGGCCGGTTCGACTTCGAGCCGCCGGACCTGGAGCGGTTCCCCGCGCTGGGGCTGGCGTACGAGGTGATCGAACGGGGCGGCGTGACGGGCGCGGTGTTCAACGGCGCCAACGAGGCCGCGGTCGCCGCGTTCCTGGAGGGGCGGATCCCTTTCGGGCGGATCCCCGCGTTGTCGCGCGCCGCGATGGATTCGATCGCGGCCGGGACGCCGGGCGAAGCGCGAGACCTCGCCGACGTGCTCGACGCCGACCGCGAGGCCCGGCGCTTCGTCGAACTCTCGATCCAGACGCCGCGCGCCCGGGCCCGCCCGGGCGATCCCGCGGTCTCGGCCGCGCCGGGGGCGAGCCATGCTTGACACGATCGGCGGCGCGTTCAACCTGCTCCTGGTCATCGTCGGCTTCGGCGGGGTGATCTTCATCCACGAGTTGGGCCACTTCCTCGCGGCCAAGTGGATGGGCGTGCGCGTGCTCCAGTTCGCGATCGGGTTCGGCAGCGCCCTGGTGTCCTACCGCAAGGGCCTGGGCTGGCGCGTGGGCTCGTCGGAGAAGGAGTACAAGCGCCTGATCGAGGATGAGCCCCTGGGCCTCGCCGAGCGCGATCCCGAGACGGTCAGCCCGACGGAGTACCGGCTGAACTGGATCCCGTTCGGCGGGTACGTGAAGATGCTGGGGCAGGAGGACATCGACCCCGCGGCGACCAGCGCCGAGCCCGACTCCTATTCCCAGAAGCCGGTCTGGCGGCGGATGGTCATCATCAGCGCCGGCGTGGTGATGAACATCGTCCTCGCCGCGGCGCTGTTCATGGTCGTCTATATGGTCGGGCGAACGGCGGCGACGCCGCGGATCGGCGCGATCGCGCCGGGATCGCCGGCCCAGGCCGCGGCGTTGGTGTCGGGGGACCCGGCCGGCACGCCCGCGGCGCTGGCGCCCGGAGATCGGGTGGTCCGCATCGCCGGCGCACGGCCCAAGTCCTTCAACGACGTCTCGCTCGAAGTGATCATGGCCAGCCCCGGCGAGCCGGTGCGGATCGAGGTCCAGCGCGACGGCGTGCCGGGGCCGTTGGTTTTTGAAGCCACCCCGGTCAAGAGCGACGCGACGGGGATGCTCATGCTGGGGCTGGCGCCCGCGGCGACGAACCGGTTGATCACCGCCGAGGACGCCGGCGTCGATGAGGGGCTCGTGCGCGAGGCGCTCGACGCCGCGGGCCTGGCCGGCGCCGAGCCCGGGATGACGCTCGTCGCGGTGGACGGCGTCGCCCCAACCGGGCCGTGGGCTTTGGTGGAGGCGCTCGAATCGTCCGGCGGCGCCCCGGTGCGCGCCGAGTTCCGCGACGACACGGGCCGCGCATCCGCGTTCGAGATCGATCCCGACCCGGTGTTCCAGTCCGCGGTCACGGTCTTTAGAGGAACGGACGAGAAGACGCTGATCGGGCATCTGTTGGGCCTGACGCCGGCGCTGAAGGTCGCGCAGGTCACGCCGCGCGCCGCCGGCGCGGGGCTCCGCGTCGGCGACCTCGTGGCGCGGGTTGGCGCTTTGGACTGGCCGAACATCGCGCAGGCGATCGGCGAGATCCGGGTGCACCGGGGCTCGACGGTGGACCTGTCGGTGATGCGCGACGGCCGGCGTGTCGCGCTGTCGCCGGACGTCAACCGCCGGGGTCAGGTCGGGTTCACACCCGCCGAGGCGTTCAAGGACGCGGCGATCGTGACGCGCCCCATCGACCCGGCGCACGATGATCCGGACGAAACCGCCC
>RFGI01000125.1 GCA_003696725.1 Planctomycetota bacterium | reverse complement strand
GGATTGGACCGGGCCGGGGCCTCGGGCGCCGGCTCGACCGGTGGCTCCTGATCGGGCCCGGCGGGTCCAGCGGGGGGCTCGGTCGCCGGCGTGGTCTCCTCGGGCGCGACCGGGCCGATCTGGGACCCCGGCTGGTTGAGGAGTTCCTCTGGCGTGAGGAACTCGCCGCTGTCGGCGGGCTCGGGCGCCGGGGGTGCGGGCAACTCGTCGGCCTTCGGGAAGGTGATGGGGGGCAGCCCGGCCTCAAGCCGGTCGGCCCGGTCACGCAGGGCCTGCGCCAGCGCGGGGAACGAGGCTTCGTCGGCGAGGGTCGCGGCGGCGCGGAGGATCCCGGCGGCTTCGTCGAACTGGCCTCGACTGGCCTGCACCGACGCCAACCCGCTCAGGGCGCGCAGGTGCGGGACGATGCGGCTGGCGACGCCCTCGGTGTCGTCGGCGACGCGCCGGTACAGCCGCTCGGCCTGGGCGAGGTACCCCTCGCGCTCCTGCGGCGTCGGGATGTCCTCGGCGGCGCCGGGCGTCCCGCCGGGCCGGAGGTTGCGCGAATACGCCAGCAGGTACAGGTCCGCCGCGGCGAGGCGCGCCTGCGACGAAATCGCGGTCTGGCCCGACCAGTCCTCGGCGACCTGGACGATCGCATCGGGGTTGGCGGCCTGGACGGCGGCCGTCAGGTCCAGGTACGCCGAGTCCAGCTGCCGTGTCTGATGCTCCTGCCAGTACGTCCACCCGCGGTAGGCGACGGCCAGGGCCAGCACCGCGAAGAGGATCGGCGTGCCCCAGCGCTTGAGCCAATCAACAAAGTCGGTGTTGATCTTTGACTCTTCGAGGCCCGCGCCCTCGACGATCTCGCCGTGCCGTCTGTCCATGGGAGTCGCTCTCGTTGCGGTCTGTGCTCGACGCGAGCCGAACGGACAAGCCTAGACCGGGCGGCGGGCCCTTACAACCGGTCGGCGGCGGGCGCCGGGCCGGGCCGCCCCGCGGGGCGGGCGTCCGCGTCGCGTAAGCGGTCCAGCAACGGGCCCAGGGCGTCAGCGAGGGCCCGCCTGTGGTCCTCGGCCAGCGGCGCGTGCCCCGAGGGCGTGTACCCGGCGATGCGCCCGAGATACGCCGAGAGCCGGCGGTCGAACGCCTCCGTCCAGGTCAGGCCGAGGGCGTCGTAGATGCGGCCCAGGGCGGCGCGGGGGTCGGCGGCGAGGTCCTCGTACCGGACCTCGGCGACGCCGGCCCAGCCGCGGGCGTCGGCGTCGGCGTAGAAGCGGGTCTCCATCTGCGCGTACAGGCCGGGGAAGCGGTCGGCGTAGGTCCCGCCGGTCGGCGGGTCTTGGAGCTGGAACAGCCGGTGCGCCGTCTCCTGCATGCCGATGTTCGAGCGGTAGACGGCCTCAGGGTCGCGGCGGATGTGCACGAACCGCGCGCCCGGGTACAGCGAGGCGAGCAGCGCCAGCCGGCCCGTGTTGTGCGGGCTCTTGAGCAGGGGTGTGCGGCCGCGGGCGCCGACCGTCGCGCGCCGAAGGAACGCCCGGTGCGCCGCACCGAACCGGTCGCGCTGGCGCTTCGTCATCCGGTCGGGGAAACAGAACCGGTCGTAGCGGTGATGCTCGCGCGGCAGGCGCACCGACCAGTCGGGCGAGAGGTCCGTCGTGTTGGCGACGGCGTACTCCTCCTCCGCGGGGGCGGACAGGCCGAACGCCACAGCGTCCTGCGGCCGGCGCCAGGGCGCAAACAGCGCAAAGATCGGGCGCACGATCCAGCCCGAGACCAGGAACCCGTGCGGGTTCATGACCTGCCAGGCCGTCGGCGCCCAGAACGCCGGGTCCAGCGACATCAGGTTGTGCAGGTGCGTCGTGCCGGAGCGGTGCGCGCCGAGGATGAACACCGGGGGCGGGATCCGCCGGCGTCGCGTCAGGATCGGCGCCAGCAGCCGCTCGGGCAGCGACAGCGCCGAGTTGATCGCCGAGAGACCGAGCGTGACCACCAGGCGCGGGATGTACACGGCGCCCACGCGCCAGCGGGCCCGGGTCAGGACGCGCAGCCACAGGTCGATCGGCGCCAGGGCGCCCATGGTGGCGAAGGGGTACGCGCGCAGGAACGCGGGCGAGAGCCGGGCGCGGCCGGGTTCGGCGCGCTCCGCGGGGGCCAGCGCCGTCAGCGCGACCAGCGCCTCGGCGAGCGACGCGACCAGCGCCGGCGCCGGCAGCAGCACCCGATCGGGGGCGAGAACCGCCGAGCCCACCCCCGTGAGCACGGGCGCCTTGCGCACGAACCGCTCGACGACCAGGACGCCCGCCAGCAGGCCGGCGCCCAGCGCGATGTCCCCGGTGATAAACCGCGCTCGCGCCGCCAGCGCGATCGCCAGCCCGATCGACGCGGCGGACCACACCGGCTCGCCCGGCGCCGACGGGTCGGCCAGCGCCGCGTGGACGATGAACGCCGCCAGCCCGGCCAGGACCGACGCGGCGCCCGGACCGAGGCGCTCGCGGAGCGACCCGGCGACAAACCCGGCGTACACGACGGCCGCGGGCACGGCGATCGGGACGCCCGCCATGGCCTTGCCGATCGCGCCGAGATACTCGCCGTTGTGGTTGACCGACCACCCGCCGACGGTCACGGCGAGGGCGGCTTGGAACACGAGGGCGCCGGCGCCCAGCGCCAGGCCGAGCAGCGCGTGCGGCGCCCACCGGTCCCCGATCGCCAGCCCGAACGCCGACGCCGGCCGCTCGCTCCGGCTCATGACCAGCAGCGCCGACGCGAAGAGCAGCAGATTCACCGCCGTGCGGGCGGACTTGGGCGACAGGCCGTCGCCCGCCAGGAGAAGGGCCCCGTGCAGCGCGCCCCCGGCCGCGAGCGCCAGCCCCAGCCACAGCGTTAGCCGCACGACGGGCCCCTGTCGGGCGAGCGTCCAGATGCCGAGCCGATCGAGCACCGCCGGATTGTGGCGTCGGGCGCGGGCCGGCGCCTTGGGGCTCAGCGGCCCGCAGCGCCGGCGACCTCGCCGAACGGCTCGACGATGGGGCGGTGGCGGAGGTCCACCGGCTCGTCGGCGCGGGCCAGGCCCAGCGAGCCGTTGCCGGTCACCGTGACCACCCATCGGCCGGGCGCGAGGCTGCGGTAGACGGCTTGGCCGAACCCGCCCGGTCGCTGGTCCCAGTCGATCGTCTCCACGATGGGATCCACGACGACGGCGCTGCCCGGCGGGGTGTGGGCGTCGAAGACGCGGCGGATCCAGAGCCGGCCGTCGATCACGGCATAATCCACGTAGATCTCGTCCGCCGCGTTGAACGGCGTCTGTATCCGGCGCAGCGGACCGGCCGCGTCGCGGACGATGACGGCCACCGAGCCGTCCTCGCTCACATCGAGCTCCGTCACCGCGGTGCGGCTCACGGCGGCGTCGTAGCGGTCGGCCAGGGCCTCGTACCGCTCGCGGAGGGTCTGGAGGTCGGCGCTGAGGCGGGCGGCCTCGGCTCGGGCGGACTCGGCCCGGCTGAGGGTCGCGTTGATCGTGCGAACCGTGAGCACGGCCGACAGGCCTAGGGTGGCCAGGACGCCCCCGACCGCGACCAGGGTTCGGGCGGCGCCGCCCGGGCGGGCGGGGGCTCGGCTTGGCGCCCGGGTCGGGGTCATCCCACTCACCATCGGCTCTCGCCGGGCCCGACCGACACGGGCCGCTGGCGTGGCGGCCGACGCAGCCGGTCTGTTCGCCCCGTTTGAGGCGCCGATCCCGGGCCCATCGGTCGATCCGCCGGCGGTCTGAGCCCGATGGTGAGTGCGGGCCGGGAGCAGGACCCTACGATCCGACAGGGCGTGATGCCGACGAGCGCACCAACCAGCACGTTGCCGAACGACGCGACCGGGGTCTTCGACGGGTCCCTGTCGGAACCGGCGGTGGTCGCCGCCGGGACGGGCGTCGCGGCGGTGGTGTCCGAGCGGAGCCCGATCAAGGACCCGCCCAACGAGGACGCCGCGGCCGTGATCCCCCTGATCGGCGGGGGTGTGGCCTTGGCGGTGGCGGACGGCTGCGGCGGGCACGCCGCCGGCGAACAGGCGGCCCAGATCGCCATCCGCACGCTCTTCGAGTGCCTCCACCAGCCCGGCGAGGGGGAGGCCCGCGGCGCGGTGCTCGACGCCTTCGAGCGGGCCAACGAGGCCATCACGGGCCTGGGCGTCGGCGCCGGGACCACCCTCGCGGTGGCCATTGTCGACGCCGGCGCCGTCCGCGCCTACCACGCGGGCGATTCTGAAATCCTGCTGATCGGGCAGCGCGGGCGGGTCAAGCTCCAGACGCTGGCGCACGCGCCGGTGGCCTACGGCGTCGAGGCGGGCGTGATCGACCCGCGCGACGCCATGCACCACGAGGACCGCTCGCTGATCTCGAATCTGCTCGGCTCGGCCGAGATGCGGATCGAGGTCGGGGCGGCCGTGCCCCTGGCCGCGCGCGACACGCTGATCCTCGCGTCCGACGGCGTGACGGACAACCTCCGCACGCGCGAGATCGCGGACCTGATCCGCACGGGCCCCGTCGACGCCGCCGCCCGCCGGCTTCGCGACGCGGCGCACCGGCGCATGACCAACCCCCAGCCCGGCGAGCCCGGCAAGCCCGACGACCTCACCTTCGTCCTGTACCGCCCGGCCCGCCCGCGCTAGGCGTCGGACCACTCGAAGGATTCGAGGTGCTCGCGCAGGGCCCGGGTCGTCGGGAACCGCCGCGCGATGAGCGTGCGCTTGAGCCCCAGGCAGATCGCCTTGACCTCCGGCGGCTGCTTCGCGTACCACCGAGGCCCGCCGGTGATGTCGTACAGGATGCGCACCAGGTTGAAGACGTCCTCGCGGATGTTCGCCGCGCTGGGCCGGCCCCAGTCGTACATGTCCACCAGCCGCACGTCGAAGCGCACGCCCACGCGCCGCACCAGCACATTCCCCACGTGCATGTCGCCGTGGTACTCGCCCATGCGGTGGACGCACTCGAGCCCGGCGGCGATCTCGTGCATCAGCGATAGCGCCTCGAAGGGCCGCAGCCGGCCCCCCGGCTGGGCCCGCGCGAACCGCTCGAGCAGCACACCCTCGACGAACTCGCTGACCATGACCGTGGTCCACACGCCGCGGGCCTCGATCTCCTCGGAGTGGTGGTACTTGAGGATGATCGGGCAGCGGCGCAGCCGCTCCATGCGCTTGGCGTAGGTGGTCACGGCGCGGTCGCCGGCGTTGCGGTGCGGGAAGAAGAGCTTGGCCGCCCGCGGGGCGCCGGTCTTGCGCTCGACCACCTTGTAGACCTCGCCCTCGTAGCCCGAGCCCAGGCGCGACTCGACGACGTACTTGCCCGCGATCAGCCGGCCGGCGGGCAGGGCGAAGGTCGTCAGGCGTGGGGTCGTTCGTCTGGGCACGGGGCGACGATCCTACCGACCGCGCGCCGCCCGACGCCGGGGCCGGGTTGGCCCGCGGGGCGCGGCCGGGCCGATACTTCTGCCGCGCCCCCGCATCCGGGGGCCGGCGCCGGAGGCCATCGCCGCATGCCCGGGTCACGATCCAGACGACCGAGGCTCCACGTCCGCGGGCTGGTGCGCCGGCGGGCCGCGCCCGTCGGCGCGCCCCCGGGCGCGTTCGCCCCGGCCGAAAGCCGCGAGCCCATGACCCTCCGGGTGATGCGTTACCGACCGGACCGCTGCGAGGCGTTCGACGCCCGGCCCGAGGACCTCGCTGGCGTCCTCGAGCCCGGCGCCGTGGTCTGGGTCGACGCCCACGGCGTGAGCGACCACGACGCCCTGACCCGCCTGGGCGAGGCCTTCGGCGTCCACCCGCTGGCCCTCGCGGACATCGCCAACGTCGGGCAGCGCCCCAAGGCCGAGGCCTACGGCGGCGCCCTGTTCGCGGTCACCCGCATGGCCCGGCTGACCGACGCCGGCGCCCCCGACGTCGAGCAGGTCTCGCTCTGGGCCAGCGACGGGCTGGTCGTCACCGTCCAGGAGCGGGCCGGCGATTGTCTGGACCCCATCCGCGCGCGAATCCGCACGGAGGGGTCGCGGCTGCGTCGCTCCGGCGCCGGGTACCTCGCCGTGATGGTGCTCGACGCCATCACCGACGGCTACTTCCCTGTCCTGGAAGCCTACGGCGAGCGGCTCGAAGAGATCGAGCGGCGGCTGCTCGAACGCCCCGATCAGAGCCTGCTGCACGAGATCTTCGCCGCCAAGCGCGACCTGATGGCCGTGCGCCGGTCGATCTGGCCGCAGCGGGAGATGCTCGCGTCGCTCATGCGGGAGGGGCACCCGCTCATCGAGCCGCCGGTGGCGCCCTACCTGCGCGACGTCGCCGACCACGTGATCCAGATCGTGGACATCACCGAGACCTACCGCGAGCTGGCCCAGTCCTACATCGACGTGTACCTCTCCAGCGTCGCCAACCGCACCAACGAGGTGATGCGCGTGCTGACTGTCGTGGCCACGATCTTCATCCCCATCACGTTCGTCGCGGGCGTGTACGGCATGAACTTCGACACCTCCAGCCCTGCCAACATGCCGGAACTCTCCTGGCGTTTCGGGTACCTGTTCTTCTGGGGCGTGTGCGCCGCGATCGCGGCCGTGATGCTGCTCGTGGCCCGGCGGCTGGGCTGGCTCGGTTCACGCGCGCGCGGCTGACGCGGCGCGCAGGGTCTCGGCCGCGTCGCGGAGGATCTCGGCGCTCAGGGCGTCGGGCCTGGCCTCGAGCACCTGGCAGGCGTGCAGGAGGTGCTCGGCGTAGAGCCGGGCGCCCGCGTCGCGCAGGACGATCGACCGCGCCGCGAAGACGTGCGCCGCCCAGGGCCGGCCCGTGGCGTTGTCCGGCTCGGTGTAGGCCAGGTGCCACGCGACGGCCGACTCCACCCGCGCATGCAGCGCCTCGTCGGGCGACCGCGCCAGCAGCCGGCTGGCGGCGTGGATCGCCGACAGGTCACGCTCCGTCCAGACCTCGATCGCGGTGTCCGGGGCGTGCGGGTGCAGGGGCGCCTCGCCGGCCGGCGCCGGGTGCGGCAGCGCCTGACGCCAATCCCCTCGACCGCCGGCGACCAGACGCCACAGCGCCTCGTCCGGGCCGGTCGGGACCCGGTCCGGCTTAGGCCCGACCCCGCGGGCGAAGAGGAACCAGGGGGCCAGGGTCGGCGGCGGCGGGTTCTCGGTCGTCGAGGCCGTCGCGTCGAGCATCCTCGCCCAGCGATCGACCTCGGCGGCATGTTCCGAAAGTGTTGTGAACACTGTGTTTACGATTCGATGCGCCGGGATTGCGCCCCGCCCCGGTATAGTGACAGGGTATGCCGCACCTCCGCCCCGCGCTCAGCCGCCGACTGACCCGCCGCACGTGCCTGGCGTGCGGTCACCAAGGCCCGGCGTTGCAGGGGTCCGCGGGGCTGACGACGCGCCGGTGCCCGTCCTGCGGCGCCGACCTGTGCGCCCGGCCGCCCCGTTCCTACGCCGAGATGGAGGGCATCGTCGAGGTCGCCGGCGTGCGCCAGCGCTGGGCGAGCCGGCCCGCGCAGACGCCGGGGATCAGCCGGCCGATGCGACCGGCGCCGGACCCGGCCCGGGCGGTGCGCCGGGCGGGATTTTTTTTCCTGATCGCGGGCGTGTGCGCCGCGGCGGCGTTGCTCGTATTCTGACGCTCCCCGCGCGCCGGTCCTCTCGGTCCGCCATCGAGCCGCGCGCCCCGCGGAGCGATACCCATGCCCAGACTTGACGACGTGCTCGCTCGCCTCGAGGCAGATGAGAAGGCGGGTCTCGACCGGCTCATGGACTGGCTCCGCATCCCCTCGGTTGCGACCGATCCCGCCCACGCCGAGGACACCCGCCGCGCCGCCCGGTGGTGCGCCGACCGGCTGCGCGAGGCCGGGATCGACGCGACCGTCGAGGAGACCGGGACGCCCGACAAGCCCGGCGCCCCGGTGGTCTGGGCCCAGCACGCGGGCGCGCCCGGGTACGCGGGCCCGCACGTCTTGTTCTACGGGCATTACGACGTGCAGCCCCCGGACCCGTTGGACCTCTGGGAGAGCCCGCCGTTTGAGCCGGTCGTCAAGCCCGCCGAGCCCGGGGGCCCCGGCGAGCGCGTCGTGGCGCGCGGCGCGGTCGACGACAAGGGCCAGGTCTCGACCTTCCTCGACGCCGTGCGCGCGTGGAAGGAGGCCGCCGGCGGCGTGCCCGTGCGGTTCACCGTCCTCATCGAGGGCGAGGAGGAGTCCGGCTCCGTCAACCTCGAACGCTTCATCGAGTCGCGCGCGAGCGATCTGAAGCAATGCGACGTCGCCCTCATCAGCGACACCGGCATGCCCTCGCCCACCCAGCCCGGGATCACCTACGGCATGCGCGGGCTGGTCTACACCGAGATCTTCCTGCACGGCGCCGACCAGGACCTGCACTCGGGGCTCTGGGGCGGCCGGGCGCCGAACCCCAACTCCGAACTCGTCAAGGTCCTCGCCCAACTGTGGGACGATGACTACCGCGTCACCATCCCCGGGTTCTATGACGATGTGCTCCCGCTTGCTGATGAAGAGCGAGAGGAGTGGCGCCGCCTGGGCTTCGATCAGGTCGAGGCCCTCCGCAAGATCGGCCTCGGGCCCGAGGCGGACGTCGGCGAGGCCGGCTATAGCGCCATCGAGCGCGAGTGGGCCCGGCCCACCGCCGAGATCAACGGGATCAGCGGCGGGTACACCGGCCCCGGCGCCAAGACGGTCATCCCCGCGGTCGCCGGCGCGAAGGTCTCCTTCCGGCTCGTCGCCGACCAGCGCCCGGAACGGATCCGCGACGCCTTCTTCGCTTGGCTCACCGAGTGCACGCCCAAAGGCTGCCGGTGGGAGTTCGTCGACCACGGCGGGGGGCCCCCGGGCAACGTTGCCCGCGACTCGGCGCACCTGCAAGCCGCGCGTCGGGCGCTGGCCGGCGCCGCCGGCGGGACCGAGCCCGTCCTCATCAAGTCCGGCGGGTCCATCCCCGTCGTCGGGATGCTCAAGGAGAAGCTCGGCCTGGACACCATCCTTATGGGGTTCGGGCTGGACGACGACCGCGTCCACTCGCCCAACGAGAAGTTCGAGCTCGACTGCTGGCGGCTGGGCCGACGCGCCCACACGCGGCTCATCGGTGAGTTCGCCGGCGCCGACTGAGCGCGACCGATGATCGAACGCTTCGCGCAGCTGCCGTCGGCCCTGAAGTCCGCGTCGCGGCTGGTCCGGCTCGGGCCCGCCGAGGTCCCCGCCCTGCTGGCCCACCCGGACTGGTCAACCCCGGCGCCGACGGTCCTGTGGATGCACGGCCGGACCGTCGACAAGACCCTCGACCCGGGGCGGTACCTCCGCTGGATCCGCGCGGGGATCGCCGCCTGCGCCGTGGACCTGCCCGGGCACGGCGAGCGGCCCGGCCCGCGCCTGCACGGGCCCGAGCACACGCTTTACGTCGTCGAGCGGATGATCGCCGAGATCGACGGCGTCGTCGACGCCCTCGCCGAGCGCCGGTGGGGCGGCGCGTTCGACCGCGAGCGTCTCGGCGTCGGCGGGATGAGCGCCGGCGGGATGGCCGCCCTGCGCCGCTGCTGCGACGATCACCCCTTCCGCGCCGTCGCGGTCGAGTCCACCGTGGGGGACTTCTCCGTCATGCCGTACCGCGAACGCTTCACGCCAGACCTGATCGACCGGCTCGACCCGATCCGACACCTGGACGGCTGGCGGTGCGTCCCGCTGTTGGCGCTGCACTCGGAGCGGGACCAGTGGGCGCCCGCGCAGGGGATGCGGAACTTCGTCGATGCCGTGCGTGAGCGCTGCGCGCAGACGGGCCCGGCGCCCGTCCCACCGTCGGCGCAGACGGGCCAGACGCCGGCGTCGGTCGAGGAGACGGTCCGGCTGGTCACCTGGCCCCAGACCGGCGCGCCCAACGAGCACGCCGGCTTCGGCCGATTCGCCAACGACGCGAAGAATCTTCAGGTCGAGTTCTTCCGCCGGTGGCTTTGAGTCGCGACAGCGGGCGCCGTACGAATCTGATCGACCCAGGCGCCGGCCCCGACCGTGCGCCGCGCGAGCGTCAACTCCGGACGCGCGGGCTCTCGATCCGGCCGCGGGGTGATACACTGGAGGGAGCCTTCGACGCACACAGGAGGACCCAAGTCATGCGCCGGACCGCTGCGCTGTGCGTCCTCGTACTTGGCTTTCTTTGCGCTGCGGCATCGGGCGCCCAACCACCGGCGGATGACGCATTCCGTGCGAAGCTGGACGCGTTCCTCGCCGACCGCGCCCGCGTGCTCGACTCCGGCGACGCGAGCCTCGAGGCGGTCCTCACGCTCTACAACCGATTCGTAGGATCGTACGATCTCTCGTCCCTCAAGCCCACGCAGATCGCACGGCTGATGGGCTACGGGCTGATCAACTACTCCCATTTCGGCGACGGCGGGCGCGACTGGTCGCCCGAGGCGATCGCGGGCGTGCGCCGCTGGCTCGACGATCGGTCGCGAGAGGGCGCGGTCGCGGCCGCGGCGCTCGCCGTGTTGGATGCTCCCCGCGAAGCGGACACGGACGAGCGTTTGAGGCTCAACCGAGCGGCGCTGGCCCACCCCGCGCTCCCGGATGCGCTGCGCACGGGCGACGTGTCCGAGCTGACCCGGTTTCTGGTGGACGGGCTGACGGACCCCGAGCGTGTCGCGCTCAAAGACGACCTCGCCGCGTACCTCGCCCGTTTGCCCGGCGCTTCACCGAGGATGGCGGCGTACGCGGATGAGCTCTTCGCCGTGGTCCGGGCGTCCGGCGCTCTGTCGAGGGAGCAGCTCGAGCCGCTCCGGCTGGGCCTCATGAGGCTCGCGCAGCAGGCGCAATCCGACGCCGAGCGCCACGACCCCTCCATCGACGGCGGCCCCGAGTATTACGCGAAGGTCGTGGCGTCGCTCACCCACGCCGACACCGCGGCGCGTCTCGTGGGCCGACCGGCGCCCGCGCTCGACCTGATCTGGTCGAGCGGCGATCCACCGCTGACGTCGCTCGACGACCTGACGGGTTCGGTCGTGGTGCTCGACTTCTGGGCCACGTGGTGCGGCCCGTGCGTCGCCTCGTTCCCCTCGATCCGCGCGCTCGTCGATCACTACAAGGGGTTCCCCGTGCGTGTGCTCGGCGTGACCAGCGTGCAGGGGGCGACGTTCTTCCCGCCGCCGCGCGGCCGCGAACGCGCGCGGACGCCGCGGGACGAGTTCGACCAGATGAGCGACTACATCACCGCGATGGACATCCGCTGGGACATCGCGTTCAGCGCGCAGGACGTCTACAACCCCGAGTACGGGATCCAGGGGCTGCCGTTCACCGTGATTCTCGATCCCGCCGGCGTCGTCCGCCACACGGGGCTGCACCCCGGCGCGCCTCTCGAGGAACTCGCGCCGCTGATCGACGGCCTGCTCGCGGAGTTCGGCCTCCCCGCGCCTCGATAGGACGAGTGGCGGGCGGCCGCGTGGGCGGCGTCACGCCTCGGGTTCGGTCACGTGCACGCTCGTGGAGAGGTCGCGGCGCAGGCGACGCGCCAGTGAATCGCCGCGGCGTTCGAGCGCCCGCCGGATGCTCGCCAGCGACCGCGTGGGCTGGGCGATGTGGCACACGGGCTCGCCGGGCCGAACCGCCGGCAGCGTGGTCATGCCCAGGACGATCCCGTCGCACGGCGCGATCAGCACGGCCCGCCCCTCGCCGAAGACGCTCGAGTTCGTCGCCAGGGGCTGGCCCGCCTCGACCAGATCGCCCGGCGCCACGTGGAACCACAGCAGCCCGCCCAGGGTCGCCCGCGCCCACGTGGTCTTCTCGACGCGCGTCTGGTAGACCGGTCGGGCGGGTTCGCCCTGGAGCATGCCCAGTTCGATCATCACGTTGCGCACGCCGCGCACCCCGATCTCGACGACGCTCGGCTCGATCTTCCACACCTCGCCGGCCTCGAGGATGATCGTGGGCACGCCCGCCTCGCACGCGCAGCGGCGCAGGGAGCCCTCGGGGCCTTTGCCGCTGACGATCAGCTCGCACCCGAACGCCGTCGCCAGCCGCCGGGCGCCCGGGTTGCGGAGGTCCGCGCGGACGTTCGGGTAGTTCGTGCGCTGGACCGCGGCGGTGTGCAGGTCCACGCAGAAATCCGCCTGCCGGACCACCCCGTGGAAGATGGTGTGCGCGATCCGGGCGGCCATGCTGCCCGCGGGCGAGCCCG
This sequence comes from Planctomycetota bacterium, assembly GCA_003696725.1. Classification (GTDB taxonomy): domain Bacteria; phylum Planctomycetota; class Phycisphaerae; order Phycisphaerales; family UBA1924; genus J020. The sequence goes on along the minus strand of RFGI01000125.1, from coordinate 20,927 downwards.
GGAACGACCGGTTCAGGTCCCGCCGATCCGGCACGTACCGCGACTGGCTCTCGACCGCCGGCATGTTCACCACCGGTACGCACATGAGCGTGCCCGCCGAGGGACGCAGGTTCTCATCGAACATCAGCTCGCGCACGATGCCCAGCCCGTTGAGTTCGTCGCCGTGGACCGCCGCGGTGATCAGCAGCCTCGGGCCCGGCCGCCGCGCCCGCACCACGCGCACGGGGGTGACGACCGCCTCGCCGTGGTACGTCTCCGAGACCGGCAGGTCGATGGTCCGCGTCTGGCCCGGGCCGACGCGCTGGCCGGCGATCACGATGGGGGATCGGCGGGCCATGCGGTCACTCGCCGGCGGGCCGGCGGGCGCCGGGCGTCTTTTTGGTTCGGCGGCGCGGCCTCGTCGGCGGGAGCAGGCCCTCGAGCGTCAGCAGCTTGCCGTAGCACAGCAGCGTGTCGCCGGCGAGGATCCGCTCGTCGCCCCGCGGGTTGGGGATCACGACGCCCGAGCGGGTGATGGACAGCACCAGGATGTCGCGCTGCCGGAGGTCCAGCGACGCGAGCGTCCGGTCCACGAGGGGGGATTCCGGCGCGACGACGAACTCCGCCACGCCGTAGCCCCGCGCCAGCGACAGCCTCTGCCTGAGGTCCACGTCGGGGAACTGCGCCTGCCGCTCGAGCAGGGCGATGATGTCGCCCGCGATGTCGGCGCCGGTGGCGCCCTCGATGCCTTCGAGCCCCGGCGACGAGTTGACCTCCATGACCTGCGGGCCGTCGGCGCCCTCGAGCATGTCCACGCCCGCGACGCGCAGGCCCAGGATCTGCGCCGCGTGCACCGCGGTGCGCTCGTAGGCCGGGTCGAGGTCGAGGGCCTCGGCGGACCCGCCCCGGTGGACGTTGGAACGGAACTCCTGCCCCGCCGCCACACGCCGCATCGCCGCGACCACGCGGTCGCCCACCACGAAGGCGCGCACGTCCCGGCCCTTGCTCTCGGCGACGAACTTCTGGATGAGGACGTTCTGCCGCGCGCCCTGGAGCGTTTCGATGATCGCCTCGGCGACCTTCACCGTGTCGGCGAGGATCACGCCGATGCCCTGCGTGCCCTCCAGCAGCTTGATGATCACGGGCGCCCCGCCCACGCGCTCGATCGCCGGCAGGATCTCCGCCCGGTCGCGCACGAACGCCGTCGCCGGGAGCCCGATCTCGTGCCGGCTCAGCGCCTGCATCGACCGCAGCTTGTCCCGCGACACGCTGATCGCGTGCGACGCCGAGAGCGTGAACACGCCCATCTGCTCGAACTGCCGGACCACCGCCGTCCCGTAGAACGTGATCGACGCCCCGATCCTCGGGATGATCGCGTCCGCCGCCGGCGCGGGCCGGCCCTTGTAGTACAGCTCCGGCGCCCGCGTCTGAAGCCCGATCGAGAACCGCAGCGTGTCCATCACACGCACCCGGTGCCCGCGGGACTCGGCCGCCTGGCGCAGCCGCTTCGTGCTGTAGCACCGCGGCGAGCGCGACAGGATCGCGATCTTCATGCCTTCTCCTCCCGGCGCCCGCGCCGTCCGCGCCCGAGCGTCCGCCGCCGGGCCGGGTCCACGATGAACTCCGGCGCCAGCGCCGCACGCCCCAGCAGCATCCGGCACAGCATGTTCTTTCGGCACACCAGGCCCAACTCGATGCGCTTGGACAGCCCGCCCAGCCGGACCTCCGTCTCCACGAACAGCCGGTCGTGGCTGGCGCCGAAACTCGAGCGCACCCGCGACCGGCGCGTCACGGCCGTCTCGATCGTGCGGACCTCGGCGCCGTCGCCCCCGCGCGACGCCCGCGCCAGCACCAGGCCGAAGCGCACGCGCCCGCCGGGCCGCTCCTCGATCGACGCGACGTCGATCGCCCCGGTCCGCGCCCCGGTGTCGGCCTTGGCGACGATCCCCTCGACGCCCCACTCGGGGAGCGTCACCCGCTCCTTCCAGCCGATCACCGTCTTGCTGGGTTCGGGCGGGCCGGTCACGGCGACACGCCCCCGCCTCGCCCGGCGCTTCTGGCCAGCGCCTCGGCCACGGGCCTCGGGATGCTGCGCACGTGCAGGTCGCGCTGCGGGAAGGCGATCTCGATCCCGTGCTCGCGGAACTTCCGGTCGATCAGGTTGTTGATCTCGTGCCGGATGGAGACGAACCACTCGATGCTGTCGATGTACGCGCGCAGCTCGAAGTTCAGCGTGCTGTCGCCGAACCCCTGGAAGATCACCTTGGGCGGAGGGTCGTCCAGGACCCGCGGGACCTCGGCGGCGACCTCGTACAGCAGCCGCTCGGCCAGGGCGGTGTCCGATCCGTACGCGATCCCCACCGGGCAGATGATCCGTAGGACCGAGTCCGTCAGCGTCCAGTTCACCAGCTGCGTCGTGATGAACTCCTTGTTGGGGATGATGATCTCCTTGCGGTCCCAGTCGAGGATGGTCGTCGCGCGCATGCGGATGCGCGTCACCGTGCCGGTGAGGTTGCCGACGGTGACGGTGTCGCCGAGGCGCACGGGCCGCTCGAAGAGGATGATGAGCCCCGAGACGAAGTTCGCGAAGATCTCCTGCAGCCCGAACCCCAGCCCGACCGTCGCGGCAGCGGCGAGCCACTGCACCTGCGACCAGCGCAGCCCCACCGCGCCGCTGGCCGCCAGGATCCCCGCGACCAGCAGGGCGTAGCGCACCAGCATGGTGATTGCGTACCGCGCGCCCGCGTCGATGGGCAGCCGGCGGATGACCAACGCCTCGAGCAACCCGGGCAGGTTCCGCGCCAGGATCACCGTCACCACGACGGCCAGCGCCGCCGCCCCCAGTTCGACGACCGACACGCCGAGCCCCGGCGCCCGCACGCGGTCCAGCGCTCCCAGCGCCGGCGCCACGCCCGACCAGATCGCCGCCAGCGCCGCCACCGCCGTCACCACGACCACCGCGCGCACCAGCCGCAGCGTCTGCGCGCCGACCGCGCCGGCGTCGATGGCGTCGGGCTCGATCGGGGGGGCGGCATCGCCCGGCGCCGCGCCCTGCCGCGCTTGTTCGGCCCGCAGCTGCTCCACCGCCAGCGCCCGCCGCTGGAGCACCGCCCACCGCCGCACCAGCGCCCGCAGGGTCACGACGCCGACCAGCGCCCCCGCGCTGAGCCACACCCGCTCGGTCAGCCGCGCCGCGGTGTAGACGTACCCGGCCAGCGCCGCCGCGACCAGAGACGCCCCAGCCGTCAGCAGCCCCACGTGCAACGCCGGCCAGACGCGATAGAGCCAGCCCGATCGGTCCGGCCCCCAGAAGGCGCGCATCACCGGCGACCGGCGCCGACCCACCCGCCAAACCAGCGCGATCAATAAAATCTGCGACACCACGAGGAAGACCCGCAAGAGCTCCGTCGAGCCCGGGGCGGCCTCCGACGTCTCGGCGAACGCCGTCGCCGCCAGCGCCGCGCCCGCGGGGACGGCCCACCACCGAAGCGTGGCGCGCACGGCCCGGCGGGCGTCGGCCGGCCAGCGGAAGTCGCGCTCGCCCACGCCGCCCTCGCGGCACAGCAGCCACACCAGCCGCGCGACAAACGTGAACCACGCCGACGCCCACAGCGCCGCGGCCAGCGGCTTGCCCGGGCCCCACCCCGGCCCGATCGACCCGAAAAACTCCGACCCGACCGCCAGAGGACCGGCCCAGGCGGCCGCCCGCACACCCGCCAGCCCCACCCCGGCCAGGGCCGTCTTCGCATCATGCCGACCGGGCTTGGCCCCGCGCCCCCGGATCCGTGATTCGATCCACCTGGACCGCCTGGCCAGCGCGATCAGCGCCAGCGCCGCGATCGCCGCCGCCGTGTGCCGCACGGGCCTGGCGAGCCATTCCTCCCGCGCCGCCGCCGGCGCCCGGGCCCAGATCGCCGGCGCCAGCTCCGCGCGCAGCTCCCTCACCAGCCGGGCCGGCGCTTCGCCCGTGACGGCGTCCGAGGAGCGGACCCACAAGATGCGTTCCTCGATGAACCGCCGCAGCCGCCGGGCGTCGTTGGCCAAGGTCGTGACGGCCGTTGCGTGCTCGCTCAGCGCCCCGAGCAGGTCGTTCGTCGCGCTGCTCAGGCTGCGCAGCGTCTCGAGACGATCCCGCAGGAGCGACTCGGCCCGCGCCCGCCAGCGCCCGGGGTCGTCGACCGACGACACCAGCGCGTCGGCCGCGTCCTCCGGCGACGCGCCCAGCGCCACGATCTCCGACTCGATCTCGATCTGTCGGCGTCGGGCGGCGTTGATGGCCCGCGCCAGCCGGCGGTGCTCGCGCGCCAACTCCGTGGGATCCGGGAGCCGCTGCAGTTCCGTGCGCAGCTGCACGCCGACCCACGGCCCCTCGCCCGCCGACGCCCGGGCGCGGATCTCCTCCAGCCGCGGCGCCTGCGCGCTGGCGCGTTCGCGCGCCGCGGCCGCGTCCTGCTGCGCCTCGGCCAGCCGGCGCTGGATCGAGGCCAACTCCTCGGCGAGGGCCGCGTTGGCTGTCGCCGCCGAGGCCAGCGCCGGCGGGAGGTCGGTCGCCTGCTCGCGGGACTGCTCGGCTTGGGCGTCGGCGGCGGCGGCCCGCCGCCGGGCGACCTCCTGCTGCAGCGCCTCCACCTCCCGCGTCAGCACCGCCACCATCCGGTCGGCGCGCTCGCGCCGAGCCGTCAACAGGTCCGCCCGGGCGGCGTAGCTCGCCTGTTCCGCCGTCAGCAACCGCAGTTCCGATTGGGCGCGACGGCGGCGAGCCTCGGCCAGGGCCCGCTCGGCCGCCGCGATCGTCAGCACCTCCGCCGGCGCCGCGACGGCCCCGTCGCCGGCTGCCGCCGCCTCCTCGCGCGCCTTGGCGATCAGCGCCGGCAGCTCCGCGAGTCGCGACGCCCGGCGGGCCGCCTCGGCGGCGAGGGACTCCCGCTCGCTCCGCCACCGTTCGAGTTCGGCCCGGCGCTCGGTGAGGCGCGCGTCCAGCGCCTCCAGCGCGCCGGTCAGGTCCGCCTGAGCCGATGACGAGCCCAGCGCGTCGATCGCCGCCCGGACCTCCGCCAGCCGGCCCGGCGCCGCCTCCCGGTCCGCGTCGAACGCCGCCGCCTGCGTGGTGGCGGCCTCGGCGGCCTCCAGCATGGCGATCGCCTGCGCGTAGGTCGACACGATTGAGTCTCGCGTCGCCTGGTCAAGATCGGGCGCGCTCTGCGCGGCGTCGCGCGCCGACCGCAGGCCCTCGAGCGTGGGCCAGGACGCCGGCGCCGCGGTCTGCTCGGCCTGCGGCGCGCCTCCTTGTGCGGGCGCGGTCGGCGGCTGCCCGCGCGCCCCGATCGCCGCCGCCGATGCGATCAGCGACGCGAGCGCCAGCCGTTGACCCGTTCTCGCCCGACGACGGAAGAACACACGGCCAGTCTACGTTCAACCGGGCCCGGCGCCGGTGTCGCCCGCCGGCGCCAGTTCCACGCGCTCGCCCCGGCGCGCGACCCGGAATCCGGCGGCCTCCACCTCTCGACGCGCAGCCGACCCGGGGAACTGCGCCGGGTTGGTGTGATTCAGATGGATGAACCGGATCGACGGCCGGTCCGACGCCGGCAGCCGGCCCAGCCGACGGACGCTGTCCCTGATGCGCGGGTGGGGGAAGCCGGTCATGTCGCGGCCGGGGACCTCGCCGTCGCCGAAGAACGTCCCGTCGAGGTACGCCACGTCGACGCCCGCCAGCAGCGACTCGATCGGGGTCCCGGCGGCGTCCATGTCGTCCCACGAGTCCACGTCGGGCAGGAACAGCACGCGCCGCGACGGCCCCTCGAGGATGAACGCGACGACCTCTGAATACTCCTGACGGTGCGGGACGGGGACGGCCCCGACGAGCAGCGACGGCGCCAAGGCGATCTCCCGCCCCGGCGCGATCTCCTGCAGCCGGATGTTCCCGTACCGCACGAGTTGATCCCAAGGCCCGTTGGTGCGCAGGAACCGGGCCATCCTCGCCGCCGCGTACACCGGCACGCCCGACGCGCCCATCGACTCGTGCCCGAGGAACATCAGCCCGGTGTAGTGCCCGATGTGCGCGTGCGTGATGAAGATGCCCGCCAGCGCGGGCTCGACGCCCGGCGCCGATGCTTCGGCCGCAGCGCGGTGCAGATCGTGCAGCTGCGACCGGAAGTCCGGCGTCGCCTCGAACAGCCAATACCTCCCCGACCGCGGGTCCACCAGCCCCAGGCACGCGGCGCGCAGGCGCTTGGACGGGTCCTCCCACCCCGGGTGCGCGTCCGCCCCGGCTTGCGGCGCCCCCGCGTCCTGCGCCACGCCGAGCACGACGACGAACGGGCCGGCGTCGGGCGCGGCGTCGGCGTCTCGATGACGCCCAACGGCGCAGCCCCCGACCGCGGCCAGCGCGAACCCCGCCGCGGCGCACACGGCGGCGATGATGATCCTCGTCGGCGCCACCGGCTCAGTATGGCACACGGCGACGCGCCCGCGCGACTGGCCCCGGTTGGATTCGAACCAACGACCGCGCCGATTATGAGTCGGGCGCTCTACCGCTGAGCTACGGGGCCGATGCGGACCGGCATCGTACCCCGGCGTCGCCGGCGCGGATCCCGAGCGCACGAGCGGCGCGTCCAGGTCAGTCGCGTGGGTCTGGCGCGCGTTGGCCCGCGGGTCTGGTCAGGCGGCCCGGCGCCGGCGCAGGGCCCCGGCGAAGAGCGTCGCGACGATCGCCGCGGTTGCCGGCGCGGGGATCGGCGGGGCGCCGACGGACTGCGACAGCACGAGGTCCCCGATCGTGGCGCCGCTCTGGGCCAGCAGGGGGGCCAGCAGCGGGTCGTCCAGGCCCAGCGAGGAGATAGTCGAGGGGTCGCCGATCGCGGTGAGCGTCGTGCGCACCGTGAGGATGTCGCCGTTGGGGATGTTCAGGACCGGCGTGGTGTCGATCGACAGCCCGAGGAAGTCGCCGGTGAGCGGGTTGAACTGGGTGGCCCAGAAGTCGCCCAGCGCGACGTCGTTGAGCCCGCCGCCGACGGCGAGCACCTGTGGTGGGGAGTTGACGCCCAGGAACACGTTCGCGGTGTCCAGGATCTCGATGCGCAGGGAGACGGCGAGCGACGACAGCGGGGACGCCAGCCGGCCGGCGATCCCGAGGGCGGCGGTGACCGCGCCGACCGTGTTGCCGACACTCTGGTACTGAGTGATCGACGAGGCGATCAGGTAGGACCCCGAGCCGCCGGCGGGCGCGGCGTCGGAGATCGCAAAGCCCACGTTCCCGAAGGCGTCGATGGTCGCGACCCCGGCGCCGAACGGCCCGTTGACGTTGCCGCCCCCGACTCGGAACGCGAATCCGGGCAGCGGGCCGCCGTTCTCCTGGATGTTGTTCGTGAGGCTGGTGTCGGCGGTGAGCCAGCCGTTGCCCGGGCTCGAGAGGATGTCGAAGCGGTCGGTCAGGTTGTTGTGGATGAACACCGGGCCGCCGGGGTTCGGGGGCCCGCCGATCGGCGCCACGCCGAACACCACGACCCCCGTCCCGCCGAGGTTTAGTAGCGCCCCCTGCGTCGCTGCGACGCCCGTCCACAGCGCGCACGACGCCACAGCAACCGACACGGGCTTGATCCGTATCATGAGATGACCCTCCTTCAAAGGGCCGGCGCCGGCCGGGTCGAGGCTTGATATTCGGCCGCGGGGAGGCCGGCCCGTCACCTCGCATGAGCATACATCCCGGGCCCGACACGTTCAAGATGTTTCTTGTATGCCTCGGGAATACGCAAATCTACTGACGCGCGACGGCCTCGGCGCGCGGCGCGATCGAGGTCGGGCGCGTATCCGCGTGCCCGTGCGCGAAGTTCTGCGCACGGCGATCGCCGGTGGGAGAAACACGGGCCGCCGTGGCGCCCGGACGCGTCACTTGATGAACAGCATCTCGCGGTAAGCCGGCAGCGACCACAGGTCATCGGGCGTGTCGGCTTCGAGCCGGTCGGCCAGCTCGCGCACGTCGTCCATGAGCGGGCGGAGCGACTCCTGAAGGAACGCCGCGTGGGCGGCGGGGTCGCCGGCGTGGGCGTCCGAGCCGCGCACGTCATCCAGGGCGCGCAGCGCCGCGATGAATCGCCCGACGAGGTCGGCGTATTCCTCCAGGGCGCCGCGCAGCTCGGGGCAGTCCTGGTCGAGCGCCTCGGTGGCGGCGACGGTCTCGGCCAGGGCCCGTTGGGCGCGCTGGGCCGAGGGCAGGATGAACTGCCGGCACAGGCGGCTGAGGGTGGCGGCCTCGATGTCGATCTGCTTGCAGAACTGCTCGAAGAAGATGGTCTGACGGGCGGTGAGTTCGGCGCGGCTCAGGACGCCCAACCGCTCGAACGCGGCGACGGTCGTCTCCGCCGTGACGGCCGGCAGCGCCGCGGGCGTGTTCGGCAGGTGCGGCAGGCCGCGGCGCTGGGCCTCGGCGCGCCACGCCTTCGAGTAGTTGTCCCCGTCGAAGATCACGCGCTTGTGCGCTTTGACGATGGACTGAAGGATCGGCAGGACCGCGCCGCGCAGGGCGTCGGGGTCGGGGGCCGGGCCGCACGCGGCCTCGATCTGGTCGGCGAGGTCCGCCAGCGACTCGGCGACGATGGTGTTGAGCACCGTGTTGGGCCACGCGATCGACTGGCTCGACCCGACGGCGCGGAACTCGAACTTGTTGCCCGTGAACGCGAACGGGCTGGTGCGGTTGCGGTCGCCGGCGTGGCGCGGGATCTGCGGCAGGCTGCGGGCCCCCAGGTCCAGCGCCCCGCCCGAGCGGGTGCTGGTCGCGGGCCCGGACTCGAGCTGGGCCACGATGTCCGAGAGCATGTCGCCCAGGAAGATGGAGATGATCGCCGGCGGGGCCTCGTTGGCGCCCAGGCGGTGGTCGTTGCCCGCGCTGGCGACGCTGGCCCGCAGCAGCGCCGCGTGCCGATCGACGGCGCGGATCACGGCGCACAAGAAGGTGAGGAATTGCAGGTTGCTGTGCGCCTCGTCGCGCGGGTCCAGCAGGTTCACGCCCGTGTCGGTCGCCAGGGACCAGTTGTTGTGCTTGCCCGAGCCGTTCATCCCCGCGAAGGGCTTCTCGTGCAGCAGGCACTCCAGCCCGTGCCGGGGCGCGACCCGGCGGAGGGTTTCCATCACCAGCATCTGGTGGTCGATGGCCGTGTTGGCGCCCTCGAAGGTCGCAGCGATTTCGTACTGCCCGGGGGCGACCTCGTTGTGCCGGGTCTTGACCGGCACGCCCAAGGCGTACAGCTCACGGTCGACCTCGCTCATGAACGCCAGCACCCTGGGCGGGATGGCGCCGAAGTAGTGGTCCTCCAGCTGCTGGTCCTTTGGGGGCTTGGCGCCGACGAGCGTCCGCCCGCACATCATCAGGTCGGGCCTGGCCAGGTGGAAGCGCCGGTCGATGAGGAAGTACTCCTGCTCGGCGCCGACGGTCGTGTTGACGCGGGACACGCCCTCGGCCGCGCCGAACAGCCGCAGCACCCGCAGGGCCTGGGCGCTGAGCGCCTCGATGGAGCGCAGCAGCGGGGTCTTCTTGTCCAGCGCTTCGCCGGTCCAGGAGACGAAGACGGTGGGGATGCACAGCGTGACGCTGGCGCCGGTGCGGTTGAGGAAGACGCAGCTGGTGGCATCCCAGGCGGTGTAGCCGCGGGCCTCGAAGGTGGCGCGCATCCCGCCGGAGGGGAACGAAGAGGCGTCGGGCTCGCCCTGGACGAGCTGCTCGCCGGAGAACTCGACGATCGCGCCCCCGGCGCCGTCCGGGTGGACGAAGGAGTCGTGCTTCTCCGCGGTCAGCCCGGTCAGCGGCTGGAACCAGTGCGTGTAGTGCGTCGCGCCGCGCTCGATCGCCCAGTCCTTCATCGCGTTGGCGATGGTGTCGGCGACGGCCGGGTCCAAGGGGTCGCCGCGGCGGATGGTGTTCTGCAGCGCGCGGAAGACGTCCTTGGGCAGGCGCTGGCGCATGACGCGCTCGCTGAACACGTCCCGGCCGAAGATCGACTCGATGGACGTGGCGCCGGCGTCCTCGGGCATGGCGTGCGTCTCCCAGCCGTTCTCGGCGATGCGAGCCACGGCGCTGGTGCGCGGGGCGGTGAGAGTCTCGGTGGTCACGGGTCGGCTCCCTCGATGCGTCCCGCCGGGCGCGGGACGGGCCCATTCTCCCGCCGGCGGGGTCGGCTGCAACCGGCCCGCACGCCGGACCCGGCCCCGCCTACCCATCGGCCGGATCGAGCCCCCGGGCAAGGTCCGCCACGGCGTCGGCGGCGTCGGCGACGGGGTCGCGGCCGGCCAGGATCGCATCCTCGATCCGGCGTACCAGCGCCGACCCCACGATCGCCGCGTCCGCATGCCGCACCACGGCGCGGACCTGCTCCGGCGTCGAGATCCCGAACCCGCACGCCACGGGCAGGTCCGTCTGGGTCCGGATCGCGGCGACCCGGCCGGCGATGTCCGGCGCGTCGGCGCGCTCGCCGGTGACGCCCGCCCGCGCCAAGAGGTACACGAACCCCGTCGACGCCCCGACGGTCCGCGCCAGCCTGTCACCGGTGGTCTGCGGCCCGACCAGGTGGCTGAACGTCAGGCCCGCGCCGGCGGCCTCGGCACGGATCGGGGCGGCCTCGTCCACCGGCGCGTCGGGCACGATCAGCCCGTCGAGCCCCGCCGCCGCGGCGTCCCGGCAGAACGCCGCCGGCCCCAGCCGATGCACGATCGACACGCTCACCATCGCCACCAGCGGGATCGTGACCCGCCCGCGGGCTTGCGCCACCGCGTCCAGGATGGCGTGCGGCCGGACGCCTCCGTCGGTCAGGGCCCGGTGCATGGCCGCCGCGATCACCGGCCCGTCGGCGATCGGGTCGCTGAAGGGCACGCCCAGTTCGACCATCGTGGCGCCGGCGCCCTCCAGCGCCTCGAGCGTCTCGCCCAGCCGGTCCAGCCCGGGCCGACCCGCGACGACGAACGGCGCCAGCCCTCGCCGGCCCTCGGCGCGCAGCCGGTCGAACGCCTCGGCCACCCGGCTCACGGCTTGACGCCCTTGACCCGCCCCGCGTCGGTGTACTTGGTCAGCGCCTCGGCGAGGTCCACGCCCGCGACGTTGGCCAGCGTCGTCAGCCAGGCCAGGACGTCGGCGAACTCCTCGGCGAGATTGGCCCGCTGCTCGGGCGTCGGCGCGCGGTCCGGCGCGTTCTCGTGCAGGGCCGTCGCCAGCTCCCCGACCTCCTCGATCAGCCACATGAACGTGCCGGGCACGCCGCGGGCCGAGTCCGTCTCGTGGTACCGCGCGCGGATCAGCCGCTGAAGGTCGCGGACCGTGATGTCCGGGGCGCCGGCGGGCTCGGCCATGCGCTCGAAGATAGCGAGCGGCGCGCGGCCGCCGGCTCAGCCGCCCGAGCCGCCCATGATCTCGCGGTCGGTCATCGGGGGCATCCCGCCGCGGGCCCGCTCCTCTCGGAGCTCGCGCGCCCGGCGCTCGAGCTCCGCCCACGCCTCGCCCGAGCGCAGCCGCGTCTCCAGTTCGTCGGCCTGCCGGAGCCGGTCGAGGTACGCGGCGTCGACGACGCGGTTGTCCAGCTCCATCAGCACGAACGTGCGGTACGTCCCGTCCGGTTCGACGTAGGTCTCCTTGCGCCGAACCACCGACCCGCGCAGCGACTGGCTGGCGACGACGGCGTTGACGTCCTGGAACCGCTGGAGGAGGCGCAGGTCGCCGGCGGCCTCGATCTGCTCCTGGAAGTTTCGCTGGAGCACGTCCACCCGCGATTGGATCGTCAGGGCCAGCGACTGCCGGGCCTGGTTGACGGCCAGCGCCTCGGACATGGTCGGGGTCGCGCCCACGGCCTGGGCCGTGGCGATGAATCGGCCGTCGGCCTCGGACGGGTCGACCTCGTACCACTCGGGCGTGAAGATCCGCGTCACCTCGGTGCGCTCGGGGAGCACCTTCGGCGGCTTGACCCGATTGGCCTGGCAGCCCGCGGCGGCCAGCGCCAGCGCCGCGACGCCGAGTCGGCATGCGAGACCGGTTGAACGGGCGTACACGACGTGCGACATGGCCGCGGCCTCCTGATCTGGCGCCGATGGTCCGATGAATCGGCTATCGGAGATCGCCCCCGTGCCCATGAGCCCCGCAGCCCGCCCCCGGCTCAGACGCCCGGCCCGAGCCGGCGCCGTCGGCGTCGCCTGCGCGGTTATGGGGCTCGCGGCGTGCTCGAGCCCGGGCCCGGCGTCCGGTCAGCCGCCCGCGTGGGTTAGCCGGCCGAGCGAGTCGCCCGCCGGGACGCTCGCCGCCGCGGGGGCCGGCACGACGCGCGCCGAGGCGATCGACGCCGCGATGGCCCGGCTGGCGCAGTCCATACGCGTCCGCGTCGACGCGGTCGAGGTCGCGGCGTCGAGCGGGACCACGCAAACGGGATCACACCACGGCGTCACGGGGACCGGCCGAGCCTCGACCGCGAGCCTTGTGCGCCTCTCCAGCGCGGTCGACTTGCCCGGCGTGCGCGTCGCGCAGGTCTGGCGCGACCGAGCCGCCGGCGTCTTCCACGCGCGGGTGACGCTGGACCGGGCGTCGGCGTCGCGGGCCCTGGCCGATGAAGCCGATCGCGCCCTCGACGAGGCGGCGCGGGCCCTCACCCGGCCGGCCGACGGGGCGCTGGCGCGGCTGCGGACGGCGCGGCGAGCCGACCGGGCGGTCGAGCGGGCGCGGGCGGCGCTGGACACGCGCCGGGCGATCGTAGGCGACGACGCGCCCCGGCGTCGGCGGCTCGACGAGCTGACCCGCCGCGCGGACCGCGCGCTCGCCGACGCCCGGCGGGCCGTCACCTTCGCGGTGCGCGCCGACACCGACGCCGACCTGGCGCACGACCTCGAGGCGGGGCTGATCGCGCGCGGCGCCGTCCTCGACCCGCGCGACCCGGCCCTGGTGCTGGTGGTCGAGCGTCGGGCCGAACCCGCCGTCGCCTTCCGTCCGGACCTGCGCCTGACGCGGTGGGAGGCGCACGTCGCCGTCGTGGACGCGCGATCGCGCGCGGTCGTCGCGCGGTGGCGGGCCTCGGGCGTGGCGCACGGGCCGGCGCCCGGGCGCCCGGACGGGCTCGACGGTTGGCTCGACGAGCTGCTGGGCCCGTCCCCGCCGGCGCGGCGCTAGGTCCTGTTTGACGGATCAGTGGGACGGGCGTCTCGCCCGTCTTGGTTGGCACAGAATACGGCTGAGACGGCCGTTCCACCGGCTGCCCCCGTCTCGGGTGACACCTGAGCAATCCGCCGAACAGATCCTAGTCGTAATCGAACAGATCGTTGCCGTCGCCGCGGCCGAACCACCCGAGCCCGACGGCCCCCGCATCGACGCCGAAGCCGATCCCCGCCCAGGTGTGGCTGCGCCGCTCGGCGGTGACGTGCCCGTCGAGCCAGGCGGTGTTCGCGCTCCCGCCGTGCCTGAAGTGGATCGACGGGTTGGGCCTGGCGCCGGGGAAGTCGGGCCAGAAGCGGGGCTCGGCGAAGGAGTACTCGATGAGCCCGCCGACGCCCCGGCGGTCGGCGAAGGCCGCGTCGGCGAACGCGACCGTCGAGGAGGGATCGGCGAAGCGCGACCGCAGGCTGCCCAGGTCGTCGCGCTCGATCACCCACGCGCCGCCCGCGGCGGGCCGGCGGACCACGCCCGCGAACGCCGCGTTGTACCCGTAGCCCCCGGCGCCGGCCTCGAACCCGCGCCCGGATCCCTCCAGCGCCGCTAGCACGGGCTCGAACGTCGGGCACGCGCGGGCGCGGACACTCGCGGCGCCGTCCTCCAAGTACGGCGTGATCGGCCCGTCCGCGGGATCGAAGGGCTCGGCGGGAGTCGATCGCGTCCCGTGCCAGCGGTGCAGGTTCGTCGTCGCGATGCCGATCGCGGCGGGCAGCAGCCGTCCGGCGTGGTCGTTGGCGTAATAGTCGTTGGCCAGCTGCACCTGCCGGAGGTTCGAGGCGCACACGGCCCGCTGCGCCGCCCCTCGCGCCGACGCCAGCGCGGGGAGCAGCACGCCCACCAGCGCCCCGATCACGGACATCGCGACGAGCGTCTCGAGCAGCGTGAACGCCCGCCGGGTCGCACGATGGTTCGCCGGGCGCGTCACGGCGCCGGGCGCCAGGCGTTGAGGATCGCGGTGATGTCGGCGCCGTTGACCGTCCCGTCGCCGTTGAGGTCGGCGAACGAGACTCTCGCGCCCCACAGGTTCAGGACCACGGTGATGTCGCGCCCATCGACGGCGCCGTCGCCCGTGAGGTCTTCAGGCAGGGCGACGGCCGGGCGCACGTCCGCGACGGCGTCGATCTCCGTCGAGACCTCGCCCAGCGGGCCCGCGATCGCGTGGACGCCCGTCGAGATGCGGATGAAGTGGAAGCCGGGCAGGTTCGCCGGAGCGCCCGTCGCGGGCTCGACGGCCCAGGCGATGTCGAAGGCGTCGCCCCCGCCCGAGCCGGGATCGATCCCCACGGTGAGCGGGTCGTCGGGCGTGGTGTAGAAGACGCTGGGGTCGATCGCGGGGTCGTCCTCGGGGTCGGCGAGGCTGTTGTCGCCGGGCGAGCCGTCGGCGCCGGTCATGTCGCCCAAAATCAGCGTGGGGCTGAGGTCCGCGTAGCCGGCGAACGTCTCGGCCGGCGCGCCCTCGCTGATGAGGAACGCTGACTCGAAGACCGCGGGCAGGCGGAACGCCGCCGTCGTCATAGGGCTGGTCGCGCCAGCGGGGAACCAGGAGACGACCGCCGGGGGCGTCGGCGTGGCCGGGTCGTCGTCCCACGTCTCGTCCTGCCGCGCGACGGGCGGCGCCAGGTGCGAGCCGGGGATCAGATACCACGCGTCGTCCGCGATCCCGTTGCCGTTGGCGTCCAGGGCGATCTCGATGACGCCGGCCTCGGCGGCGCGCGCGGTCGGGTCCCCGCTGGGCCAGAACGCATTGCCGAAGACGATGCAGTCCAGGCCCATCGCGTTGCGCGGGTCGTCGAGGACGGGGCGGTCGAACGCCAGCGTGATGGAGCCGCCGAAGCCGCCCAGCGTCACCAGCCCGGAGTTGTCCGGCGAGGCCGATCCGCCCCCGGTCGGCGGGCCCAGAGCGCGCGACGGGTCGTTGAACGCCGGGGCGTTGACGAACTGCCCCGGCGCGGGGGCGTACGCGAGCACGACCGAGGCGAAGTCGCCCGCGCCCGCGGCGGGCTGGATCAGCAGGCTCGCGGCGAGCGCCGCGGCGACGGGCGCGATGCGGCGTCTCACGGCGCGGCCCCCGTCCAGCTATTCAGGACGACGGTGAGGTCGGCGCCGTTGACGACACCGTCGCCCGTCAGATCCGCCAGGCGGTTCGTCGTGCTGAAGGCGTTCAAGACGGCCGTGAGGTCCGCGCCGGTGACGAGCCCGTCGCCGGTGGCGTCGCCCGGCCGGCGCCCGGAGGTGGTGAACCACACGGGCCCGCCGGTGATGAGCAGTTCGTCGGTGGCGCGGATCGCCCGGGCGCCGAGAAACCCGCTCCCGTCGCCGATCGGATCGAGCCGACGCACGTGCGCCGGGTTGTTTGGATTCACCGTAAGAGGCCCGGCGATCACGCCGGCCAGCACGCCCGCCCGGACCACACCGACGAACCCGGTCTGGCCCTGCGCAAAGTCCCCGCCGCCCACGAGCAGGTCGCCGTCGGCGTCGAACGCCAGCGGGCCGGCCGACAACAGTTCCAGGACGGGCCGCCCGCCTGTCTCGAAGTCCGCGCCCGCGGACCATTCGCCGGGCGTAAACCTCTTGATCGCGCCGGTGCGGCTGGTGCGCGGCGTTGCGGGCGTCAGGTCGAACCCGTTGCCGGTGTAGAGCGCGCCGTCCGAGTCGAACGCCACCCCGCCCGAGGCGCCGGCGATGTTGGAGACGATGACGGGGTTCACCGGCGCCGAGGGGTCGCTCGTCACGTCCAGCATCGTCACGATCGACGGAGAGCCGAACGCCCCCGCGGCGATCGCCAGCCGTGTCTCGTCGAGCCAGGCGGCGTCGAAGTGGCCGACCTCGAACCGGGCGGCGTTGGCCGGGGTCAGAGTGGTCGGCGCCAGCGGGTCCAGGGCGGCGGCGTCGAACACGATGATCGGCAGGCCGAACCCCGCACCGATCGCGACGCGCGTCCCGCCGGGGCTGACGCGGATGAAGCCCGGGTCCGTCGGCCCGGCCAGGAGCGAGGCGCCGAGGATCGCCGCGGGGGCGAACACGCCCGCGCCGACGCCCGTCTCGACAAAGACGGTCGAGCCGGTCAGGGCCACGAGTCGGCCGTCGGGCAGGGCGTCGGCCGCCACGCCGAAGGACCCCGGCGCCGTCGGCGGTGGGGTGACCACGTGGACCACGCCGCCGTAGTGATCGAACAGATCCGCGCCGATCGCGGCGGGGGACACCAGCGCGGCCAGCGCCGCGGCGCGCACGACACGCGCCGTCAACTCACAAGACATCATGACGGAAGGTCTCCGACGTTCGCTCCGAGTCGCGCGGAGCGGCTCCCGCCCTCAGCGTGCCCGTCGCGGCGGGGAAACGCCGGGGCGCCGGGTGGTCCGCGGGGAGCGCGCGGCGACGCCGCCGGCCGCCCCGGATGCCGCGGGGGCGACCACACGTGCGTCAGGGGCAGGTCTTCCGGCTTCGGGCTCGGCGGGTCGGCCTTCCCATCGCGACGGGCGACAGTGGCGTCTCGTGACCCGCGTCGGCGCCCTACACGGCGGCGCGTCCGCAGCGGATTCTCACCGCTTTCCCTTTTCACCCCGGCGTCGCGGGCGCGGCGCGGCGGGGGACCCTTGACCATCGCACACTACCGCCCGGGGCGATACCCTGTCAACCGGAGCGAACCCCGCGCCGGCCGATGAGTCGGGGCTCCGGGCGCGCGTCGCGTCCGGCGGAGTCGGCGCCGATCAGGGCGCGGTCGCGCCCGGGAGGCTCGCATGGGTTTCATCACCGAACTGTGGATCCCGATCCTGGTCTCGGCGGTCGCCGCGTGGATCGTGCAGGCGATCGTCTGGACGGTCATGCCGCACCGCAAGAAAGAGTGGCGCAAGGTCGGCGACGACGACGCCTTCAAGGCGGCGATCCGCGGGTTCAACCTCGAGCCCGGGTACTACATGTTCCCGTGGTGCGACGACCCGTCCAAGGCCAAGGACGCCGAGTTTCATAAGAAGATGAACGAGCCGCCGCTGGGCACGCTCCACCTGTGGGCCGGGCGCCGGTCGATGGGCGCGTGCATGGCCTGGTCGTTCGTGTTCAACCTCGCCGCCAGCGTGAGCGTCGCGTACCTCGCGTGGGAGGCGCTCGAGAGGCCCGGCGTCGACTACCTCAAGGTCTTCCAGATCACCGGGGCGGCGGCGTTCCTGGCCTACACCTTCGCCCTGATCCCCGGCGGGATCTGGTTCGGCAAGCCGATCAAGAGCATGGCGTACGACGTCGCCGACGGGCTCGCGGTGGCGCTCCTGACCGGCGGGATCTTCGGGTGGCTCTGGCCCGCCGCCCAGGCCGCGACCGACGCCGTCCCGGGCGCCGCGCCCTCGCCCTGACCCGCGGCGCGTACGATCCCGGCATGACGCCTCCCCGCTCGCCCGTGGCCGGTTTTGTGCGCCGGTTCGTGACCGGCGTGGCGATCCTGGCCGCGGCGCTGTCGGCGGCGGGCTGCGCCGGGGGGCGCGGCGGGCTGAACGACGAAGGGCTCGCGATCCGGCGTCAGACGCTGCGCGTCGAACTCGAGCCCGATCGGCTGTGGTCGATCCCCGTCTATCGCGCGGGCGAGCCCTCGGCGCCGGACGTGATCTTCGTGCACGGCACGCCGGGCAGCGCTGCGGCCTGGCGCCGATACCTCGCCCGGCCGATCGACGGGCTGGAGATGGTCGCGATCGACCGGCCCGGCTTCGGCCAATCGACGCCCCGCCGAGCCCTCCCGTCGCTGGCCGAGCAGGCCCGTGCGATCGAGCCGCTGCTGCCCGATGCGGATTCGCCGGGGCCCAAACCGATCCTGGTGGGGCATTCGCTGGGCGGTCCGATCGTGGCGCGCGTCGCGGCGCAGTGGCCGGGCCGGGTCGGGGCGCTGGTCATCATCGCCGGCTCGCTGGACCCGGCGCTGGAGCGCGTGCTCTTCGTGCAGAGGCTCGGCGCGATGTTCCCGGTCTCGAGCCTGCTGCCGAGCCACCTGCGGGTCGCCAACCGGGAGCTGATCCCGCTGAAGCGCGAACTGACCGACCTGGCCGGTGCGCTCGGCCGCGTCACCTGCCCGGTGGTGATCGTGCACGCGCGGGACGACCGGCTCGTGCCGTATGCGAACGTGGCCTACATGCTCGGCGCGTTCACCAACGCGGCTGCGGTCGAGGTGATGACGTTCGACGCGGGCGATCACTTCCTGCCGTGGAACCACGAGGCGTCGGTGCGCGAGGCGATCCTCCGGGCGGCGTCGCTGGCTCAGGCGCCGGTGGGCGCGGGCGACGGCGCGTCGTCGGACCCTTGACGCAAAGCGCCGGCCGCGTCGCGCAGCAGCCGCACCGGGCGGGCGATGGGCAGGCGCTCGGCGACGCGGGCGCCCTCGGCCAGGAGCGCGCGGGCCCCGCGGGCCAGCCCCTCGGGCGTCGCCAGCCGCGCCAGCCGCTGGGCATCGCTCAGGGGCTCGACGAGCCGCTCGGGGGCGTGCAAGCCGTCGAACGCATCGGCCACCAGGTCAGCCGGGTCGGGGCCCGCGGGCGCGGGCGTCGGCGATCGGGCGTGCATGAACGCGAGGAACGACACCGCCAGCGCCAGCGACGCCGCCGCCAGGACCGGCAGCGCCGCCGTCCGCCAGCGGGCCGCGTGTCCGCGTTCGAAGAGCATCGGCGAGCTGCGCGCCGCCTCGACCGCGCGCGACACCCGGTCGGGGTCGCCGGGCTCGAGCAGCCGCTCGGCCTCGTCGGCCAGACGCCGGGCCAGAGCCGTGGTGTCGTCGTTCCGATGAGTCATGCGTTGACTCCTTCGCGCGCCGCCGGCTGGGCGGGTTCGGCGAGGGCCTCGGCGAGCCGCCGCCGGGCCCGGTGCAGCAGCACGCGCACGGCGCCCGGCCTCTTGCCCAGGACCGCCGCGATGTGTTGCGGCTGCATGTCCTCCGCGTACCGCAGCCACAGCGCGGTGTGGGCCTCATCATTGAGCACGCGCGACGCGAGCCGCCACAGCGGGGCGTCGCCGGATGGATCGGCGTGGGCTCCGTTGGTGTGATCGCGTCGCGCCGCGGCGACGGCTTCGCGCTGTCGCCGACGCCGGCGGCGGGCGCCGTCCTTGTGCATCAGCCGCGCGGCGATGGTGAAGAGCCACGGCGCCAGGGGCCGGGAGGCGTCGTACTGGTCGAGCCGTCGCCACATCTGGAGCACGGTCTCCTGGAAGAGGTCCTCGGCGGCGTGCCGGCCCACCCCGCGCGACCGGAAGAACGCCATCAGCCTGGGCTCGAACCGGGCGACGAGGGTCTCCAACGCGGCCGGGGCGCCGGCGCGTGCGGACCGCGCCAGCGCCTCGTCCGAGCGCTCGTTGAGCGGGATCGCCGGTGGCTCGACGCCGCGCGGCACGGTGGTGGCGCCCGGTGCGCTCAGAAGTCCGCCTCCTCGATCAGCTCGAGCACGTCCTCGACATCGTAGGTCAGGCCGACGGTCACCAGCCGGTCCTCGGAGTCGATGCGCACGCCCGCGAGCAGGTCCATGAACATCGCGAATTCCTCGTCCATCTCGGCGTCCTGGTTCATCGCCGCGATGCCGTGCGCCATCCCGACCAGCCCGTGCAGGAGCTGCTCGAAGCCCTCGGCCTCGGCCTCGTTCTCGGCGTAGAACCGCACGCCGAGCGTGAACTCGCCCCGGCTCTCGGCGATGAACGCGCTGAAGTCCGATGCGCCGGCGATGAACCGCTCGGCCGGGCCCAGATGGCTCAGGTCCTCGAGGTCGTCCTCGTCCATCAGGTCGGTCAGGCTGCCCGCGAACGCGACGAACGCCAGGACGCCCGGCTCGTCGGGGGCCTCGATCCCGCCCCAGTCGGCTTCGGCCATGTTGCTCGTTCGGCCGTCGAGCACCTTCAGCGCGTCGCGCGCCAGGTCCTCCTCCTCGGCGAACACGTACAGGTTCGCCCGCCGGCCCTCGACGACGTGGACGCGCACGTCGTCGCCGATCATGAAGCCGCCGCGCACCCGCTCGACGGGCGAGCCGTCCTCCTCTGCGGCCTCGGCGAGGCCCTCGGCGATGTCGTCCGAGCCGATGACGATCGCCACGAAGTCATCGCCCGGCTCGTCGAAGCCGTACAGCGTCACGCCGTAGATCGCCTCGAACGGATCGAAGTGCAGCCAGTCGTGGATCTGCTTCAGGTCGTCCATGTCCGCGCCGAACTCGTGCATGTGGTCGAGCATGAAATGCCCGATCTCCGACTCCAGCGCCGCGGTCACATCGACATGGATCACCCAGCCGGCGTCGGCGGCGACGAGGCGGGCGTCGAACGGGCTCGCCGAGGCGGTCGGCGCCAGAGCGACGCCGGCGAAGAGGACGGCCGGGGCGGTCAGGGTCAGGGTTCGCATGGCGGGGGCTCCTTCTGCGGGGTGATTCGGAGTCGTCGGCGTCGGGCGCCGAGCCGGGCGGGTGGACATCCCGGCTCGCACGCCCCGACGCCCGCTGATGGGTCCGGGAAGTCCGCCGACACTGCGCCGGGCGGCTGTGGGTGAGGTAGGCAAGCCGGCGCCGAGGCGTTACGCGACATCGCCGATGCACAAGGGCTGAACCAGCTCACCCCCTCTCCCCTCGGGAGAGGGCCGGGGTGAGGGGAAGATGTCGGTTGATCGGGCAGAGTGAGGCGGGCCCCCTCACCCGCCGCCGCTGCGCGGCGCCACCCTCTCCCGCAGGGAGAGGGGTATCGGGAATGGAATGCAGCGAGCGGCTTAACTCAGTCCCTCGCACGGCTCGCTTCACTCACCCCCTCTCCCCTCGGGAGAGGGCCGGGGTGAGGGGGGGTT
>RFGI01000124.1 GCA_003696725.1 Planctomycetota bacterium | reverse complement strand
TCACAGAACCAAGGAATCATCATGACCACGCCCGACCCGACGACCCCGCCCGAGCCCGCCGACGCCGCCCCCCGCAACCCCTCGCCCGGCGACATCGCCGACGCCACGCTCACCGCCCGCGCCCAGCGCGCCGAACGCCAGGCCGCCCAGCTCGAGCGTCAGCTCGCCGACCTCCGCGAGGAGCTCGACTCGGCCCGCGCCGCCGCCGCCGAGCGCGACCGCGCCCACGAGCTGGACCTCGCCCTCTCGGCCGCCGGCGCCGTCGACCTCGACACCGCCCGCCTGCTCGCCCAGCGCGCCGCCCTTGACGACCCCGACGCCCCGCCCGCGGATCTGGTTCACCTGCTCACGCGCGAGAAGCCCTTCCTCTTCAGCCGCCGGGGCGCCGACGCCTCCTCCATGGCGCCCGTCGCCGACCACGCCCCGCGCCACGCCCTGTCCGCTGCGCGCGACGCCGCCGCCACCGGCGACCGAGCCGCGCTGCTCGACTATCTCCGCGCCCGCCGATCCGCCTGACCCACTCGCGCCCTGTCGCGCTCGCCCGCTCTGACTCATCCCTTCACACGGAACACACGCCCATGCCCTTCACCGGAAAAGCCACCTACTCCGCCGGCGCCTCGCTCCCCGAGCTCGCCGAGGACGTCTCCGACATCGTCGGCATCATCAGCCCCTTCGAGACCCCGCTGCTCGACCACCTCGGCGACCCCCGCCGCGCCGCGCGCAGCACGGTCCACGAATGGATCGAGGACGCCCTGCTCCCCAACACCGACGCCGTCAACCAGACCGTCTTCACCCCCGACGCGACGAGCGCCACCGACATCACCGTCGACACCGGCTCGCGCTTCCGCGTCGGCGATCAGGTCAAGCCCGGCGCCTCGGACGAGATCATGTTCGTCACCGCCGTCGCCGGGAACGTCATCACCGTCGTCCGGGGGTACGGCGGCACGACGCCCGGGCCGCTCGCCGACAACCAGCCGCTGCTGATCGTCGCCAACGCCGCCCTCGAGGGCGCCGACGCCGACGCCCCGCGGTTCAGCAACCGGGTCCGCAAGCAGAACTTCACCCAGATCTTCTCGGCCACCGTGGAGGTCTCCGGCTCGCAGCGCGCCGCCGACGCCGTCGGCGTCGAGGACGAGCTGGACTTCCAGACCCAGCAGCGTCTGCGCGAGCTGCTCCGCGATCTCGAAGCCGCCGTCATCAACGGCGTCGCCCCCGCCGCCGACCCGCAGGGCTCCGCCACCACCCGCCGATCCATGAACGGCGTTCTCAAACTCCTCACCACCAACCGCTTTGTCCCGAAGACCGGGCCCATCCCCGCCGGGGACGGCTTCGCCGAGGACATCCTCAACGAGGCCGTGCTCAACGCCGCCATCCGTGTCGTGTGGGAGCAGTCCTCCAGCGCCATCGACACCATCGTCGCCCCGGGCCTTCAGAAGCGCCTCATCAACAACTTCGCGTCCGACAAGCGCGGGTTCACCCCCGCCGACACCCGCTTCCGCGACCTGATCTCCGTCTATGAGTCCGACTTCGGCGTGGCCCGCGTCATCCTCTCCCGCGCCGTCCCCGACAACACGATCCTCCTGCTCGACTCCTCCCGGATCGACGTCCTCCCGCTGGCCGGCCGGTCGTTCCACTTCAAGCCGCTCGCCAGCCAGGGCGACCGCGACGCCGGCCAGGTCATCGGCGAGTACACCCTCGAGCTGCGCAACGAGAACGCCCACGCCGTCATCACCAACCTCGGCGTCTAGCGCCCCCTCTCCTCCCGCGCGCCCCGCCGCCGGCCCGCCCGCCGGCGCGGGGTTTCCACGGCCGTCACAGCGCCGCCCCGTTCCGACCACACCCGACCCGCCGCCCGGAGTCCGCCATGCCCTTCGCTTCCGACCGCGACCTGCTCGCCTTCGAGCCGTCCCTCTTCCGCGACATCGCGTGGGCCGGCCAGCGCCGGATCGACGGCGCCCTCGCGTCGACCGCGGGCGCCACGCTCACCAGCGCCGCCAGCGACTTCGACGCCGCCGCCATCGACCCGGGATTCGTCGCGGTCCTCGACGGCGCCACGCTGGAGGTCCTCGACCGACCCAGCGCCACCACGCTCACCGTCTCGCTGCTGCGCGACGACCCGGCCGGGCCGGCCATCCCACCGCCCGCGTTCACCGGCGCCTCGCTCACCATCACGACGTTCCTCCCTCAGATCACCCTGGTCCACGACACGCTGCTCCGGACCGTCGGCATCGAGCCGGCGGACCCCGCCGCCTCGCCCGGCGCCGCCAGCATCACCAACCCCGCCGCGGTCGCCCGCGCCGAGGCCATCGGCGCCCTCCACCTCATCTTCAGCGCCGCGGCCGTCACCGCCGACGGCCGGGCCATCCTCTGGACCAAGGCCGGCCTGTATCGCGACCGGTTCGCCGCCCTGCGCCGGCGGCTCGCCGTCGGAGTCGATCTCGACGGCGACGGGCGGCCCGACGCCACCCGCCGACCCAACACCCTCCAATTCATCCGCGCCTGAGGCCACGCCATGCTCTTCCTCAACCCTCACGAGGTCACGCTCGACGGCGCGCCGCTGGGCGGCGTGCGCGCCATCACGCTCTCGCGGCGGGCCACACGGCTCGCCGTCGAACACGACGACGCCGGCCCGCACCCCGTCTTCGCCGACGCCCCCGAGCAGCGCGCCACGCTCACCGTCCACCGCGACCTCACCTCGGACGACCCCGGGCTCGACTCCTCGCTCGCGCCCGGCCGGCAAGCCGCGCTCGCCTTTACGACATCCCCCAACGCTTCGGACGCGAGCCCCCGCGCCTTCGCGGCCACCGCGGTGATCACCGCCGTCGAGACCGACCTCCGCCGCGACGCCGACGCCGCCCGTCAGACCCTGACCCTGCTGCTGGTGTCGGCCACCGGCGGCGCCGACCCCTTCGACCCCGTGTTCGAGGCCGGCCCGCAAGGAGGCGGACCCCCGCCCATCATCTGAACCTCACGCGAGCCCGCAGCCATGAGCACCATCGCCGGCCAGGCCCTGTTCAACTCCGGGCCCCACCGATTCATCATCAAACCCGTCGGGATGCTCTTTGTCCCGCCGCTGACCTTCGACCCTATCCAGACCACCACGGACGTCATCACACCGCTCGAGTTCGCCGTCATCCAGACCGGCCGGCTCATCGGCGCCAGCGAAGCCGACCTCTGGGCCCAGGTCGATCTCATCCGTCTGCGCGCCGAGGCCCGGCTCACCGGCGATCTGGTGGACAACGCCTCCAACACCTGGGCCGGCATGACCCTGCTTCGCTTCGCCCCCGAGGACCGCGCCGACCGTGGCCGGGCGATTTCACTCGCCTACCGCGCCGACTACATCCGCCTGGCCCCCTGACCCGCCGCCGATCCAACGCTGATGGAACAAGACCTGCTCAACTTCGCGACGCAGTTCGGCGCCGCCGGGCTCATCGCCTGGATGTGGCTCTCCGAGCGACGCCACGCCGCCACGCGCGAGGCCCAGCTCTCCGAGGCGCACGAGCGGCTCGCCCAGAGCCGCGTCGCGCTGGACTCGCTGCTGACCGTCGTCGCCGACAACACCCGCGCCCTGGCCTCGCTGGAAGCCACGCAGCGCGCCTTGCTCGCGGCCGGCGCCGGGCGTCCGCGCGAGCACGCCGCTCCCGATGAACGCTCCGCCGCATGAACCGCCACCGCTACACTCGCGCGATGCGATCTTTGCGCAGAGCCGCCTGCGGACTCGCCATGCTCGTGATCTGTGGCTGCGCCGCGACACCCCCGACGGCTCGATCCGGCGAACCGGCGAGCGAGGTCCGGGCCACGGCGCCGAACGCGCCCTTCGCCCCCGTCCGCGTCCGTGTGCTGCCTCTGACACGCCTCGTGCATGAGTCCGACGGGGCCGCCCGGCTCGACCTGCACGTGGAACTCCTCGACGCGTGGGGTCTGCCGACGCGCGCCCTGGGCACGCTGCGCGTCGTCGCCCGGCTCGACGCCGCCGACGCCGCTCGGTTCAGCCGGCATGAACCCGGGTTCGACGGCGTCCTGGCCTGGACGCTCGACCTGACCGATCCCGCAACCAACGCCACCCGCGCCTACGACCGCATCACCCGCGCCTACCGCGTCCGGCTGGCGCACCCAGCACTGGCAGAGGCCGACAATCCGGTGCGGGTGGAGGTCTTTTTCACCACCGAGGGGGCGCTCGTCCTTCCGGGGTCGGCGACCATCACGCCGTGACCAGGCGCCATGCGCGCCCGCGACCGGGATCGGTCCCGGGCGAGTGGTGACTCCGACCGTCGCCCGTCTCTTAGAACGTCTCGCCGAACCGCGCCAGGAGTTGCGAGATGTCGGCGCTGCCGACGACGCCGTCGCCGCTCATGTCGTAGATCGAATCCGTCTGGCCGTACCGGTTGAGGAGCACCGAGAGGTCCCCGCCGTTGACCACGCCGTCGCCGTTGAGATCGCCCCGGCTGATCGCGACGAGCATCTGCGTGTCGGACTCGTCGATCGCGCCGTCACCGTTGAGATCCTTCGGCGCATCTTCGAACGCCCGGACGGCCTCGAAGCCGACCGTCGGCTGGAGGTCCACGCGCCACGCGACGGCGAACGGCGTGTCCGCGGGGTAGACGTTCCGATACAGCTGCGTTTCGGGCGGGTCGTTGAACGCCGTGACGCCCGGCAGGACGAGCTGCTGCGACTGGACACCGCCGCAGTAGCGGTACCCGCCGAGGTCGAACTGGGTCTGGCGGTACAGGACACGGATGAAGTAGTTCCCGAACACGATCTCACCCGTCGGCTGGCAGATCGCCTGATCGCCGACGGAGATGTGCTCCACCGTCCCCCACTCGTCCCGCGACGCGGCGACCAACCGGTTCCCGCCGACCTCGAACCGCCACAGCTCCAGGTCGAGGTTCTCCAGCGCAAAGGCGATCTGCGCGTCCGGCAGCTGGAACGTCTCAGACGTCACCTCCGGCGCCGGGTACTGGTTCTGAGGGTCGTTCTCGTTGATCGCGGCTCGGACCTGCGCGGTCTCCGTTCTGATGTCCTGCGCGGTGGCGACCGACTGCCACGAATCGAACACGCCCTCCGACCACACCTCGGTCCGGTTCCAGACGAGCGTGGCCCGGATCTCGCTGCCGGGTGTGATCACACCGATCGGGTAGTCGATCAGGCCGTAGCCCATCCGGCCCACGTCCCACCCGGTTTTTTTCGGCAGAAAGGCGCTGCCGCCGCCGTCGCTGGCGCCGCTGTCCGTGCCGACGAACGACCCCGGCACAATCCCCGAGGTCCCGCTGTTGAGCCCGAACCGCTCGAATTCGAGGTTGATCCTCGGCCGGCCCTCGAGCCCCTGACCCAGCGGCTTGGATTGAATCTCGGTGTCGTCGGGGATGTCGGGAACCAACGCAACACCGGCCCGCGCGGCGGGCTGAGCGGGCGCCGACTCGGCCTCGGGCGGGGCCAGCAAGTTCCCCCCCAGCCCGCTCGGGTCGATCGCCTCTTGCACAAAGGTGACGAACGGCCGATCAGCCGGCGTGCCTTCCACGATATCCACGTCGCTCCACGGGCTGATCCAATCCTGCGCCGGGGGGGTGCCGGCGTTGGCGACCAGATCAGCCAGAGCCTGACCGGTCACGAGCGGGGGGCTCTCACGGAACAGATCCTGTGGGTCGGTCGGATCCGGGGAAAAGTTCGATCGCGTGAACCCGGTGATCGAGCGCGGGAGCCCGTCGGCGACCAACGGCCGACCGCTGCGGATGTCCATGGCCTGTGTGGCGATGACCTGATCCAGCGCGCGCTCGGGCGAGACGAGCCCGGCGCCGAGGAACCGGCCCAGCGGCTGATTGAAGACGCACGCCCCGGCGTCGGCGCCCATCCCGCCGGTGGTGGACTGAATCTGCGGCGTCGCCTGCTGATCGTCCGCCGAGTTGATCAGGATCGCGCGCGTCGCCAGCCCGCGGTTGATAACGTTCCCCGCGGTGTCCGTCGGCCAGAGGTTGTTCTTGTTCCCGATGTCCTGCACCTGGGCGGCGATGCCCGCGACGATGGCGCTCGAGAAGCTCGTCCCCGACCAGAACGCGCTGAACGCGGTGTCCGCCAGCGTCGGCGCGATGGTGGGCGGGTCGATCGTGGGCGACCCGGCCAGCGTCAGCACCGTGCCCGGCGCCGCCAGATGCACCGCCACGCGCGTCGACGCGACCTGCTCGGTCAGCCCCGTGGGGACGGTGCACCCCATGGGGAACTCCATCGCGTTGATCGAGGAGAGCATGGTGGCCCCCGCGGCGCGCCAGTCCACCACGCCCACGAGCCCGCTGCTGGAGTCCATGTCCGCGGTGGTGAAGCCCTCGTCGACGCGGCCTACGGTGAGCACGTTGTACGACGCCCCGGGCTCGCCGACGGCGCCGCCGGGGTCGTTGGGATCTGTGTTCCGGCGCGCGTCGAGTGCCGGGTCCTGCTCGTCATCGCCGGCGGCCACGACGATCACCGGATCATTACGGACCACCGCCACGTCGAACGCGTGCGACGTGATCGACTCGCCCACACGCCCGATGTTGGCCTGAGTCGATCCGAACGAGGCGTTCACCACCGTCGCGACCGGATACGGCTCGATCCCGTCCAGGCTCGCGGCGAATCCGGCGACCTTGGGGTCGGTCAGCGCCATGATCGTGAACGCCTTGGACCGGTTGGTCTCGCCCACGAACAGGCCGAACGCGTTGAGGTCGCCCGCGAACGCGCCCGAGAGGATCACGGGCGACTGGCTCGCGAAGCCTTCGACCCTCGGCGGGACGATCCCGATCGGCGGGTCGGGGATGGTCCAGCTGTTGGTGGCCATCGCGCTGGCGGCGGCCGTCGCGTGCGCCGTGAAGAAGGTCGCGCGCTGATCGCCGAGGATGCCGCCCTCGTCGCCGGGCCACCACACCCGCACCACGCGGCCCTCGAACGCCTCGTGCGTCTCCCAGATGTGCCCGCCTTCGATGTTGGCGACGACCACCGTCGACGCCGGCTCGCCCATGGTGCGCGACTCGAGCACGTTGGCCCGCAGCCGGGTGCGGACCAACGGCATCGTGACCGCGAGAGCGTCGGCGGTCAGGCCGGCGGCCAAGCCGGCCGCCGCGACAAGGGCCGCGGCGCGGGCCGGGCGGCGCTGGGGGCGGGTCTCACCGAGCCTGTGTGTGCGACGCATGGATCAGCCTCCGATCGGTTCTCACCGCGGGCGGGCGCCTTGGGCGCCCCGCCGCGCAACCAAGCCCGGGGCCGGAGGATCGCCCGCCGGCCCCCGTTCATTCTCGCCGACTCGGGCCGGCGAGACAACCTTCCAAACTACGAACGCCCGAGCCCATGCTCGGCGGGGGATTCTGGGCCCGGAAGGTCCGGCAAAGTGTACGAGGACGGTCGTGGGGCGGTTCCGGCGCCGCGGCTCCGCCGGGCCCGTTGTCACGTCCTTAGCCGGCGCGTTTGCCGAGGGCGAACCCGATCACCCCGAGGATGAACGCCAGCCCGGCCAGCCCGCCGACCACCATGATGAAGTTGTCCGCGAGCAATTGCATGACATTGCCGGCGTCGGGCACGTCCATCAACCCGATGATGACGGTGAACAGCCCGATGGCCAGCGCCAGCACCGCGCCGATTGAGAGCCCCGCCGTCAGCCCCGACCCCCCCGCGTCGATGGGCTCGGCCACGGCGACGACGGCGGCGGGCTCGCCGGCGCCGGCGGCCAACTCCTCACCCGTGGTCTCGAACAGCCCACCGGTCGGGACGTCGCGGTCGGTGGTGGCGTCGTCGGCGGACGCCAGCTCGTCCAGGAACTCGGCGCCGAGCGACGTGTCGTCGCTCTCGCGCGTCAGGTCCAACAGCCCCGACCCCGATCCGAGCGAGTCCAGCGGGCCCTCGCCGAACCCGCCCTCGGAGAGCTGCGTGACCGCCGAGGGGTCGGCGGCTTCGAGCTCGTCGGCGTCGAAGATGGAGACGCCGGTGCGCTCCTTGGCGTCGGCCTCGATCGGTTCGAGGTCCAGGGCGCTGGCGGACTCGGCCCCCACCGGCGCCGGGCCCGACCCCGCCGCGGAGTCCTCGATCGACATGGCGCCCGACGCGTCCTCGTCCAGGTTCAGCCCCGAGCCCAAGTCCAGCCCGCCGAGGCTGTCACCCTCGTCGTCGGCGGCCAGCGGGATCATGCTGCTCATGTCGCGCTCGTCGTGGCGCTCGTCGTCGCCCAGGGCCAGCAGGTCGATCTGGTCGACCTTGAACATCAGCCGATCGCGGTCGCGGAACTCCTGGATCTGGCCGGACTGCGCCATCTGGCGCACGTCCTCCGGCGCCTTGCCGAGCTTCTCGGCGGCCTCCTCCAGGGTGTAGAACATCTTCGCCATGCAGCACGCTCCGTCGGCGCGATCCTCGGGCGGTGGGTACCTGAGGGGTGTCGGTTGACCTCGCCCGGCCCGTCGCCGCCACCAGACCGGCCCGGGCCAAGCCGAGACTCTACTATACGCTCCGCCCGCCGAGGCGGATCGCCCCGACGCCGCCGACCGGCCCACCCCGCGACCGCCGCCCGGAGCCCGCGATGACCAACCTCCTCCGACGATACCCCCCGGGGACCCGCGTCCGCGTCACCCAGCAGACCCCCCGGATGCGCGGCGTGTGGACCAACACCGTCGAGGGGACCGTCCTCCGCGCCGGGCAGGCCAAGACCGGCTCCTGGTTCGCCCACGCCCGCGACGACCGGCTCTGGCTGGACCGGCTCGAACTGCGCCTCGACGACGGCGAGGAGGTCGTCGTCAACCTCGATCAGTACTCCCGCATCGAGACGATCGGCGAGCCGGCCTCTGCGCCCCCGGCGGCGTGACGCCCGCGCCCGCCCGCGCAGCGCGCCGTTCGTTCATGAAGAAAGCCGCGGGAGATCCTCCCGCGGCTTGGGGTGTGACTCTGTCGCGCGTCCGCCGGCCGGCTACGGGCAGATCTGGCCGAAGGCGTTGAGGATCTGGGTGATGTCGGCGCCGTTGGTGATCCCGTCGCCGTTGAGATCGGTCGGGCAGGCGGTCGTCACGCGGAACTTGACCGACGAGTTCACCACCGGCGGGAGGCCCGTCCCGTCGTCGTCCCAGGCCAGCAGGAGGTCGCCGAATCTCGGCGGCCCCCCGGCGCCCTCGGTGGCGTCCGCCGCCGACGGCACGACGCGCACGCGAGTCGTCACCACCTGCGACGCGCCCGGCGCCAGAGGGCTGACCAGGATGAATGGCTCGACGGGTTCGATCGCGCCCATGCCGGTCAGGTCGATCCGCACGCCGTCTTTGCCCGACGATCCGATGTTCGAGACCACGAGCTGAACGTCGTGCTCGCTGACGACCCCGACGCCCGACGGCGCCGAGATCCCCACGACCGAGCTCGCCGCCTGGACGATCCAGCGACGGACCGGCTTGACCGAGCCCGTGCACTGGGTCTGGGTCTGCGCCGTGATGTTGCTCACGTCAACGGTGATGGGCACGTTCTGCCCGATGAGCCCCGCCGGGCAGGTGACCGTCAGCGGGATGTCGACACACCCGCCCGCGGGGATGGTGACCAGGCCGCTGTTGGGGAACACGGTGACGCCCGCCGGGAGAGCCCCCGACACGATCCAGCCGAAATCGACGGTCGGCGTCAGGGCGTCGCAGGCGCAGATCGTCAGCACGACCGTGGTCGAGCCCGAGGTCGCGCCCTGAAACACGGGGCACGGGGTGTCCCAGGTCAGTTCGCAGAAGTCCGCGTTCGCCGGCGCGGCGCACAGCGCCCCGGCCAGCGTCAAAGCCATCGTCCGCCTCATCATTTGGTCCTCCCTTCGTCCTGGCGATGAACTCGCCGTGATCGAACCGGCCGCGCACACGCGTGACAGCCCGTTCCCCTTGGCGTCCATTGTGGGACTATGGGACGGTGAATCAAGCATTTTTG
Source organism: Planctomycetota bacterium (assembly GCA_003696725.1). Taxonomy (GTDB): domain Bacteria; phylum Planctomycetota; class Phycisphaerae; order Phycisphaerales; family UBA1924; genus J020. The sequence goes on along the minus strand of RFGI01000124.1, from coordinate 16,247 downwards.
CCCCGGGCCGACCGGGCGCGCCCCTGCGCACAGTGCTACGGGTCGCTCGGACCCACGAGCGCGAGGCGACCCGGCCGCTGACGTCGATGGGTGTGGGGAGGTCTACGGGCAGATCTGGCCGAAGGCGTTGAGGATCTGGGTGATGTCGGCGCCGTTGGTGATCCCATCGCCGTTGAGATCGGTCGGGCAGGTCGGGGGCGGGACCGGGAGCAGCCGGTAGCGGACCGACGCGTGCGGCTCGGGGATCCCGTCGCCGTCGCCGTCCCACTTGATGACCAGGTACCCGAAGTCGGGGGGCAGGGGCGCCGGGACCGGGATCGGGCCCTCGGTCGCACCCGCGCCCGCGCTCGGCGCGGCGCCCTCGGGCAGCACCGCCTGCGGGATCAGTTCGATCGACGACCCGCCCGGCGGCACGGCGATCGAAATCGGCGGGGGCGGCGCGATCACGCCGAGACCATCGAACGTCAGATCCAGCCCGATCGGGCTGAGCGTGTCGTTGAGGAACGTCACCGGCGTTGGCACGGGGATCACGAACGGGCCGGCGACCGGATCGACGATGAGCTCGAAGCCGTCGCCGGCGGGCTTGGCCTTGACCTGGTTCACGAACGTCGCGTTCCCCTGCGCCTGCACGATCAGCTGCGATGACAGGTTCTGCACCGTCGCCACCAGCGGGACGCTCAGCGGGTCCAGCGGCCCGGGCTGGGGGCAGAACACGCTGATCTGGAACGTCATGCACTTGCCCGGCTGGATCACCGGCGTGGTGACCGCGAAGTTCGGCTCGACGAACACGCCCGGCGCCGGCGACGTGACCTGGTAGGTGTACGCCGCCGGGAACTGGGTGATGTTGCACACGGTGATGTCGAAGGTCGCCATCCCGAAGGGCTGGTTCGGGATCTTGCAGCAGGTGACGGCGGGCGGCATGGCCACCGCGTCGGCGCGGGCGTCGCCGCCGAGGAACCCGATCAGGCAGCCGAGACCGAGCGCGGCGACGGTTGAGCGAACAAAAGAACGAGTCATCGAGGGGATCCTCCAGTCACACGCGTCGTCCGATGGGCGCCGATCCCGGCGCCGAATGGCGCAGCGTCAGTGTCCGCCATCCGGGACGGGGCCTCAAGAGATTTCTCGAGATATCGCCGCCCGGGCTCGGCGGCCGTGTCGCCCTGGGCGTCGCCGGCCCGCGATGGCGCCGTCCGGTCACGGGCAGATCTGGCCGAAGGCGTTGAGGATCTGGGTGATGTCGGCGCCGTTGGTGATCCCATCGCCGTTGAGATCGGTCGGGCAGGGCGTGAATCCGGGCTCGACCGGACCGAGGATGAGGGTTGCGCTGGCGTGCTGGACGGCGCCCGCGGGCAGGGCCGGGTCGTCGGTGTAGAGCACGATCAGATCGGCGAACTCCACGCCGAGTTCACCCGCGCCGGCGGTCGGCGTCACCGGCACGGAGACAACCGTGCTCTCGCCGACGCCCAGCGTGACGGGAATCGGCGCCGGGGCCGCGATCGGGCCGCCCGCGGCGAAGGTGAGCGTGCGCATGGTGTTCGCCGCGTCGGAGAGGTTCGTCACGCGCAGGTCGACCGTGACGGACTGGGCCGGCAGACCCCGCGCATCGATCACGGGCTCGATCGGCTCGACGCTGAATCGCGACGACGGGCGCGCGCGGTAGCCGATCCCCGGCAGGGCGCCAACCGATTCGACCGTCGGCTGGACGAGCACGATGTGCTGGACCGTTTCGCTCGCGCCAAGCGGCGCGCCGGAAAACACCCCGGCGCGGGCGTGGACGAGCTCGCCCGGCTCGAGCACGAACTCGATGACCGACGGCGCCTGGATGAACGGCCCGTCGACCGCCGACAGGGTGAACGCGACGCGCTCGGTCGTGACGCCGGCGTTGTGGGCGATCAGGTCGGCGTCGGCCTGGAAGCCGGTCGCGCCGGGCACGGTCGTCACGCCGGCGCGGACCCACGGCGTCACGTGCACCGACACCTGGGCCTCGGCGGCGCCCGCCAGCAGACCCACCCAGCACGCGATCGCCGCGACGCGACCCATCCGACACCCTCCTCCCCGGGCCGGGCGCGCACACGGCCCGCCGTTGGGATCCAGCATATCGGAAGATGCTGCCGGATCAAGAGTTAGGACAAATCAGAGGCGCGCCGGGCCCCTCCAGCCCCGGTCAATCCTCGGCGGGCTCCAGGCCCAGTTCTCGGTCCTTCTCGAGCGCGGGGACGCCCGACCGCATCCACTCGGGCATGGGCCCGTCCATCAGGTAGTGGTCGAAGAACTGCTGCATCCGGATCGCGTAGTCCCGGCGGTTGGGATACGTGATCGGCCAGTGCGGCTGGCCGTTGTAGTTGAGCAGCCACGCGGGCTTGCCCAGCCGGCGCAGGCCCATGAACATCTCGATGCCCTGATACCACGGGACGGCGCCGTCCTCGTCGTTGTGCAGGATCAGGACGGGCGTCGTCACCTGATCGAGGTGGAACAGCGGCGAGTTCTCGATGTAGAGCAGGGGCTTCTCCCAGATCGTGCCGCCGATGCGGCTCTGGGTCTGCTCGTACTGGAACTGCCGCGACAGGCCCGAGCCCCAGCGGATCCCGCCGTAGGCGCTGAACATGTTGGAGACCGGCGCGCCGGACCCCGCCGCGGCGAAGATGTCCGTCTGCGTAATCAGGTACGCGCTCTGGTACCCGCCCCAGGAATGACCCTGCACGCCGATCCGATCGGGGTCGACGAAGCCCCGCGCGACCAGGCTGGTCACGCCGGGGATCACGCAGTCCATGGCGCTGCGGCCGGGGTGGCCCGTCTCGTACACGATGTCCGGCACGAACACCAGGTACCCGCGCGAGGCGTAGAACGAGAAGCGGATGATCGAGCGGTGCGGCGTCGGGGGCGAGTAGCGGTGCAGGGTGTCGCTGTTGCGCTCGTAGAAATAGACCATCATGGGATACTGCGTGTCGGGGTCGAAGCCGGGCGGGGTGTAGAGGATGCCCTGGAGGGGCTCGCCGCGGGCGCTGACCCACTCGACGAGCTCGGCGTCGCCCCAGGCGTAATCGGCCTGCTGCGGGTTGGCGTCGCTCAGGCGCGTCATGGATGAGAAGTCCGGCCCGGTCGCCCACAGGTCGGGGAACTCGCGGAACGACTCGCGCGTGAGCATGAGGGTGTCGGCGGCCTCGGCGCGGACGGGCGTCGAGAACCGGCGGGCGGCCATCAGCAATTGCTGCGGCCGGCGCGAGCCCCGGACCCGGTCGCGGTAGAAGCCGGCGTTCTTGTTCTTCTCGTCAAACGCCGAGAGCAGCAGCGGCTCGCCCGGGTCGATCGCGGGCTCTTCGCGGTCGAGGTCCACGACGCGAAAGCGCAGCCCGTCGCGCCGCCCGACGCCCTCGGTGAGGCAGCGCGGCGACTCGGGCCGGTCGGGGTCCACGAGCCAGACGTCGTAGCGGTCGTAGATGAGAAGCCCGCGATCGCCCTGGAGCCACCCGGCCAGGCCGTACGGATTCGGGCGCGAGGGCGTGTCGGTGTCCTCGTCCCAGACCGGGTGCGGGATGGCCGAGGAAAGATCGACGGCCTCCCCGGCCTCGATGTCGTAGGCGATCCACGCCTGAGCGTCGTAGTCCCAGTAGGTGAGGTACGCCGAGTCGGGGCTGAGCCAGCCGCCCCAGGGCCGGGCGCGGACGGCCTCGAGGACCACCTCGCGACGGCCCGTGCGGACGTCGACGACGGCCACATCGGTCTGCCCCTGGATGTCCCACTGGATGGCCTTGCGGTAGGGCTCGTCGCGCAGGGCGACGGCGACGGGCGCGTCCCCCTCCGACCCGATCTCGACCTCGCGCCACGCCTCGTCCGCGAGCGTGCGGATGCGCCCCGAGCGCGCCAGGTCCGCGACGGCGAGGTACGAACGCTCCCGCTCCTCGTCGAGGTTGTTGAGCTGGACGGTGTGCAGGTCGGGCTCGTCCCAGTGCCAGATGTCGAGTTTGGGGAGTTCGTCCTCAAGCGGCGTGTCGGGGTCCTCCGGGTCGGGCTCGGGCGCGGGCCGCGGCGCCACCCCGAAGAGCACGCGCTCGCCGGACTCGGAGAACTCCGGGTCGCGGTGCTGGCAGACCCACCAGCCGTCGGGGATCCCGGCGTCGCCCGAGCGGGCCAGGGTCTCCGAGGCGTCCCCGCCGGCGGTCCAGAGATGGAGGGTCCATTCCGGGTCGTCGGCGTCGAAGTCGTCGCGGTTCGAGAGGAACGCCAGGCGCTCACCGGCCTTGTCGAAGACGAGCGACGCGTACTCGCCGGGCCCGGTCATGACGGCGCGCGGCTCGGCGCCGGTCGGGGCGAGGTCCAGGACGTAGACGCCGTCGCCGTCGCCCGGGCCGTCCTTCGTCGAGACCACGAACGCCAGGCGCGTGCCGCCCTCGTCGAAGGCGTAGGACAGGACGTTCTCGAACGTCCGCCGGTCGCCCGTGTCCAAATCGATCAGCAGGAGCGGCGCGCCGGCGGTGCGCTCCTTGGGTTCTTCCTTCTCCTCACCGGGCTCCTCCGCGGGCGCCGGCTCTTGTTCTTCGGGCTCCGCCGCGGGTTTCGCCTTGTCGCCCTTCTTCTCCGGCTTGGGCTTCTCGAGGAGGACCGCGGCGAACCCGCCGGCCTTGTCGGGGACCGCGAAGGACGTGATCCCGTCGATCGTGACGAGCTCGCCGGTGGCCAGATCGACCACGCCGAGGGCGTCCTTCGGCATCTCGTCTTTCTTCTTCTTTTCGCGCTTGGCGGCGCGGACGGCCTCGTGCGGCGCCTTGACGCGGAACAGGGCATGCGCCGAGTCGTAGGTGATGACACCGGCCACGCCGCGATCGAAGGTGTACCGGGTCTCGCCGTCGGTGGAGACGATGTGGATCGAGCCGTCGCCGACCTCTTTGGTGAGGGAATAGATCGCCCAGGCGCCGTCGGCGCTGATGGATTCGTCGTCGATGGCGTTCCAGATCTCGTAAACGGAGTGGTCGAGGGGCGCGGGATCCTCGGCCAAGGCGGGGAGGGCGACGGCGGCGGCTGTCGCGGCGACAAGGACGGCGAGTCGGGAACGCATGGGGTCACTCCTGGGAGAGGCGGCGAACGGGTGTACCGGCGCCGGGGCGATCGGCGTCGGGTCCGTTCTATGCGGCGAGGTCGGCCGATCCAAGCGCGAGGGATCGGAAAGAACGGCGAATCACGCGAGCGCAGCGCCCCGGCGCGTTATGGGACGGCGCATCGGGACAAACCCTGCGCGCAGCGCCGGTCTGATCACAGCAGCACGTCGGCGACGCCCAGGCCGCCCAGCGCCACGCTGACGACGCCGTTGACGGTGAAGAACGCGATCGGGAGCCCCGCCAGCCCGCGTGTCGCGACCACCGCGTGCTCGAGCGCCAGCAGCGCCGCGACGGCCGCCACGCCGATCGCGAAGAACCCGCCCAGCGTCGGCTCGGCGCGCCACGCGAGCGCCAGGCACGCCACCGCGCCCAGGTGCAGGGCCCGGCTGGCGCGGACCGCGCCCGCCCAGCCGAAGCGCGCCGGCAGGCTCCGGAGCCCCGCCCGGCGATCGAAGTCCAGGTCCTGAAGGGCGTACAGGGCGTCGAACCCCGCGACCCACACCAGCACCATCGCCGCGATCCACCACAGGGCGGGCGTGTCGGCGAGGGCGCCGGGGCGGGTCGCGATCGCCGCGGCGAGCGGGCTGGCCGCCAGCGCCCCCCCGAGGAAGACGTGGCTGAGCCAGGTGAATCGTTTGGTGAAGGAGTAGAGGGCGATCCACGCCAGGGTCGGCACGCCCAGGAGCGCCGGCCAGGGGTTCGCGAACCAGAACCAATAGCCGAAGCAGCACGCGAGGAACGCCGCTGCGCTGGCCAGAGCCAGGGCGCCGGCCTGATCGACCGCGACCCGGCCCGAGGCGAGCGCCCGCCCCGCTGTGCGCGGGTTGGCGGCGTCGAACCGGCGGTCGGCGATCCGGTTGACCAGCATCGCCCACGTCCGGGCAAAGATCATGCAGAGGACGACGAGGGCGAGGATACCGGGTAGATCGCCCCGACTGACGCCATCACGGGCCGTCGCCAGGACGCTCCCGAGCACGGCGAAAGGCAGGGCGAACACCGTGTGGGCGAGCTTGATGTCCGAGAATGAGGCTGTTACAGCGTCGGTGAGCCGCCTTGACGCATGCGCATTGTCAGTCAAGTACGTCATTGCCGGCTCATTGGCACTCAACTGCGGGTTCGCTATCATTTCGCTCGCTGGATCGAAAGGATAGTGACAATGCGCCCAGATGACTTCGGGCCGTGCAGCCCCGGCCGGCTCGTGCCGGTCGAGTTCGGCGAGCGGGCGCCGGACACGCCCGGCGGCGCCGTGACCGTCCGGCGGGGTTCCGGGTTTGTTCCGGACCCCCTGCCCCCGAGAACGCTGGGCCGTCGTGAGATCCTCGACGCGCTCTACGACGCGATCGCAGCGGCTGAGCGAGCGCTCAGCGTGCTGGAGGGCGCGACGCAGCAACTCCACAACCCGCACCTGCTGATCGGGCCGTTCCTGACGCGCGAAGCCAAGCTGTCGTCCGCGATCGAGAACACGTTCGCCTCGGCGAGGGAGCTCGCCCTCTTCGATCTCGATGCGCGGGCTGTTGACGATCGCGATCAGACGCGCGAGGTGATGAACTATATCCGCGCGCTCGAGCACGGGCTTCGTTCAGAGCTGCCTCTGTGTCTGCGGCTGCTCCGTGAGATGCACGCGGTCTTGATGAAGGGCGTGCCGACCCGGGCCCGGCGGATCGGAGACTTCCGCTCGGGACAGGCAGCGATCGGATCGACAGAGCGGTTCGAAGAGGCGCGCTACGTCGCGCCGCCCGCCGGCGAACTGCAGCCCTGCCTCGACGCGTTCGAATCCTACCTCGCGACCCCCGACGATCTGCCGCGGCTGGTCCGCTTCGCGCTGCTGCACTACCAGTTCGAGGCGATCCACCCGTTCGAGGACGGCAACGGCAGGCTCGGACGCCTCCTGATCGTGCTTCAGCTGTGCAAGCAGGCGCAGATGACGCACCCCGCGATCTACGTGAGCGGGTTCTTCGAAGCGCACCGTCAGGACTACTACGACCTGCTGCTCAGGGTGAGCACGGACGGCGCGTGGCTGGATTGGATCCGATTCTTCCTGCGCGCGGTGGAATCACAGGCTATAGATGCGCTGAGCCGCGCGCGCCGGATCATCGAGCTCAATCAGCAACACCAGAAGCGGGTGCGCGAGAAGCGGGCCTCGGCATTGCTGCCCGTGCTGGTCGACAGGCTCTACGAGCGCCCGGCGCTCACGATCGCCGAGGTATCCAGAATCTGCCGCGTGACCCCGCGGGCCGCCGCGCTCGCTGTCCGCCGGCTCGTCGAGAAGGGGATCCTCGTCGAAGCCACCGGGCGAAAGAAGAACCGGATCTTCATCGCTCCGGAGATCCTCGACGTGATCGAATCCTGACTGTTCCCTCCCCCCACCGCGGCGCCAGGTCGTGCTCGATGCGCAGGAGGTCCAGCGTCTTGGCGACCACAAAATCCACGATCTCCTCCACCGTGGTCGGCAGGAAGTAGAGCCCCGGGTTCGCCGGGGCCACGATGGCCCCGGCCTCGGTGACGCGGCGCATGTTCTCGATGTCGATCAGCGTCAGGGGCGACTCGCGGTGGACCAGAACCAGCGGCCGCCGCTCCTTCAGGCACACCTGGGCGGCCCGCGTCAGGAGGTTCTCGCCCAGGCCCGCCGCGATCGCGCCCAGCGTGTTGCCCGAGCAGGGGATCACGGCCATCCCGTCGTGCAGGAACGAGCCCGAGGCGATCGACGCGCCGATGTCCCGCCAGGGGTGGACGAACACGCCGTGGTCGCGCGGGTCGGCGCCCTCGGGCAGCCCCGCCAGGGCGCCCGCGTCGAGGCCCTCCATCCCGAGTTCGTCGTGCAGCAGGCGCAGGCCCGGCGCCGACGCCGTCAGGTGCACCTCGCGCCCCAGCCCCACCAGGGCGCGGACCAGCCCCCGGGCATAAAGGGCGCCCGAGGCCCCGCTGATCCCGACGACGATGCGGCTGGTGGTCACGCCCGGTCCCTCGCGGGGCATCGTAGGTCAACGGGGCGACGCCGGCGGCTGGCGCGGTAGACTGGCGCCCGTCTTGACAGGGAGGTCGCGGATCATGGCTCGATGGACGCGGGCGGCTTTTGGCCTGACCATGGCGACGCTCGCCGGGTGCGTCGGCTACACGACCTACCCCCCGCCGGAGTCGGGCCGGTCGGCGGACGCGGCCATCAACACGCTCAACGCGCCGCCGGCGTCGGACGTGGTCTTCGCCGCGGTCCGGTACGTCACCAGCCGCTGGCCCGCGGCGGGGCCCTACGCGATCAACCTGCCCGCGGACATGGACACCAAGCGGGCGCGGTACGTCTTCGATCTCTTGAAGGACCCGGACGCGTCGCCGGTGACGGCCGAGTCCATCGAGGCGGGACGGCCGGTGTACCACGTCTCGCGGGTGTGGATCCGCGGGGCGTACGCGGAGGTGGACGTCTTCCGCCCGATCGGGGACGTCCCGGGCCCGGGCGGGGCGCCGGTGCACCAGCTGGTGACGGTGACGCTCAAGCCGAACCTCATGGCCCGATGGCGGGTGACGGGATCGCGATCGTCGGCGATCGGCCTGCACGCGCCGCCGGCCCTGGCGCCGAGAGACGCGCGGACGCTCGCGGCGGTCGGCGAGCGCCCGTGAGCGGATGATCCGCGTTCACGCGTAGCGGGCGGCGCGGACGGTGTGCGGGCGGTCGAGGTTGACCACGAGGTAGCGGAGGGCGTCAGCGGCGTGGTCGGCGCCGTCCTTGACGGGCTCGGCGGACTCGGGGCGGTCGGCGGGGTAGCGGTAGGCCTCGAGCGATTCGATGAGCGTCCGGCAGCGGGCGTGGACGAAGAGGCGCGGGCCGCCGGTCGCGGGCGCCAGCCGGGCGCGGACCAGCGCGATCCCCTCGGCGACGGGCAGCCGGCGATCGCGCACGGCGAGCCCCGCGCGGCGCAGCGCCGTCGCCGCCGAGAGGCCCGTCTGCTCGGAGCGTTGGCGCCCGGCGGGGTCGACGCCGACCCACACCGGCGCCGGCCACGGCGACTCGAGGATCGAGCGGGCGTGCTCGTCGAGGACCACCTCGCGGCGGCTGATCTCATCGACGATGCGCAGCGCGCCATCATCGGCGGCGTGCGCGAACAGGATCACCGTCGGGGCGCGGAAGCCGAAGTCCATCCCCGCCAGCCACCGGCCGCCGGCGTCGGCGGGCGGGTCGGCGCTGATGACGTGGGCCGCGCGGTCGAACTCGGGGTACACGGCGTCGGCGCGCGACGGCCGCTCGCAGAGCATCTCGCTGGCCCAGGCGTCGGCGCCGGCGCGGCGCTTGAGGGCCAGCGCGTCCTCGATCGGCAGGAACCCACGGGCGGCCTTGGCCCGGCCGGCGCACTCGGGCGCCAGGTCGCACGGCCCGCACGGGCGCTCGGGCTCGCAGCGGGCGAGCGTGTCGACGACGCCCCAGCGGAACAGCCGGCGGGCGCCGGGATGATCGCGTGACTCATCGACCAGCTTCGCCATCAGGCCGTGCGGCCGGTGCATGGTGCTCAGGGCCTCGACGGCGCCGCGGACGAGAGTCTCGCCGCAGCGTTTGGAGCGCGTGGTGAGCTGGGCCGCGTCCCACAGCGCGGGGTCGAAGAGCTCGACCTCGTCGCAGCGGAGTTTCTGAACGCGCACCCCACGGACCGAGGCATGGGACTGGGCGAGCGTGCGGCAGGTCGAGCCGTTGAGCAGCCGCACGCGGCGCTCGGTCGGGCGCCCATCAACGGCCGGCGCCAGCACGGGCCGGGCCATCAGTTCGCGCAGGTGCTGGTGCATGCGGGCGGCCTGCTCGAGCGAGCCCGCGAGGATGCGCACCTCGACGCCGGGCTTGAACGCCAGGTCCAGCGCCGTGGCGACCGCGCCGAGGTATGTCTTGCCCCCGCCGCGGTTGGCCCAGACCAGCGCGTCGCGCGGCGTGCTCGATTCAAAGAACGCGTGCGCGAGGTAGTCGAACGGGGCGTCCGAGCCCTCGGCGATCGGGGCGCGCGGGCAGTCCACGTCCAGCGCCAGCCGTAACCAAGCGTGCAGCTGGTTGGGCGTGCGCGGGCGCAGCGACAGCCCGAGGCGCGACAGCCGGCGGCGGGTGATCGTCATGACGGGTTCGCCCGGGGCGCCGAGGCGCCGGGGCCGTTCGCGGCGGGGTCGGGACCGGCGGGGGCGTCGGCGCCGAGGGTCTCGAGGGCGTCGAGCCAGGCGCGGGCCTCATCAGCCGTGAGGTCTTCGTCGGCCCGGCGATCCGCGGCGGGCTCGGCGTCGGGGAGGCGCAAGAGGTCCACGCACGCCTTGCGGGCGGTGTCGTCGGCGCCGCGGGCCAGACGCGCCAGGGCGCGGGCGGCGTCGGCGCGGGCCCGAGCCAAGGCCCGCAGGGCGCTGATGGCCTCGGCGCCGGCGCCCGTCGAGGCCCAGTGCGCCAGCTCGCGCATCGACAGGCCGTGCGACCGCGCGACGCGCGCCAGATCGCGCCCGGCGTGCAGGGCGCGCAGCAGCGACTCGGCGGTGGCCTTATCCATCACGCCGACCCCCGAAGCCGGGCGTGGGCTCGATCCGCAGCGCCGCGAGCAGCGCCAGCCGGCGGTCGCGCCCCCGGCGGCGAAGGCGCGCCAGCACGCGCGAGCGCTCGTCCATCGACAGGAAAAAGGTCAACGACGTGGGCAGGGCGTCGGGGTCGGGCGGCGGCGCGGGCATACGCGGCGGGTGCGTCGGGGTGGACACGGCGTGGCTCCTGTTCGGGCGGAACTCCTCCCACGCGCGTCCGACGGGCTTGTCGGCCCGTCCCGGGTTGATTCAGACGGCGGGCGAGCCGGCGGCGAAGGCGCTCATCCGGCAGCCCAGGCGTCGGCAGGCGTCGCGGAAGGCGCGCCCGGGATCACCCCGGCTGCGCGACCAGCGGCGCAGTTCGTCCTCGACAAAGCCGGGCGCTGCGGCCCGTCGGGCGCGGGCCAGGGCGGCCTCGGGAGTGGCCAGGCGCCAGGGCTCGACGCCGAGGTGGTCCAGGGCGTCGAGGAGCCTCGCGTCGCGCGGGCGCAGCGGCAGGTCGTAGCGCGTCATGCCGGCCCGCTCAAAGAACGAACTGAACCGGCCCAGGGCCGCGACGGCCTCGGCGCACGGGGTGTCGGCGGTGGCCAGGGCGCGCTCGACGAGGCGCTGGGCCAGCCCGGCGCCGCGGTGGGCGGGCTCGACGACGACGCGCGCGATCCGCCGCACCTGCGCGTTGAGCCGCAGGGCCGAGGCGCGACGATCCGGGCCCGTGAAGACGCCCGGCCAGGCCCGCTCGCGCCACGCGCCGTTGAGGGTGGGGAAGCACTCGACAAGCACGCCCGCGAGCGCGCCCGTGCGCACGTCGCGGGCGGCGAGGACGCGCGAGGGGCGCGCCGGACGGCCGGCGCGGTAGTGATGCCGGGCCAGCTCGGCGTAGTCGGCCATCGACCCCGGGGCGATCTCGTGCGCATCGGCGGGATCACAGTCGGCGGGATCGGGCGAGGCCGAGGCCGCCCGACCGCGCGCGTCCAGACGCACGATCGTGGTCGGCGCCAGGGGCGCGACGAGATCGTCGCGCGGGGTGGCGATGACAGCCGCCGCACCGAGCCCGCGGACCGCTCGGGCCAGGGTGACTGCCATCGACCGGGCGCACGCCGAGTCGAGGATCGCAGCGAACTCGTCGGCGACGAGCAGCGGGGTTCGGTGTGATCTGCGCGCCAGCGCCGCGAGGGCCAGCGCCACGCGCAGCCGTTCCCGCTGCCCGGCGGAGAGTTCGCGCGGCCGGCGGACGAGGCAACCGGCCTCGGCGAGGCCCGCGTCCGAGAGAAGAGCGAGGGCGCCGGCGACGCCGCAGCGCGCCGCCCGTCGCACGAGGTCGACGGCGGGCCGGTCGGCCAGCGCGACCCGCGCGGGGTCCGCGACCGTCCGGCCCTGTTGGAGCGCGGCGTCGCGGAGCGTGGTCAGGAGGGAGGACTTGCCGGCGCCGCTGGGCCCGAGGACGAGGGTCAGTGCGCCGGGCCCGGTCTCGACCGCGACGGCCGCGCTGGAATCGCGCCGGGCAGCGGCCGGACGCTCGTCGAAGAGATAGCCGAGCGTGGCGGCGGCCTCGGCGCTGGCGCGGGTCGGCGCGGGCGGCTCGTGGGCGGGGAGGGTGACGCGGATCCGGCCGGTCACGAGCGTGACTCATCGTACAGGGCGTTGACGGCGTCCATGTGCCGGCGGACCGCGTGGAGCGTGAGCCGGAGGTGCCTCGCCGTGGCGCGGAGCGATCGGCCCTGGAGCACGCACGCGGTGGCCACCCGGCGGCGTGTGGTGGGCCACCCGGAGCGTGAGCGCAGGACGAACACGAACCGGTCGCTGAGCACCCGGCGAGCGAGGGCGCGCACCCGCCGCCGCAGGCCGCGTGGGTCAACGCCGGTGAGCCTCGCGAGCGTCGAGACGGGCATCCCATCGGCGAAGACGGCCCGGATCAGGTCGCGATCCTCGGGGAGGATGTGCTCGGCGCGGGCGGCGATGATCTCGGCGTGATCGCGCATGGACCGCCTGCGGAGGTCGACGGGGCCTCCGACGGCGAGCCGCTCAGGGTGTTCAAGACCGACCATGGGCACACTCCTGTGGGAAAGGGTTGACAGAGGGCACAGAACGGTGGTATGTTCACTATCTAGCGAACATGGGCCGTAGTTTTATCAGAAGTGCGCTCCACTGCAAGGGTTTTGTATGGTACATCACCAACTCGGCGCACAGCCATGGGCGATGGACGACATCGGGCGCATCATCCGGGACAGGCGGGCCGAGCTCCGTCTGACGCTCCAGCAGCTGGCGGACATGGCCGGCTGCGCCAAGTCGTACCTCTCGCAGATCGAGAACGGGCGTCGTCTGGCGCCCCCGTCTGAGGCGCTGCTGCACCGCGTCGAGCAGGCGCTGCGTCTGGAGCCGGGGCGATTGATCCGGTCCAGGCAGTGGCGCGCCACGCCCGCGCCGATCCGCGCCGAGCACGCCGCCCTCAAGCAGCAGACCGAGCTGGCCAAGCGCCTGGCGGCGCTGGTGCGCCAGGAGGGGCTCGACGCCTCGCTGCGTTCGGGCGAGCTGCGCCGGCTGATCGACCGCTTCACGCCCGACCGCGCCCCGCCCGAGCTGACGGCGCTGCCCGTCCAGGTCCCGGTGATCAACAAGGTCCGCGCCGGGTACCCGACGGAGTTCACGGACCTGGGCTACCCCGCGCGGGTCGCCGACGAGTACATCTCCACGCCCGATCTCTACGACGCGCAGGCGTTCGCGGCCCGGGTGGTCGGCGACTCGATGGCCCCCGACTACCGCGAGGGCGACATCGTCGTCTTCAGCCCGGAGCGCGACACGCCCCCGGGCTCGGACTGCTTCGTCCGGCTCGAGCGCGACCACGAGACGACCTTCAAGCGCGTGTACTTCGAGCGCGGCGAGCGCGGCGAGGAGATGATCCGGCTCCAGCCGATCAATCCCGCGCACCCGCCCCGCGTCGTGCGCCGCGAGGACGTCGCCGGGATGTACGCGGCGGCGTACGTTGTCCGGCGGGTGGGCGGGGCCTGACGCGGGCGCGGCTGCGCAGCGGCGCTGGCAGGCGCCGGCGCGCGAGCCCGCCGGCCGATCAACCGCCCAACGCGGGGACGATCCACAAGACGACGGCGTGGATCCCCGCGGCGAGCACCACCATGGCCACCACGATCTGCGCGGTCATCACCAGCACGTGCGCCGGCAGCCGCCGGACGTTGGGGACGCGGACGGCCTTGTAGACCACGCTGATCAGCAGCGCCAGCGGGATGAGCGTCAGCCACCACGACCCGCCCGGGAGGGTGACGGGGTCGAGGAACGGCCGCCAGCCGGCGCCCGCAGCGGCCTGGGCCAGCGCCGCCGGGATCACGCCTGGGCCCCCGGGGCGGGCGTGTCGGCCCGGCGTCGGCGCGACCCGCCGGCGCCGACGGGCCGGGGCGTGTGCCACAGGCAATCGAGGATGCAGATCACGTTGAGCATGCCGGCGATGGCCGCCCACAGGGCGCCGATCTCGTTGGCGTGCCCGAGCGACTTGCGCGCCCGCGGCGACTCGTCCGGCCCGGGGCTGCGGACGCCGTGCTCGGCGTCGGGATCGGGGATCTTGACCCAGCTCTGGTTGACGCGATCGACCGCGAACGCGACGGGCCCGACGCCCGCCTGGGCCGTGAACCACCAGAAGTCCTCTTTGCGATCGATGGTGTCGATCCCCCCGATGAAGATCCCGCCGAAGAACAGCCCCATCACACCGACGAACACCCACGCGGCCCTGACGGGCTGGCCCAGCGACAGGTGGCCCAGGCCCGGGAGGACGGCGGCGAGCACCGCGGCGATCGGTTCGAGTTGGTCCTTGGGTGGGTCGGCGGGCATGGTCGGCGGCGCGGGCGGTGGGAACGGGTCGGCGGCGCCGGCCCCCTGCGCCGGTCACGGCCGTTGACAGACCCAGCGCGGGTTGTAGTGTACCGCGCGGCTCCCCGGGGGCGTCGCCGGGCACACCCGACGGCCGGCGGGGTGGCGGGCTCGCGGGAGCGCGAGCCGGGCCGGTCCGACTTGCTGCTGCGATCTTCGAGGTGCTCCGATGACCCTGATCCGCACGCCGGAGGATGAGACGCGCGACGCCTGGGCCGATGCGTCCGAGAACGAATCGGCGCCATGGGCCGTCCCCTTCCTCTTTGATGATGACGACGACGAGGTGGAGGACGACGACCTCTTCGACGATGAAGAGGACGACTTCCTCGATGACGACGACGACTTCCTCGACGATGAGGAGGACGACGAGGACGACGACTTCGACCTCGGCCTGGACGAGGAGGACAACGAGGACCTCTAGGGCGGCGCGGGCCCGGGCCGGCGCCGACCGGGAGCATCACGATGCCCACCGATCCGCGCCCCTCCGAACCGCGTGAACCGTTCGAGCCCGACGGCGTCGTGGACCGGCGCAGCGGCCTGGACCGGCGGTGCGCGCCGGGCGCCCGTCCCGGCGCGGGGCTCGAGCGACGCCGCGGCCCCGGCCGGCGGTTGTCCGACTTCGCCAAGGCCGCCGAGGAAGGCGAGCACACCCGCGAGCAGTTCCTCTTCGTCTCGGCGATCGACGCCTTCAAGCGGGTCAACAACAAGACCTTCCCGTCCTGGACGGACGTCCTGGAGGTCGTCCGGCTGCTGGGCTACCGCAAGACCGCGCCGATGGAGATCGACCTGCCCGGCGCCGAGGACTGGACCGAGCGGGCCGACGCCCCGTCGGGCGTGCGCACGATCAGCAGCGACGCGGGCGAGGACCGCGAGTCCGGCCGGGCGGCATGAGGGTGGCGTCTTGGTTCTCTTTGACGGATCTGTGGGACGGGTGTCTCGCCCAGTGGGACGGGCGTCTCGCCCGTCGCTGTTGACACAGACAACGGCCGAGACGGCCGCTGCACCGGCTGTCCCCGACTCGGGTGACGCCTGAGCGATCCGTCAAACAGGACCTAGCTGCTCTGCTTCTCGTAGTACTCGAGGTTGATCTGCACGTAGGCGGACCATTCCTGGGGCAGGTCCTCCTCCGCGAAGATCGCCCGCACCGGGCACTCGTCGACGCACAGCCCGCAGTCGATGCAGGTGTCGGGGTCGATGTACAGCTGGTCGGCGGTTTCGAACGCCGGCTCGTCCTTGGTCGGGTGGATGCAGTCGACGGGGCAGACGTCGACGCAGGACGTGTCCTTGGTTCCGATGCATGGCTCGGCGATGACGTGGGTCATGGCGTGACGGTCGGCGGGGTGTGATCGGGGCCCCCGCGGCGAGCCGGCCGTCCCGCGACGGCCGGTGGCGGGAGCGAGCATGCTAGGGCCTGGGGCGGGCCGGGGCCAGAGCCGCCGCCGTGACGACAACAGGGCCGGCCTCGCGGCCGACCCTGATGCATGGCACGAATCGTGGCGCTCCTGACCCCGGCGCAGCGCCGGGGCCGCGGCGGATTCACCGCCGGCGGGTGGCCTTCTTGCGGCGAGCCTTCTTGCGGGTCGCCTTCTTGCGAGTCGCCTTCTTGCGACGAGCCTTCTTGCGGGTCGCCTTCTTGCGGGTGGCCTTCTTGCGCGTCGCCTTCTTGCGGCGAGCCTTCTTGCGGGTGGCCTTCTTCCGCGTCGCCTTCTTGCGGCGAGCCTTCTTGCGGGCGGCCTTCTTCCGCGTCGCCTTCTT
>RFGI01000123.1 GCA_003696725.1 Planctomycetota bacterium | reverse complement strand
CGCGGCGGCGTGGTCACGCACGTCTGCACGCACGGGATGCACCACCGCGCGCAATGTCTGAACATGCTCCGCCGGCTGGGTGTAGAGACACTCCCGCCGTCGAGCGTCGTCGAGTGGATGCTGACGGCCGACGGGCAGGGGTGAGCGGCGCCGGCCCGCGTGGGGGTACACTCCTCGTATTCGCACGGGGCGCGGCGGGGGGACCGCCGCTGAGACGCACCCGTTGAACCTGATCCGGCTCGCACCGGCGGAGGGATCGCGATGACCACACACACACCTGCGCGCCCGGCGGCGTCGGACGAGGCCCACGAAATCCTGACGAGGCTCGGCGCCCCCGTTCGCGGCGCCTCGGACCCATCCTCGACCGGGGCGGGCACCACGCCCGGCTCCTTCTCCAACGCGCCGGACGTCGGCGGGCCGCTGGCCTACAGCTCACCCGACACGCCGGGGATGCCGGCGCCGAGCGGGAAGACCGCGTGGGACTTCCTGCCCGACGGCTGGCGCGTCGAGATCATCCACGACAGCGCGGGCGACGCCGGCCCGGCCGCGGGCTCGCGCCTCGCCGTTGAGTCCACTCGGGGAGGCACGGTGTCGGCCGGGCACGTGCATGAGGTGGTCTTCACCGACGCGCGCGGCGTCACGCGGCGCGTCACGCACCCCGACGGGTTCGAGCCCGTCACGCAGCTCGAGTTCGCCCGGCTCGGTGTGGTGACGGACGCGATGAGGCGCGCCGCGGGCCGCGAGCCGCACCTCTCGGCGGAGCAGATCCGCGACGAGATCGCCGCCGGCCGGATGATCCTGCCGTGGAACACCGTGCACCGGACGTACGGGCTCGAGCCGATGGTGATCGGCCGGGCGTCGCGGACGAAGATCAACGCCAACATGGGCGCCTCGCCCGTGTCGTCAGGGACGGACGAGGAGGTCGAGAAGCTCCGCTGGGCCGAGCGCTGGGGCGCCGACACGGTGATGGACCTCTCGACGGGCGGGGACCTGGACGCCTGCCGCGACGCCATCATCCGCGCCAGCCGCGTCCCGATCGGCACGGTGCCGATCTACTCGATGATCGTCGGGCGCCGGCTGGAGGACCTCACCTACGACACCATCCTCGACACGATCGAGCATCAGGCGAAACAGGGCGTCGATTACATGACCGTTCACGCGGGGGTCCGGCGGGCGCACCTGCCGTTCGTGCGCGACCGGCTGATCGGCATCGTGTCGCGCGGCGGGTCGCTCCTGGCCAAGTGGATGCTCGTCCACGACCGCGAGAACCCGATGTACGAGCTGTGGGACGAGATCTGCGCGATCCTCCGACGATACGACGTGGCGTTCTCCATCGGCGACGGGCTGCGTCCCGGCGGGCTCGCCGACGCGACGGACGCGGCCCAGCTCGCCGAGCTCGAGACCCTCGGGGAGCTGACCGAGCGCGCCTGGCGCTGCGGCGTGCAGGTCATGGTCGAGGGGCCGGGGCACGTCCCGTTCGATCAGATCGAATACAACATGAAGGTCCAGCGCGCGCTCTGCCACGGGGCGCCGTTCTACGTGCTCGGCCCGCTGGTGACGGACATCTTCCCCGGGTACGACCACATCACGTCCTGCATCGGCGCGACGGCCGCCGCGTACCACGGCGCCAGCATGCTGTGCTACGTGACGCCCAAGGAGCACCTCGGCCTGCCCAAGAAGGACGACGTCAAGCAGGGGTGCGTCGCGTACAAGATCGCCGCCCACGCGGCGGACGTGGCGCTGGGGATCCCCGGCGCGCGCGACCGCGACGACGACCTGACCCGCGCCCGGGCGGCGCTCAACTGGGAGAAGCACTTCGATCTCTCATTCGATCCTGACACGGCGCGGGCCCTGCACGACGAGGACCTCGACGTGGACACGGACTTCTGCGCCATGTGCGGGCACGACTGGTGCAGCGTGCGGATCAGCAAGGAGATCCAGGAGTTCGCGTCGGGCAAGGCCGAGGGGTTCGTGCGCCTGGGCGGCAAGGCCGGCGACATCCCCAACGCGCCCAAGATCACCGCGGCCCTGACGCCCGAGCAGCAGGAGATCCTGCGGCAGCGCGGCGTGCTCTCGCCGGATGAGATCCACCGTCTCGCGGCAAAGGCCCGCGCGCGGGTGGGGGTCAGAAAGGGCGCCAAGGCCGCGTGCCACAGCGATCTGGTGGATGCGGATTCCGCCCGCGCCCTGCATCGGGTCGATGGCTGAATGGGTACAACCCCCGGCGGCGGCGCGAGGCCGGGACAACGCGAAAGGGGCGACGATGGGGCTGCTAACGTTGTCGATTCATGTTGATGCGCCGCCGGAGCGTGTGTTTGCCGCGGCCACGGACATCCCGCGCGCGGCCGAGCGCATCCGCGGAATCACGGGGATCCGGATGCAGACGGACGGGCCCGTGGGCGTGGGCACGGTATGGCGCGAGACGCGCGTCATGTTCGGCAAGGAGCACACCGAGACGCTGGAGATCACCGCGTTCGACCCGCCGCGGTCCTACTCGGTCGGGTGCGACTCGTGCGGCGTCCTGTGGGACAGCCGGTTCGAGTTCGTGCCGGAGAACGGTGGGACGCGCGTGGATCTGGTGATGCGGTCCACGCCGCGGACGCTGTGGGCGCGGGTGATGGGCGCGGTCACGACGCCGCTCTTCCGCAAGGCGTTGATGCGGTGCATCGCCGAGGATCTCGAGGACATCAAGCGGCACGCGGAAGGCGCCGCGCCCGAACCCGCCCCGGCCTGACGCGCGGCCGGGTTGCAACCCGCGCGGGGGTCGCGTGTACGACCGCCTGCTTCCGGCGCGCGGCGCCGGCGCGGGAGGACAGCCCATGCGCGATGCGATGGACCGGAGAGCGTTTGTGTCTGCGGCGGTGGGCCTTGGCGCCGCGGGTGTGGCCCGTGGCCGGGCGCTCGCGCAGCCGGGCGAGGCGACCGCCGGCGACGCGCGAGGGTGGCGCGGCGAGCAAGACCCGGCTCTGGTGCGTGAGATCGTGGCCAAAGCGCACTTTGACCTGGCCGGCGTGAAGGCGCTCCTCGGACGCCAGCCTGAATTGGCCAAGGCGTCTTGGGACTGGGGGTTCGGTGACTGGGAGAGCGCCTTGGGGGCGGCATCGCACACGGGCCGGCGGGAGATCGCCGAAGCGCTCATGGCGCACGGCGCCCGGCCGACGCTGTTCACGCACGCCATGCTCGGGCACGTCGATGTCGTGCGGGCGATCGTCGAGGCGCAGCCGGGGGTTCAGGGCGCGCTCGGGCCGCACGGCATCACGCTGATGCGGCACGCCGAACTGGGCGGCGAACGCGCACGAGCGGTTGTTGAGTATCTCGGATCCATCGGCGGCGCCGACGTGGGTCAGCCGAACCAGCCGCTCTTTGGCAACGTGCGCGCCCAGCACGTCGGGGTCTTCACCGTCGCGGGGACGGGCGAGCGGGTTGAGATCCTCGATCGGCGCGGCGACCTGATGATCAAGGTCGGCGAGGGGACGGCGCGCGGCCTGCTGCACGCGGGGGGCGGTGTGCATCACCCGGCCGGGGCGCCGTCGGTGGACGTGCAGTTCAAGAACCGCGGGCGGGAGATCATCGCTGTCGAGATCGAGATGGGCGGGCGCATGTGGCGGGCCGATCGCGCGCCCGGCTGAGCGGCGCGCGCCGCCCGATCACCGGCCCGGGTCGGCGGCGCCGATGACGAACGCGCTGCGCTGCACGCGGGCGCCGGGCTCGACGGTGATCGA
This sequence comes from Planctomycetota bacterium, assembly GCA_003696725.1. GTDB lineage: Bacteria > Planctomycetota > Phycisphaerae > Phycisphaerales > UBA1924 > J020. The sequence goes on along the minus strand of RFGI01000123.1, from coordinate 20,889 downwards.
GGGCGCCACGCAGTCGCCGCGCCACACGGCGTTTTTCTTGAGCGTGACGGGCCCGCCGCGGTAGGACTTGGCCTCGAGCCCGCCGCGCACCTCGATGCCCAGCTGGGCCTCGACGGTCTGCGCCACGAGCTTGCCCTTGGCGAGGATGGTGACCCGCCCGCAGGTCTGGAAGTGCTGCCAGCCCTCGGTGGTGCGGATGGTGACGTTCTCGACGCGGAGGCTCTTGGCGCACTTGGGGCACGAGACGCGCGAGGCGCGGGCGGCGACCTCGTGCTCGTGGCCGCAGTGATAGCAGCGCACGGGACGGGTCGCGGGCGCTTTGGCGTTCGCCTTGACTCGGGCCATGCTGGGTTGGGCGGGGCCGGCGGGCCGACCGGGGCGGGCCCGGCGCCCGTCCAGGCGGGGTCACTTCTTCGCGGCGGCCTTGTCGGCGGCGGGGACGACGACCTTGGGCTCCGCGGCGGACGGGGCCCGGCCGTTGGCACTGGTCGCGTCGCCCCCGACGGTCACGTGGCCCTTGAACTCGGCGCCCTCGGCGACGACCAGCGTCGGGGCGACGAGGTCGCCCTTGAGCCGGGCCTTCTGATTGAGGGTGAGCTTCTCGTGGGCGGTCACGTTGCCCTCCACCACGCCGTCGACGGCGACGCGCGCCGCGTCGATCGACGCCCGGCAGGTGGCGCCCTCGGCGACCTGCACCTCGCCCTTGGCCGTGATCGTGCCCTCGAAGGTGCCCAGCACCCGCGCGGTGGAGCCGAAGGTCATCTCGCCCTTGATGTGCGTGTCCGGGCCGATGACGGTGATCTCGTTGCTGGTGGCCATCGCCTCTCCTTCTTCGATGGTCGCCGGGGTCGGCCGGCTGTTCACCTTCACACGTCCACCCCGGCCGGCCGATCGGCGGGACGCTCAGTGTACGAATCTCCGGTGGTGTCTGCGCCGGCGCCGCCCGTTCGGGTCGCGCCCCTGACATGTCCCGATCGGCCCGATCCGTAGATCCACCGGCCCGCTTCGAGCGGGGTCACTCGGATCGTTCTTCGACCAGGATGAGGTGGTGACCGAACTGGGTTTGGACGGGCTCGGAGACCTGGCCCACGGGGAGGTCGCCGAAGACCACCCGGTCGAACTCGGGCACCATCTGGCCCTTGGAGAACCGGCCGAGCGAGCCGCCGTCGGCGCCGCTGGGGCACGAGGAGTGGGCCTTGGCGAGGTCGGCGAAGCCCTCGCCGGCCTCCAGACGCGACTTGAGGTCCAGGGCCTCGGCCTCGGTCTTGACGAGAATGTGGCGGGCGACGGCCTGCGGCATGGATAGGCTCCTCGTGTTCGCGGCGGCTTCCGGGACCGTGGGGCGGCAGGCCGCCGAGCCTATCCGATCACCCGCGCCCCCGCCGAGAGACCGACGCGTGCCACTGCGGATGAAACCCGCGTGCGAGCGGTGCGGCCGACCGACGCCGGCCGACGGCGCCGCCATGATCTGCTCCTACGAGTGCACCTTCTGCCCCGGCTGCGCCGAGGCGGCGGGCGGTGTGTGTCCGAACTGCGGGGGCGAGCTGACGCCCAGACCCCGCCGGGCGCCAACGCCCGCCGCCGACACAACAGGAGAGACCGGCGATGACTGAACCCGATCGCGTCACCTGGAGCCTAGCGGCGTCGATCGGCGCACGGGGCTACACCACCACGCTCACCGCGGGCGGTCGGCACACGATCATCGCCGACGAGCCCGCCGACGCCGGGGGCGACGACCGCGGGCCCAACCCCTACGACCTCCTGCTGGCCTCGTTGGCGGCGTGCAAGCTAATCACACTCAGAATGTACGCGGACCGCAAAGGCTGGCCCCTCGAGGGCGTCCACGCCCGCCTGGGACAGACGCGGCTGCACGCCAAGGACTGCGACGAGTGCGAGTCCGACGACGGGTTCGTGCACCGCATCGACGTGTCGCTGTCCTTCGCCGGTGATCTGAGCGACGAGCAGCGGTCCCGGCTCCTGGAGATCGCCGACCGCTGCCCGGTGCATAAGACGCTGACGCACGAGATCGTGATTCGCACGAGGCCGGCCGATGGCGACGGTTGACCTCTCGCGCGTGCGGGCGCTGTCGTTCGATTGCTACGGGACGCTGATCGACTGGGAGTCGGGGATCGTCGCCGCCCTGACGCCGTGGGCCCGGCGCCGCGGCGTGCGCGCCGACGCCGAAGCCCTGCTTGGGTGGTTCGCGCGGGCCGAGCCCGAGGCCGAGGCCGCCGCGCCGGCGTCCCCGTATCGCGTGGTCCTGCGCGACGTGATGCGGCGCATCGGCCGGCTCGCGGGGGCGCCGGTCGATGAGGCCGACGAACGCCGGCTCGCGGACTCGGTGGGCGCGTGGCCCGCGTTCGGCGATACGCCCGCGGCTTTGGCGAGGCTCAAGTCACGCTGCGCGCTGGTGATCGTTTCCAACGTCGATCGTGAATCGTTCGAGGGGACACGCCCGAGGCTGGGCGTGGCGTTCGACGCGGTGGTGACGGCCGAGGAAGTGGGGGCGTACAAGCCCGACCCGAGGATGTTCGACGCCGCCGACGCCGCGATGGGTCGGCTCGGGATCGCGCCGGGCGAACGAGTGCACGTCGCGCAGAGCCTGCACCACGACATCGCGCCCGCCTCGGCGCGGGGCTGGCGGACGTGCTGGGTGGACCGCCGCGCGGGCCGGCCCGGGGGCGCGACGCCCGCTCCGGCGGGGGCCGTCCGGGCCGATCTCACCGTGCCGACGCTCGCGGCGCTGGCCGACCTGATCGAGAGCGCCCAGCCAGACTCGGTTCGAACTGACGGGCGCTGACGCAACCAGCCGGTGGGGCGGTCGTCTCGGTCGTGATCCCCCAACACCGACGGGCGAGACGCCCGTCCCACCAAACCGTCAAAGCATCCTAGCGTTGCGCGATGACGTAGCGGAGGATCTCGACGACCTGCTCGGGCTCGCGGCAGACGGCGTCGGCCGCCGCGTCGACCTCCTTGAGCGCGTGGTCGTGCTCCGGCGGGTGGAGCGTGATGAGCCTCTTGCCCAGGGCGACGGCGCACCCCGCGTCGAAGGCTGCGTTCCACTGCTTGTACTTCTCGCCGAACCGGGCCACGACGATCTCGGCGCGCTCGATGAGCGTGCGGGTGCGTACGGCGTTGATCCCCGCGCCCAGGCGGTCGTTCCAGAACGGCGAGCCCGTGTCGCCGAGAACGCGCACGCCGCAGGCGTCGCTGGCGTCGTGGTCGGTCACCGGCGCCGTCAGGTCGATCGGCAGCCCGGCCGACCGCACGCCCTCGGCGAGGCGCTCGCGCCAGTCGGAGTGGATCTCGCCGGCGAGGTAGACAACCCAGCGGTCGGCGATCGGCGGGGGGTCGGGCATGGCTGGCCTCGGCGGGGTGGGCGTCGGCGCCTCGCGCCGGCGCATCGGCGGTATGGTACTGCCCCGCCGGCACGGGCCCCGGCGCGAGGCTCCATCGGGCCGCCTGCCTATTGCTCGGAGACACGAACGATGAAACGAATGCACAGAATCACTGCGGTCCTGGCCTGCGTGGCGGCGCCGGCGCTCGCCGTCGGCCCCCCCGGCGCCGTCGACTACTCACGCCTCCCGCCCTCGGCCGAGGAGGAGCTCGCCACCCTCAGCCGGGCCACGATCACGCTCCAGCAGGCGATCGAGATGGCCCTGGAATCCCTGCGGACGGACTTCCCGGGGACCGAGCCGGTCGTGGGCGCGGCGTGGGCCGAGGAGCGCGGCGAGACGCTCTACTTCGTCGTCCGCGCGTTCACGCCCGAGGCCAAGCACGACGTCTCGATCCTCGCGGAGACGGGCGCCATCGACACGCGGGTGTCGCTGTCGGGCTCGCAGATCCCGGGGACGCCCTTCCCCCTCGGCGCGGAGCTGATGCAGACGGAGTCCGGCCTTCAGTACATCGTGCTCAAGGAGGGCGACGGGCCTTCGCCCGCCGGGCCGACCTCGCGCGTGAGCGTGCATTACACCGGCTACCTCGTGACGGGCAAGAAGTTCGACAGCAGCATCGATCGCGGCCAGCCCGTCGAGTTCGCCCTGAATCGGGTGATCCCGGGCTGGACCGAGGGGCTCCAGATGATGAAGGTCGGCGAGAAGCGCAAGCTCATCATCCCGTACCAGCTCGCGTACGGGGAGCGGGGCCGCCCGCCGGTCATCCCGCCCAGGGCGATGCTGATCTTCGACGTGGAGCTCCTGGGCCTTCCGGACGGGCAGTGACGCCGAGCCCGCGGGCTCAGTCGTCGGCGCTGGGCGCGGGCCGGAGCGGGTCGGCGCCGTCGAGGTCTTCGATGAGGGCCTCGGACGGGCCGCGCTGGCGCTGGAGCCGCGCCGCGACGCGCTCGACCTGGGCCATCACGCGGAGGACGTTCTCCCCTGCGATGGCGCGGAGGTCCGCGTCGGAGTAGCCCCGGCGGGCCAGCTCCGCGAAGAGCGCGGGAAAGGTCGAGACGTCCTCGAGGCCCAGGGGCCCGGCGCCGATGCCGTCGAAATCGCTCCCGATCCCGATGTGCTCGATCCCCGCGACACGGCGGATGTGGTCGATGTGGTCGGCGACCTGATCCAGCCTGGCCACCGGCCGCGGGCGCGCCTCGGCCCACGCGGCCAGGCCGGCGTCGACGGCCTCGGCGTCGTCCGGGTGCTGGGCCTCGAGGCGCTCGCGCTCAGCCTGCTGGTCGTTGAGCCACACGCGCAGCTCCTCGGACACGAACGGCGGGACGAAGGTGACCATGACCACCCCGCCGTTGTCCGGCAGCATCGCCAGCACGTCGTCCGGGACGTTGCGCGGGTGGTCGCACAGGGCCCGGGCCGAGGAGTGCGAGAAGATGACCGGCGCCTCGGTGATGCGCAGGGCGTGTCGCATCACGTCGGGCGAGACGTGCGAAAGGTCCACGAGCATGCCCAGTCGGTTCATCTCGCGGACGACTTCCTCGCCGAAGGGGCTCAGGCCGCCCAGGGCGCGGTCGTCGGTGGCCGAGTCCGCCCACGCGAGGTTTCGCGAGTGCGTGAGCGTCATGTACCGGGCGCCCAGGTCGTAGGTGGCGCGGAGGACGGCGAGGGAGTTCTCGATGGAGTGCCCGCCCTCCATGCCGATGAGCGAGGCGATCCGCCCGTCGCGGTGGATGCGGCGGACGTCCGCGCTGGTCAGGGCGAGCTCGAGGTCGTCGTAGCGGTCGATGAGCCGGCGGGCGACGTCGATCTGCTCGATGACCGTGCGGGCGTCGCCGGGCCGGCCCGGCGCCTCGGCGATGGGGATGTAGACCGACCAGAACTGCGCCCCGACCCCGCCGGCGCGCATCCGCGGCAGATCCGTGTGCATCGGGCGGTCCAGCGACGCCGTGTCGCCGGCGAAGTCGAACCGGTCCAGGTGGTTGGCGAACCGGGCGCGCACGCCCCAGGGGACGTCGTTGTGCCCGTCGATCAGCGGTGTCTGGCGCAGCAGCGCGCGGATGTGCGGCTCGGAATCCCGGCCGTCGCCCGGGGGCGTCGCGGCGCATCCCGTGAACAGAACAGCGGACGACACCCAGAGCCCGAAGGGAAGAACGCTGCGCATTTTGAGGCCTCCGTCGGCCGATCCCGCGCGGCCGCAGCCGTGAGAGTACCAACCGGTCGCAGCGGGGCAGGTGCGGCGATCAGGGCGTGGTGCGAGCGAGATCGAGTTCGTCGAACGCCGGGGGCGCGGCGGCCGCGGCCGCGCCGGCGGGCGTGCGAGGGTCGCGGATGTCGATCGCCATCTCGGCGCCGTGCTGATCGAGGAACCGAATCCGGCGGTGTCCCGGGAACGGCGACGGCGCCAGATCGAGCACCCGCCCCGGCCGGATGAACCAGGCTCTGCCGTCCCCGGTGTTGTGGATGCCCCAGCCGGCGCCGAAGACCCGGATGATCTCGAGATAGTCCAGGACGTCGATCCTGCTGTCGTGGTTGATGTCGCCGTACCCCTGTTGCCCGACACGCGACACGATCAGTCTGGCGTCGGCCCAGTCGACGACGCCGTCGCGCGTGACGTCGGCGAGGTAGATCGCGATCAAGAGTGAGAGCGGGATCACGGGGCAGCGGGCTCCGTCGGGAAGGGGGCGACGGCCGGAGCGGCACAGTCAACCGCGATCGGCGCCGACCCGCAACCGGACAGACCCCAGCCATGCGGAACCCGGGTCGTTTCGGCTCAATCCAACGGGGCGCCCAGCCCGCCCACCAGCACACGCCCGGCCCACCGGCGGGCGTGGTCGTGCGCCAGACCCGCCTTCATCGTCCCGAGGGTGACGGTCAGGTCGGCTTTCGCGATCGCGCCCGGATCGGCGCCCGAGACGGGTCGGCCAGTGTCGCCGTCGAGCCCCGTGGGCAGGTCCACCGCGAGCACGGCCGCGTCGCAGGGCCCGGCGTCGCGCGTCGCGTTGAGCCAGCCGACGGCGTCGGCGGTGCAGCCCGCGGGCGGCCGGTTGAGCCCGGCGCCGAAGATCGCGTCGACGATGAGCCCGCGCGCGCCCAGATCGGCCCAGGCGCCGTCGAGTGCACCGGCCGTGTTCGATGTCGCGCTGATGACGCGGCCGCCGAGCGCTTCCAGCGCGCCCAGGTTGATTCGGGCGTCGCCGCGCGCCCGGTCGCGGTCGAAGAGAAGGGCCGTGACGCACCGGACGCCGCGCACCAAGAGCCGGCGGTGCAGGGCGAACCCGTCGCCCCCGTTGTTGCCGGGCCCGGCGAGGACGAGCGCCCCACGGGCGCCGACAACGTCGAGCATCGAGAGCGCCGCGTGCGCCAGGGCCGATGCGGCGTTCTCCATCAGGGCGACGCCCGGCAGCCCGATCGTCTCGATCAAGCGCGCATCCATCTCCCGGCAGGCGTGGACGCTCAGCGCCGGGGCGCCCCGGGCCGGGCGCAGCGCCGCGGGCAGGTTGACGCCTGCGAACCGGCCCGAATCCGGCGCGGTCATCCGGCGTCAGGCCGATCGCGTCCGGCCGGCGCGGGGTCGACATGCGGGTAGAGGCGCGAGTCCGTGTCCGCGTGGACGTGGACGATGGGCGCGTCGCCGGCCGATCGGGTACGGGCGCCGGTGAGCACGTCGATGCCGAGCTCGGCGAGCGTGTCGCGCTCCACGATGGACCTCAGGATCTCGCGGGGGACGGCGGGCAGCGTCGAGCCCTGGCGCACGCTGTTGATCGAGTACAGCCGTTCGATCGCCGCGGCCGGGGACTCGCGCGGGAACCCCGAGCCGAACAGGAGCTTGTGCGACAGCCGGCGCTCGACGGCCGCCTGGAGCGACTGGTACAGAGACCACGGCCGGGTGACCAGGCCCGAGAGCTCGATGTACACCCGCGCGTGCCGGGCGGCCAGGAGCAGGCACTCCTCGAACCAGCCGGCGCCGGCGTCACCGAGGATGACCGTCAGCCTTGGGATTGTGCGCAGCGGCTCGTCCCAGAGGATCGGCCGGGCGAACTCCGCGACGCTGCGCCGATCGGCCAGCCACGGGTTGGCGGCGAGGACGGGCGTCCCTCGGGCGGCGCACCGCTCCAGGATGTTCATCGCCGAGTCATGCGTCGGCCGGTAGCCGGCGTCGGCCGGGCAGAGCGTCACGCCGGCCAGGCCTAAATCCGCGGCCCGGGCGAGATCCTCCTCGGCGGTGTCGGCGAGCGGGTCGATCCCCGTGAACCCGACGCGCCTGGTCGGATCCTGGCCTGTGAACGACGCGATCGACTCCGGCGGCGTGTCGATCCTCAGACGCTCAGAGCGCCAGCCGTGCACCACGGCCACGTCCACACACCCGGCGGCGCGGGCGAAGGATTCGGGCGTGGGGCTGAAGGCGTCGGCCTCGGGCTCGTCCGAGGGCAGGAGCATCGTGCGAACATCAACGATCATGGAATGTCGGCTCCGGGGACCTCGGAGGGGCGTGTCCAGCAACTCGGACAAGCGGGTTATCGTAGAATCGAGTCGCCCGGCCGCAATCCCGGGCCGGCCGGGTGGACCGACCCAGGAGGCCGCCGCTATGCGGATCCGCACCGATGCGACTGTGCTCGCCCTCATCGTGACGGCTGCCGGGCAGGCCCTCGCCGAGCCAGCCAGGAACAGCCAGAGCCTCGAGTTCGAGCGGTTCACCATCCCGGGGACGGCGAACGCCCCGGCCCCGGCGCCGACCCCGCCCGCCGAGCCGTCCCCGACGCCGGCTGAACCGCCCGCGCATGTGCCTCACCACGACTTCCACCCGCACCATCACACCCATCACGGGTTCGACGGCCGGTTCGGTCGGCGGCTGGGTGTGTATTACGGCGATGCGTACTACTACCGAGGCCCCGTCACCGGGGTGTATTCCCCGATCGACCCGAACCTGGTCGTGTCCCCGCCCCGTGACAGGGCCGCACCGCCGCCGACGGTCGAGGCGCTGACCCGAGCGGGGCGATTCGACGACGCTCTGGCGCTCATCGGCGCGCGCGATCCGGATGCCATCGGCGCCCGTGACCACCTCGAGCGGGCGCTGATCCTGGCGCTCGCCGGCGATCTGGACCAAGCCGCCGCCGCGGCCGAGGCCGCCCTGTCGGCGGACCCCGACGCTCTCTTCGAGCCGATCGACGGCCCGGCGTTCGCTGGGTCCCGGTACACGCTCCGGCGTGCCGTCGTGGCCGCGGTCCGGCGGGCGCACCGCACGGGTCAAGCCCGGGCGTGGCAGCTGGTGGCGTCCCTGATGCACGCCGAGTCCCGCGACCGCCTCGCCGCGCGGATGCTCGAACGGGCCGCGAGTCTTGGTTCGGCGGCGCCGACCGCGGGTCCGGCCGGGCCGGGTTGAGCGCCGCGGGCGGGACGCTACACTCCCCGGCTCGACGCTGAGCCCGGGTCGGCCGGCGACACCGGCCCGGCAAGACTGAGATCCAGACGCCGAACGGACCACCCCATGGCGCGTTTCGCCCCAGGCGCCGGGTGGGAGGTGGAGACAGATGGCGAAGAAAGAGATCGTCACGACATTCAAAGTCAACGCCCCCGGCGGTCAGGCCACACCCGCGCCGCCGCTGGGGCCGATCCTCGGCGGCAACGGCGTCAACCCGGGCCAGTTCATCCAGCAATTCAACGCCGCGACCGCGCAGCTCAACGGCAAGATCGTCGGGTGCGTGGTCACGGTGTACGCGGACCGCTCGTTCGATCTTGAGATCAAGTCATCGCCGGCGTCGGTGCTGATCAAGGAGGCGGCCGGGCTCGAGAAAGGCGCCGGCGAGCCGCAGAACCCCATCGGCACGATCACCTGGGCTCAGGCCCGGGCAATCGCGGAAGAGAAGATCAAGGACCTCAACGCCGCGGACCTGGACGCGGCGGCGCGGATGATCGCCGGGACGGCGCGCTCCATGGGCGTCACGGTGGTGGAGGGCTGACCCATGGCGACGACCGCGCCCGCACAGACCAAAACACGGCAAGTCCGCGGTAAGCGCATGCGCGAGAACGCGGGGCTGGCCCCCGAGGCGCCGCTCGAACCCGCGGCCGCCGTCGCGGCGCTCAAGAAGTTCAAAGGCCCGAAGTTCGATCAGACCGTCGAGGTGTGCCTGCACCTGGGCATCGACCCGAAGCAGGCCGACCAGGCGGTTCGCGGCGCCATCGCCCTGCCCAAGGGCATCGGCAAGGCCAAGCGCGTGATCGCGTTCTGCCAGCCGGACGTGGCTAAGGACGCGCTCGCGGCCGGCGCCATCAAGGCCGGGGGCGAGGACCTGGTCGCCGAGGTCGAGAAGGGATTCTTCGATTTCGACGTCGCGGTCGCCAGCCCCGACATGATGCGGGTCATCAGCAAGCTCGGCCGGGTGCTGGGCCCCAAGGGCCTGATGCCCTCGCCCAAGGCCGGCAGCGTCACGCCGGACGTGGTGACGGCGGTGAAGGAATTCGCCGCCGGCAAAATCGAGTACCGCAACGATAAAGGCGGCAACATTCACGCGGTGATCGGGCGGATGTCCTTCCCCGACGCGGACCTGGTCGAAAACCTGACGCACTTCATCGGCGCGATCGAGAAGGCCAAGCCGTCCGGCGTCAAGGGCCGGTACATCAAGAAGATCACCCTCAAGGGCACGATGACGCCCGGCGTGCCCGTGGCGACGCCCCAGACCGACTGACGCGAGACGAGGACCGGAGCCGACCCATGAGCAAGGCCGTCAAAGAACTGTTGGTCCGCGACTACAAGGCGCGGCTCGAGGGCGTCCAGGACGCGCTGGTGATCTCTGTCCGCGGCGTGCCGGCCAACGACACCAACCGCCTGCGCCTGGGCCTGGCCGGCAAGTCCATCCGCGTGACGGTGGTGCGCAACGCGCTGGCCAAGCGGGCCTTCGCGGACTCGTCGCTGGCCGAACTGGCGCCGGTCTTGGAGGGCCCGTCGGCGCTGGCGTACGGCGCCGAGAGCGTGGTGGACGTGGCCCGCGAGCTGGTCAAGTGGGCCAAAGAGGTTCAGAACCTCGAACTGAAGGGCGCGGTCCTCGACGGCCAGCTCTTCGAGGGCCCAGCGGGCGTCGAGGCACTGAGCAAGTTCCCGACCCGCGAAGAGGCCGTCGCCCAGGCCGTCACCCTCGTGCTGAGCCCGGGCCGGAACCTGATGGCGCAGATCAAGGGCCCCGGCGCCCGGGTGGCGGGCCTCATCAAGGCGATCGAAGAGAAACTGGAGAAGGGCGAGGCCATCGCCAAGGCGGGCTAACCCTAGGCGGGGCCCGTCGGTGAGGCGACCAACAATGAGACATCCGGTGCGGACTGGCCCCCGCGGGGGTTAAAGGCCGAGCGTTCGGCCCCTCTCCGGACCGCGACGAACCGGGCGGGCGCAAGCCGCGTCCGGATGAACAGACGAGAGACGAGCGATGAGCGACGACGCGACAGCGGTGAAGGAGTTCGACGCCAAGATCAGCAAGCTCGGGGACGAGCTGGCCGGTCTGACCCTCAAGGAGGCGGTCGACCTCGGCGACTATATGAAGGAGACGTACCAGATCGAGGCCGCCGCGGGCGGCGCGGTCATGGTCGCGGGCCCGGCCGGGGGCGGCGGAGAAGGCGGCGCCGAGGAGGAGAAGACCTCCTTCGACGTGGTGCTCACCGGGGCCGGCGACAAGAAGATCGGCGTGATCAAGGTCGTCCGCGAGATCACCTCGCTGGGCCTGAAGGAAGCCAAGGAGCTGGTCGACTCGGCGCCCAAGCCGGTCAAGGAGGGGGTCTCCAAGGAGGAGGCCGAGCAGATCAAGACGCAGCTCGAGGAGGCCGGCGCCTCCGTCGAGATCAAGTGATCCGGGCGGCGCGTTCCTCCCGCTCGAACACCCGCCGAACGCCCCGTCCCGGACGCCGGGCGCGGCGGCGGCGGGTGTCGGCTTGCAATCGGCGCGCCGCAGCCGTACACTGACGGGCTCGGCTCAACCACTCTCGACGATCAGCGGCGACCTGGCACACACCACCCGGACACCCCGACCCGGGCCGGCTCCTCCCGGCGCGGTCGGCCACCCATCGCGAGGGCATCGATGGCTTCGACCCACGTGCGCGATTATTCCAAGCGCGGCGACGCGATCCCCGTCCCCGATCTGACCACCGTCCAGCGGCGAGCCTACGAGCGATTCCTCCAGCCACACGCCGGGCCCGATGAGCGCGACCCCACGATGGGGCTCGAGGCGCTGCTGCGCGAGGTCTACCCGATCGTCTCGTACGACGGGGCGATGGCCGTCGAGTACGTCCACTACGAGCTCGAAGAGCCCAGATACACGCCCGACGAATGCCGGGAGCTGCGCCTGACCTACGGCATGCCGTTCAAGGTGCGGGTGCGGCTGACGCGCCAGGACCACCCGGACATCGTCGAGGAGGACATTTACCTCGGCGAGATCCCGATCATGATGGGCGGGGGCGAGTTCATCGTCAACGGCGCCGAACGCGTGATCGTCAACCAGATGCACCGCTCCCCGGGCGTGGACTTCTCGATCATCAGCGCCGAGGCGGACCGCCCGCTGCACTCGGCGCGGATCATCCCCGAGCGCGGGTCCTGGATCGAGCTGGAGGTCACCAAGAAGGACGTCCTGCTCATGCGGATCGACCAGTCCGCGAAGCTGCCGGCGACGATGTTCCTGCGCTGCCTGGACGAATCCATCGCCTCCACCGAGGCGATCCTGAGCCTGTTCTACGAGATCAACGAGATCTCCGTCGAGAAGCTCCGGCCGGAGCACTGGGCCGCCGAGTCGGTCGTCGACACCGAGACGGGCGAGGAGCTGGTCCACGTCGGGCGGCAGATCGGCGAGGCGCTCGAGGCCATCCAGGCGTCCAAGCTCAAGAAGATCCGCGTGATCCAGAACCCGTCCGACCCGCTGATCCTCAACAGCGTGGCGGAGGAGAACCTGGACCAGTTCGGGGAGATCGCCCAGACGGAGTTCGACGCGGCGATGCTGGCGATCTACACCCGGCTTCGGCCGGGCAACCCGCCGCAGGCCGACAAGGCCCGGGCGCTCTTCAAGGAGAAGTTCTACGACGACGCGCGGTACCGGCTGGGCCGGGTGGCGCGGTTCAGGATCAACCGCAAGTTCGACCTGAACGTGCCCGAGGACCACATGTTCATCCGCGCGGAGGATTTCCTGCGCGTGGTGCAGTACATCCTCGACCTGCGCTCCAAGCGTCCGGACCCGCAGACGGGCCGGCCGATCGCCCAGCTCGACGACATCGACCACCTGGGCAACCGCCGGCTGCGCACGCTGGACGAGCTCGCCGTCGACGAGATGCGCAAGGGGTTCCTCAAGCTCCGTCGGACGGTGCAGGAGCGGATGAGCGTCAAAGACCCGGACGAGCTGGCCAAGGTCGCGGACCTGGTCAACTCCAAGGCCATCTCCAGCGCCATCGACTTCTTCTTCGGTCGCTCGGAGCTCTCCCAGGTCGTCGACCAGACGAACCCGCTGTCGAGCCTCGTGCACGAGCGGCGGTTGTCGGCGCTGGGCCCGGGCGGGCTCAACCGCAAGAGGGCCGGCTTCGAGGTGCGCGACGTGCACATCTCGCACTACGGCCGGATCTGCCCCATCGAGACGCCCGAGGGCACGAACATCGGGCTGATCTGCTCGCTGGGCATCTACGCGTCGATCGACCAGTACGGGTTCCTGCGCACGCCGTACCGCGTGGTCAAGGACGGCGCCATGACCGACGAGGTCGTCGAGCTGCGGGCCGACGAGGAGATGAAATCGATCCTCACGCCCTGCGACTCGATCGACGAGAAGGGCCGGCTCAAGAGCGGGACGGTGCTGGCCCGGGTCGACGGGGAGCTGGCCGAGGTCGACTCCTCGCAGGTGCAGTACGTGGACATCGCGCCCAAGCAGATCGTGGGCGTGTCGGCGTCGCTGATCCCGTTTCTGGAGCACGACGACGCCAACCGCGCCCTGATGGGCTCGAACATGCAGCGGCAGGCCGTCCCGCTGCTCAAGACCCAGGTCCCGCTCATCGCGACGGGGATGGAGAAGGCCGTCGGGGCCAACTCCGGCATGATCGTCCGCGCCCGCCGCGACGGCGTGGTCACCTTCGCCGACGCCGCCCGCATCGTCATCGACGACACCGACGAGTACGAGCTGCGCAAGTTCGCCAAGCTCAACGAGCGCACCTGCCTGAACCAGAAGCCGCTCGTCGAGGTCGGGCAGCGCGTCGCGAAGGGCCAGATCATCGCCGACGGCGCCAGCACGGTCGGCGGCGAGCTCGCCCTGGGGCACAACGCCCTCGTCGCGTTCATGACCTTCGACGGGTACAACTTCGAGGACGCGATCGTCATCTCCGAGCGCCTCGTCAAGCGCGACGGGATGACCAGCATCCACATCGACGAGTTCGACGTCGAGATCCGCGAGACCAAGCTCGGCCGGGAGGAGTTCACCCGGGACATCCCCAACGTCTCGGAGAAGGCCCTAGCCAACCTGGACGAGCACGGGGTGATCCGCATCGGCGCCCGCGTCGGCCCCGGGGACATCCTCGTGGGCAAAGTCTCGCCCAAGTCCAAGTCCGAGCTGACGCCCGAGGAGAAGCTGCTGCACGCGATCTTCGGCCGCGCCGGCGAGGACGTGAAGAACGACTCCCTGGAGGTCCCGGCCGGGTCCGGCGGGATCGTGATCGGCGCCAAGCGGTTCGCCCGCCGGGCGCACCTCTCCGACGAGCAGAAGAAGCGCCTCCAGCAGGAGATGGACGCCTACGCCGCGGAGATGGACGCCAAGAGGATCGACGCGTTCCGGCAGATGGTCGCCCGGATCAACGAGATCGTCGGCACCGAGATGGTCGACCCGTCGACCCGGCAGAAGGTCGGCGCCTCGGACATCCCCGAGGTCATCCTCGAGCAGATCGCCAACTTCACCCTCAAGTGGGTCAAGGGCGGCAAGGAGGCCAAGGAGCAGGCCGGCGCCGTTCACAAGCAGTTCTGGCCCCGCATCGAGGCCATCGAAGCCGAGAAACAGCGCAAGCTCGCCCACATGAAGCGCGGCGACGAGCTGCCCACCGGCGTGCTCGAGATGGTCAAGGTCTACCTGGCCAACAAGCGCCCGCTCTCGGTCGGCGACAAGCTCGCCGGCCGGCACGGCAACAAGGGCGTCATCGCCCGCATCGTGCCCGAAGAGGACATGCCGTACATGGAGGACGGCACCCCGGTGGACGTGTTGCTCAACCCGCTGGGCGTGCCCAGCCGCATGAATGTCGGCCAGATCCTCGAGACCCACCTCGGGTGGGCCGCGAAGGTGCTGGGCTTCCAGGCCGTCACGCCCGTGTTCGACGGCGCGACCGAGGCCGAGGTCCACGCCGCGATCGCGGAGGCCGGCGAGCATGTCCGCGCCCGGCTGGCCGAGTGCGAGCAGACGGGCGCCCACCCGGGCCCGGACGAGATCCTCACCGTCCTGCCCCGCGGCGGGAAGGTGCAGCTCCACGACGGCCGCACCGGCGAGCCGTTCAACCAGCGCACGACCGTCGGCTACATGTACATCCTCAAACTCCACCACCTGGTGGACGACAAGATCCACGCCCGCGCGACCGGGCCCTACTCCCTGATCACGCAACAGCCTCTGGGAGGCAAGAGCCGCACCGGCGGGCAGCGCTTCGGCGAGATGGAGGTGTGGGGTCTGGAGGCGTACGGCGCCGCGTACATCCTCCAGGAGCTCCTGACCGTCAAGAGCGACGACGTCGAGGGCCGGACCAAGATCTACGAGTCCATGGTCAAGGGCGTCAACACCCTCGAGGCCGGGATGCCCGTGGCGTTCGACGTGCTGTGCAACGAGCTGCGCGGCCTGGGCATGAACATCTCGATGGAAAAGAAGCACCTCGAGGGCGGGTCGCTGCTGTGAGCCGGCGGCGCGAGCCACCGCGCCTCTCGCACGGAGGATGAGCATGGCGGGTTCATCACATCTGACACGTTGCCTCACGCTGGTCGCGCTGGCGCTGGCGCCGGTGTCCTGTGGCGGCCACGCCGACGAGGCCCCGGCCGACGAGGCGCCCGCGGCGCATACGCCCGCGCCGACCGAGACCGCCCCGAACGAAGCGCCGGCACAGGAGCCCCGGCCCGCTGCGCCGGTGCAGGTCCGCGACGACACGCCCGAGGCCGCGGTCGAGACCTGGCTGGCGGCGATCGCCGCGGCGGACCTGGACTCGGCCCTGGCCGTCCTCGACCCCGAGAGCCCCGGGGCCGTCGCCCTGCGTCAAACCCGAGACGGGCTGGAGAAGGCCAAGGCCGACCCGGCCGCGGCGACGCTGATGGGCGCCATCGGCGCGCGATGGGCCGAGGAGATCGGAGCCCTGACGTACGAGATGACCACGCTCGCCGGGGACACCGCCACGTTCCGTTTCTCGAGCCCCGACAAGACCGACCCGTGGGAGATCACGGTCAAGAAGACCCCCGACGGCTGGCGGGTGATCCCGCCGCCCGACACCGGCTTGCCGCAAGGCTGACCGCCCGACCCGCGCCCGCCGATCCGCCCGCCGACCCCGCACCCGACGCCCCCAGCCCGAGAGGGAGGCCCGCCGATGACCGAAGCCCTGTACGACCGCATCAATGACTTCGCCCGCGTGAAGATCACGCTCGCGAGCCCGTCGACCATCCGCTCGTGGTCCTACGGCGAGGTCAAGAAGCCCGAGACCATCAACTACAGAACGTACCGCCCCGAGAAGGACGGGCTCTTCTGCGAGCGCATCTTCGGGCCGGAGCGCGACTACGAGTGCTCCTGCGGCAAGTACAAGGGCACCAAGTACAAGGGCATCATCTGCGACCGCTGCGGCGTGAAGGTGACGCACTCGCGCGTCCGCCGCAAGCGCATGGGGCACATCAACCTCGCCGCCCCGATCGTGCACATCTGGTTCTTCAAGGCGATCCCCAGCCGGCTGGGCAACCTGCTGGGCATGAAAACCTCCGACCTCGAGAAGGTCATCTACTTCCAGGACTACGTCGTCACCGACCCGGGCGAGACCGACATGACGTTCCAGCAGGTGCTCACCGAGGACGAGCACCGGGCGATGCTGGAGAAGTGGGGCTACACGTTCAAGGCGCTGATGGGCGCCGAGGCCATCCGCGAGCTGATCGAGAAGACGGACTTCGCGGCCCTCGCCGAGGACCTGCGCCGGCAGCTCCGCGAGACCCGCAGCAAGCAGAAGACCAAGGACCTGTCCAAGCGCCTGAAACTGGTCGAGCAGATCCGCCACTCGGACAACAACCCCGCGTGGCTGGTGATGGACGTGATCCCGGTCATCCCGCCGGACCTGCGCCCGCTGGTGCTGCTGGAGTCGGGCAACTTCGCCACCAGCGACCTCAACGACCTGTACCGTCGGATCATCAACCGCAACAACCGGCTGAAGAAGCTGATGGACCTCAACGCCCCCGAGGTCATCATCCGCAACGAGAAGCGGATGCTCCAGCAGGCCGTCGACGCGCTGTTCGACAACGGCCGGTGCCGGCGCCCGGTGCTGGGCTCGTCGAGCCGGCCGCTCAAGTCGCTGACCGACATGATCAAGGGCAAGCAGGGCCGGTTCCGCGAGAACCTGCTCGGCAAGCGTGTGGACTACTCCGCGCGCTCGGTGATCGTGGTCGGGCCGAACCTGAAGCTCAACCAGTGCGGGCTGCCCAAGAAGATCGCCCTGGAGCTCTACCAGCCGTTCATCATCCGCCGGCTCAAGGAGCTGGGCCTGGCCGACACCATCAAGAGCGCCAAGCGGATGCTCGAGCGGCGCGACCCCGAGGTGTGGGACGTCCTGGAGGAGGTCATCGACCAGCACCCGGTGCTGCTCAACCGCGCCCCGACGCTGCACCGCATGGGCATCCAGGCGTTCGAGCCGGTGCTCGTCGAGGGCAACGCGATCCGTGTCCACCCGCTGGTGTGCACGGGCTTCAACGCTGACTTCGACGGCGATCAGATGGCCGTGCACCTGCCGCTCTCGATCGAGGCGCAGGCCGAGGCCCACGTCCTGATGCTCTCGCCGCACAACATCTTCAGCCCGGCCAACGGCAAGCCCATCATCTCCCCGAGCCAGGACATCGTGATGGGCGTGTACTTCCTCACCCTCGAGCCGGCGGCGGACGAGCCGGTCGACCCCAAGACGCTGCCCGCCTTCAAGGATCGGCGGGAGGTGTTCCTGGCGTTCGACAGCGGCGCGCTGGGCGTCCACGACCGGGTGCGCGTGCGTCTCGACGGGTTCGACGAGGTGGTCGACAAGGAGACGGCCGCGCCCGAGCCGCTCGGCGCCGGCCGGGTGGTCGTCACCACCGTCGGGCGGGTCATCTTCTCCGACATCCTCGACGCCGGGATGCCGTTCTACAACTGCGCGTTGGGCAAGAAGGGCTCGGCGCGGGTGATCGACGACTGCTACGCGCGCTGCGGCCGGGCGCGGACCATCGACCTGCTCGACGACCTCAAGGGGCTCGGGTTCCGCAACGCGACCCTCGGCGGGCTGTCCTTCGGCATCAACGACCTGCGGATCCCCGAGTCCAAGGCGGAGCTCATCGCCGAGGCGCAGAAGCGCGCCGACCGCGTGGAGAAGAACTACGAACGCGGCATCATCACCGCGCGCGAGCGGTACAACCAGCTCCTGGACATCTGGGCGCACTGCCGGGAGCAGGTGACCAAGCAGCTCGTCGAGACGCTCAAGCACGACCGACGGGACCCGCAGACGAACGAGTACGCCTCGATCGAAGACCGGGCGGGCGTCCCGTACCTCAACCCCGTGTACCTCATGGCCGACTCCGGCGCCCGGGGCAACGTCTCGCAGATGCAGCAGCTGGCGGGCATGCGCGGGCTGATGGCCAAGCCCTCCGGCGAGATCATCGAGACCCCCATCCGGGCCAACTTCCGCGAGGGCCTCAACGTCCTCGAGTATTTCTCCTCGACGCACGGCGCCCGCAAGGGCCTGGCCGACACCGCCCTGAAGACCGCCGACTCGGGCTACCTCACGCGCAAGCTCTGCGATGTGGCCCAGTCCGTCATCGTCAATGAGCACAACTGCGGCGCCATCAACGGCGTCACCAAGCGGGCCGTGTACAAGGGCGAGGAGGTCGACGTCCCCCTGCGCGAGCAGATCCTCGGCCGGGTCTCCATGCAGACCATCGCCAACCCGGTGACCGACGAGGTCATCGTCGAGCGCGACGGGCTCATCACCGCCGACGCGGCCCGCGCCATCGAGGACCTCGGCATCGAGGGCGTGCTCGTCCGCTCCCCGCTGACCTGCCAGGCCGAACGCGGCGTGTGCACCATGTGCTACGGGATGGACATGTCCACCGGCCAGCTGGTCGAGCCCGGCATGGCCGTCGGCATCATCGCGGCGCAGTCCATCGGCGAGCCCGGCACGCAGCTGACCATGCGGACGTTCCACACCGGGGGCATCGCCACCACCAAGATCGTCGAGACCGGCGCGCGGGCCCAGCACGGCGGGACCGTCGAGCTCCGCGATTGCGGCGAGGTCCCGACCACCGACGAGGACGGTAAGCCCGTGCTCGTCTCGCTCAAACGCTCGGGCGAGATCGCGCTTCTGGACCCCAAGGGCCGCGAGATCGAGAAGTACAAGGTCCCCTACGCGGCGCACATCCTGGTCGAGCCGGGCCAGACGGTCAAGGCCGGCGACCCGCTGCTGGCGTGGGACCCGCACCGCACGCCGATCCTCGCCGAGAAGTCCGGCGTCGCGAAGTTCGTCGACATCGAGATCGGCGAGACGGTCCGCGAGGAGGACGCCGGCCGCGGGCAGACCGCCCTGGTCGTCATCGAACACAAGGGCGAGAAGCACCCGCAGATCGTGGTCCAGGACGAGCACGGCAAGATCCTGGACTTCCACTTCCTCCCGGCCAAGGCCCGCATCGAGGTCGCCGACGGCCAGGAGATCCAGGCCGGCGCCATGCTCGCCCGCCAGCCTCGGTCCGCGGCCGGGTCGCAGGACATCGTCGGCGGCCTGCCCCGCGTCACCGAGATCTTCGAGGCCCGCAAGCCCAAGGACCCCGCCGTCCTCGCCGAGATCTCCGGCGTCGTCGAGCTCCATTCCGACAAACGCAAGGGCAAGATGACCATCACCGTCATCACCGACGCCGGCATCGAGAAGGACCACCACGTCCCGCAGGACCGGCACCTGCTGGTGCACGCGGGCGACCGGGTCGTCGCCGGCGACCCGCTGATCGACGGCCCGCTCGTGCCGCACGACATCCTCCGCATCAAGGGCGAGGAGGCGCTCTACACCTACATGCTCGAAGAAGTCCAGAACGTCTACCGCGCCCAAGGCGTGCCCATCAACGACAAGCACGTCGAGGTGATCCTGGCCCAGATGCTGCACAAGGTCCGCGTCGAGAGCCCCGGCGACAGCGAGTTCCTGCCCAACGACATCGTCGACAAGCAGGTGTTCCGGCGGGTCAACCGCGAGTTGGCGTCGATGGGCCGGGTGACCGACGCGGGGGGGACGGACCTCGCCGTCGACGCGCTGGTCTCGAAGGAGCAGCTCAAGGAGGCCAACGCCCGCGCCGAGGCCGAGGGCCTCGAGCCCGCCAAGGCCAAGAAGGCCAAGCCCGCCACCGGCCGGACGCTCCTGCTGGGCATCACCAAGGCGTCGTTGCAGTCCGAGTCGTTCCTGTCCGGCGCGTCGTTCCAGGAGACCACGAAGGTGCTGACCGAGGCGGCCCTGCGCGGCGCCGAGGACGAGCTCATCGGCCTCAAGGAGAACGTCCTGCTCGGGCATCTGATCCCGGCGGGGACCGGCTTCCGGGAGTACCAGTCGATCCGGGTCAAGCCGCTGGCCGAGCCGCCCGCGACGGCGGAGGTCGACGAGTCGGAGATGCTCGCCGAGGCCGCCCGCCGCGCCGAATCGCTCGGCGCCAGCCGGGACGAGCCGACGCAGCTGCCGGTCGAACTCGGCGATGCGCTCATCGGCGAGCAGACCGGCGCCGCCAAGGAGTGACCCCGCCCTCGATCCAGCTCCGCCGCGCGGTCGGCGTCAGGGCGCCCTCGGATGATCCACAGACGCGGGTACATCCCAGAGTTCGATGGGCTCCGGGGCGTCGCGATCCTGCTGGTGATGGCGTTCCATATCTGGCGGTACACGGGGGACGCCGTCGCGGGGCGGGCCGTGTCACTGGTGGCCGGGATGGGATGGGCCGGCGTCGATGTGTTCTTTGTCCTCAGCGGCTTCCTGATCACGGGGATCCTGCTGGATACGAAGGGCCGGCCGCGGTACTGGCGCAACTTCTTCATCCGCCGCAGCCTCCGCATCTTTCCTTTGTATTACGCGGTGATGACGGCGCTGGTCGCGGGCGCCGTGGTGATCGACAGGCTCGATCTGGCCATCGACGACCCCGCGCTGGCGACGATCGACAAAGCCTGGATCAACTACCTCTATCTGACCAATTTCGTCAAGGCGTTCTGGGGCGCCAACGTGGTCCCGCTGGACATCGCGTGGTCCCTCGCGGTCGAGGAGCAGTTCTACATCTTCTTCCCGTTTGTCGTGCGCTGGGCGT
>RFGI01000122.1 GCA_003696725.1 Planctomycetota bacterium | reverse complement strand
TACCGCCATTTCTCGCACCGCTTCCCGTGGTCGGCGGGGTGAGCGGGGCCGTCAGTCGACCGGGTCACGGAGGGTGAGGCCGAAGTCGTTCATCCGCGCGATCTCGTCGGCGGTCTTGTCGCGCAAGCCGCTGAAACGGGAGATCAGGGCGTCGGGGTCGTCCGAGGCCAGGGCGCCCAAGAGGCGGAACTTGTGCGCGAGGATGTCGTCCAGCGGCGCCGAGGTGTTGCGGGCGTGCCCGGCCGGGTACATGACGAGCCCCGAGTCGTGCGAGGCGCCGGCGGCGTCGGTGATGACGACGCTGGTGGGGATGCCGTCGGGGTAGCGGCGGTCGTATTCCGGCCCGCCGTGGCGGAACTCGATCTTGTCCATGATCGCCCGGGTGCGCGGGTCGGCGATGGCGTCCTTCGAATAATCGGCCGGCTCGAGCATCAGGGCCTTCCACGCGGCGGCGTGGGAGTCGGACGCTTCGCCAAAGTCCAAGACGGGCGAGACGCCCGTCCCACCGGCATCGACGGGCGAGACGCCCGTCCCGCCGGCGTTCTTCTTGTCGAGCGCTTTGCGCACCAGCGTGGCGATGATGTAGGCCATCGAGTGGTCGGCGGACTGGCGGGTGGTGGGGTTCTTCTTGGCCGGGTCGCCGATGATGCCGAAGGCCGGCTGGTACGCGACGATCTCGATCTTCTCGATGTTGGCGCCCGCGGGGTCGTCCAGGAGCGAGGGGTTGGCGGCGAGCAGGTCGAGGACCGCCTGGATGGCGCCGGCGGACTGGTGCTCGTACAGGCCCAGCTTGAAGTGCATGCCCATGACCATGAACCCAGCGCCGGAGTGGGCGAGCACGAGGTCGAAGGGGCAGGGCGCGGGCCGGTCGATGGGCCCGGTGGGCTCGAAGAGGCGGAAGATCGCCTCGGGGTTGCGGAAGACGTCGCGCGGGCCGACGAAGCCGCGCTTCGCCCGCTCGACGGCGAGGATCGCGACCTCCGTGCTGATGGCGGCCGAGGCGCCCTTGCTGTCGGAGAGCTGCTTCCCGGCGCGGATGGCGCGGAAGGGGATGTAGTGGGCGACGACCATGCCGATGGCGGACTCGATCTCTTCGGGCGTGGCGCCGGTCATCGCGCCGTAGGTCGCGGCCGAGGCGATTGCGCCATGGACCACATGGTCGATCTTGTAGGTCTTGAGGCTGAAGACACTGGCCAGGCGCCCGCGGATCTCGTCCAGGAGGATCATGCCGCGCAGGGCGTCGGCGCCGGTCAGGCCCATGACCTGAGCCGCGGCGATGGGGACGGCGTAGAAGTCGTTGTGCCCGAACTCGCCGGCGGTGTGGCCCAGGGCGGGCTCGTACCCGAAGTTGGTGCCGTTGGAGTCCCACTCCCGCACGGCCGCGCAGTTGGCGAGGATCGCCTTTTCAGCCCGGCAGGGCTGGGCCGAGCCGAAGACGGTCGCGCCGGGCCCGCCGGTCAACGCGGGGTAGTCGAGAGCCTCGGCGCGGAGGACGGTGGGGGCGTTGGTCCGCAGCGCGAGCGCCGACACGCCGCACAGGCACGCGTCGACGAAGAACAGCTCGGTTCGATCGAGCACGGCGTCGTCCGGCCGGCCGATCTCGCCGGACATGAAGCGCACGGCGAACTCGCCCAGTCCGAGGGCCTGGTTGGAGTCGGCGGGGAGGACGACCGTCTCGTCGGTGGGCGCGGGCGTGGGCGGCTTGGTCACGGCGGGTGTGGTCGCGGTCGGCGTCACGGATCGCTCCTCCGGGGTCGTTCGGGCCGCTACGATAGCAGCGCTGCTCCGCGGGACGCCGACGCCCCGAGCCCGGCGCCCGAACCGGGCCGGGCGCTCCCCGGCGCCGAGGGGCACGCGCACGATCACACCCGTCCCGGTGCTCCGTCAGACGATGAGGAGAGACGCCATGTCCGCCGACCGAACGCCCGTCATCGTGTCCGCCAAGCGCACCCCGATCGGCAAGTTCTTCGGTTCGTACAGCCGCACGTCCGCGACGGCGCTGGGCGCCTTCGCCGTGGACGCGGTTCTGAAGGACGTGCCCGCGGTGCGCGATCACGTGGACGAGGTCATCATGGGCTGCGTCCTCCAGGCGGGGCTCGGTCAGAACCCGGCGCGGCAGGCGGCCCTCAACGCGGGGCTCCCGACCACCATGCCGTGCTTCACGGTGAACAAGGTCTGCGGGTCGGGGCTCAAGGCCGTCATGCTCGCGGCTCAGGCGATCCGCGCGGGCGATCATTCGGTGATCATCGCCGGCGGGATGGAGAACATGACCCTGGCGCCGCACTACGCGAGCGTCCGGCAGGGTCTGAAGTTCGGCGCCGCTGAACTGCAGGACCACATGGTCCACGACGGGCTGACGTGCCCCTTCGAGTGCTGGGGCATGGGCAACGCCGCGGAGTGGATCGCCGAGGAGTTCAAGGTCTCACGCGAGGAGCAGGACCGTTTCAGCGCGCAGAGCCACCAGCGGGCGGCGGCGGCGACCGAGCAGGGCTGCTTCGCGAGCGAGATCGTCCCGCTCGAGGCCGGCGCCATCAAACAGAAGCAGGGGATCGAGCGCGACGAGGGCTTCCGGGCGGACTCGAGCGTCGAGGCGCTGGCCAAACTCCGCCCGGCGTTCACCAAGGACGGCACGGTGACGGCGGGCAACGCCAGCCAGATCTCCGACGGCGCCGCCGCGGTCGCGGTGTGCAGCGCCGCCAAGGCTGAGGAGATGGGCGCCAAGCCGCTGGCCCGGATCACGGGCTCGTTCACCTCCGGCGTCGATCCCAAAGAGATCTTCACGGCGCCGGTGCTGGCGATCGGGGAGCTCCTCCGCCGGACGGGCGTCCACCGCGACGAGGTCGACCTGTACGAGATCAACGAGGCGTTCGCCGCCCAGGTCCTCCAGAACATCGCGACGCTCGAGATCCCCGAGGACAAGGTCAACGTCTGCGGCGGCGGGATCGCGCTGGGCCACCCCATCGGGGCGTCCGGCGCGCGCGTCCTGACCACGCTCGTCCACCAGATGATCCGCCTGGACAAGAAGCGCGGCGTCGCGGCCCTGTGCCTGGGCGGCGGCAACGCCGTGGCGATGATGATCGAGCGGTGAGAGCGGCGCTGTCATGACCGGCTGGGTGATCCGAGCGCACGGGCCCACCGACACCGCCGTCGCCCTGCACCCGCGGCTCACGACACCGATGCGGCTGGTGGACATGCTCGTCTTCTGGGCCGAGCACGACGACCACCACGTCCACAAGATCCGGCGCCCGGCCCGGCCGACCCCGTAAGATGCACCCGTGACGGCCGATCCGAACACCCGACTGCCCGGCAACCGGCTCCGCGCCCTGATGCGCGAGGGGGTCGTGGCGGCGCCCGGCGCGTTCAACGGGCTGGTGGCCCGGGCGGTCGCCCGCGCGGGGTTCGACGCGGCGTACGTCTCCGGGGCGGCGGTGAGCGCCTCGGCGGGCGTGCCGGATATCGGCCTCGTCACCCTCGACGGCTTCTGCTCGATCATCCGGCAGGTGTCGGCGGCGTCGGGCCTGCCTGTTCTGGCCGACGCGGACACGGGCTTCGGCGAGGTCGAGATGGTGGCGCGAACGGTGCACGCCTACACGGACGCCGGCGCCGCGGGCCTGCACATCGAGGACCAGGTCTTCCCCAAGCGCTGCGGGCACTTGGAGGGCAAGCGCCTCATCGCGATCGACCACTTCCAGGAGAAGGTCGCCGCCGGCGCGCGGGCGCGGGACGCGATCGCGGCGCGGACGGGCGACCGGCCGGTGATCTGCGCCCGGACGGACGCCCGCGGGGTCGAGGGGATGCCGGCGGCGATCGAGCGGGCGACGGCGTACGTCGAGGCCGGCGCCGACATGATCTTTCCCGAGGGGCTCACCAGCGAGGCGGAGTTCGCCGAGTTCAGCGCCGCGATGGCCGGGCTGGCCGGCGAGTCGCGCCGCGGCGGGCCGTACCTCTTGGCCAACATGACCGAGTTCGGGAAGACGCCGACGATCCCGCTGGCGCGGTTCGGCGAGCTGGGCTACGACCTGGTGATCTTCCCCGTGACGACGCTGCGGATCGCGATGCGGGCGGTCGAGGACGCGCTCTTGGAGCTCGCCCGCGACGGGTCGGCCGAGGGCCTCTTGCCCCGGATGCAGACCCGAGCGGAGCTCTACGACCTGCTGGGGTACACTCCCGGTGAGGCGTGGACCTACCCCGGCCCGACACGCCCGCAGTGACGGGTGCGGCCGGGCCTCGGCGGCGTCCGCGCCGGTCTGTCTCGAGCACACACTCTGAACAGGAGAGGCGACGCCGTGAGCACCGCCACCGTTGAAGCGAAGAAGGGCCTCGAGGGGATCGTTGCGGGCGACAGCGCGATCTGCTCGGTCGAGCAGGGGGGGTTGTTCTACCGCGGGTACAGCATCCAGGACCTCGCCGAGCACGCGACGTTCGAGGAGGTCGCGCACCTGCTGCTGGTCGGGCACAAGCCCTCATCGGCGGAGCTCAAGTCGTTCAGGGAGGATCTCACCGCGGCGCGGGCGATCCCCGAGGACGCGATCGAGCTCGCCCGGAGGGCGGCGACGGCGCCGAACACCCACCCGATGGACGGCCTGCGGACGGTCGTGTCGTACCTGGCGCACCGGGACCCGGACTGCCAGGACAACAGCCCCGAGGCGGAGCGGCGAAAGGCCGTCCGCCTGACGGCGCAGATCCCCACGATCATCGGCGCCATGCAGAACGCGATCGACGGGCGGCCGACGGTCGCGCCGGACCCGGCGCTCTCCCACGCGGCGAACCTGCTGCACATGATGACGGGCGAGCCGCCGACGGACGAGGAGGCGCGGATCATCGACGTCTCGCTGATCCTCTACGCCGAGCATGATTTCAACGCCAGCACGTTCACGGCGCGGGTGATCGCGGGCACGCTGTCGGACATGCACGGCGCCGTCACCGGCGCGATCGCGGCGCTCAAGGGCCCCCTGCACGGGGGCGCCAACGAGCAGGCCATGGAGATGCTCAAGGAGGTCGGCTCGGTCGACAACGTCGAGCCGTTCATGAAGAACGCCTTCGCGACCAAGCGGAAGATCATGGGCTTCGGGCACCGCGTCTACAAGAACGGCGACCACCGGGCGTCGATCCTGCACGCCCTGGGCCGGGCGTACGCCGAGAAGAAGGGCGGCGACGCCCTGAAGTGGTTCGAGATCGGGGAGAAGGTGCAGGCGATCATGGAGTCGGAGAAGCGCATCTTCCCCAACGTGGACTTCCCCTGCGGGATGACGTACTACGCGATGGGCATCCCCGTGCCGCAGTACACGCCGATCTTCGTGGCGGCGCGGATCACCGGCTGGTGCGCCCACGTCATGGAGCAGCACGCGGACAACCGGCTGATCCGCCCGCTGTCGCGGTACACGGGGCC
>RFGI01000121.1 GCA_003696725.1 Planctomycetota bacterium | reverse complement strand
TGCTGCGCGCGTTCAGCTCGATCCCGCTGGCCGTCGCGCTGCTGTCGCTGGTCGTGGTGTACGGCGCCCTGGCGAGCGTGCCGATCGGGCTCTTGGCGCTGGCGCCGACGTACCTGTTCGTCGCCGCGACGCTCCTGATCGCGCTGGCGCTGGGCGTCGCCGGCTCGGTGTGGGCGGCCCGCGCCGCGACCCGCCGCTGGTCCCGGGCCCCGCGGTTCGCGGCGCAGTACGCGGCCGTCCTGGTCGGGGGCGCGCTGGCCGTCGGCCTCTGGGCCGGGTTTTTGTGGCCGCTGCTCCGCTTCGACCCGGCCGCCGGGACGGGCGTCCGGTTCTTCGCCGGGTTCGTCGAGGCGCACCGCGCCACGACGCTGCGCCGCCTGCCGGCGCTGGAAATGACCGAGGGCGAATTCTACGCCTGGTGGCCCCTGCGTCTGATCCTGCTGCTCTTCGTCATCAACATGATCGTGGCGACGGTCCGCCGGATCGAGTTTCGGTTCGAGAACCTCGGTGTGCTCACCGTGCACACCGGGATCGTCATCCTGGCGCTGGGATCGATGCACTACCAGGCCCTCAAGCAGGAGGGTGACCTGCTGCTCCTGGCCGCCTCGACGCCCGGGGCGCCGGGCCCCGCCGAGACCACCTTCATGGACCGCACCACGCCGGCGCTGTGGGTCAGTCTCGACGGCGGGCCGTGGCGGTCGGCGCCCTTGATCGGCCTGCCGCGCTACAACGACTACGGCGAGCCCCTGTCGGATCGGCCGCTGGCCCTTGACCTGCCCGCCCTGCCGGGCGCGGGCCCGGACGCAGCGGGCGTCACGATGCGGGTGATCGGGTTCGGCGCGTATGTGGAACTCGCCCAATCGTGGGCCCCCTCCGAGACCGGCGCCGGGGCGCCCATGCTCGACCTGACGCTCCTGTCCCGGCTGGATCGGGCGCCGGGCGAGCCGCCCGCGGCCGCCGCCGAGCTGCGTCTGCCCGCCGGTTCGCCCACGGACCGTGTCGCGCGGCTCGCGGGGGCGTTGACCATCGAGCACGTCCCGCCCGGCGACCCCCGCTGGCCGATCCTCGATCTGCCGGTGGACGGGCCGGGCGACTGGGCGCTGGCCGTGCGCCAGCCGGGCGGCGTGTGGCGCGCCGTCGCGGTCGAGCCCGGCGCGACGGTCGAGGCGGGCGCCATGACCGTGGAGGTGCTCGCGCTGCACGCCTCGGCGCCGATGCCCATCATCACGCCGGGCTACCAGGGCGCCGACAGCGAGGTCGCCGTCCTGCGCATCACCCCCGACACCGGCGAACCGTTCGAGCGCTGGGTCTACGCCCGCTACCCCGAACTCGATCAGGACATCCACGGCGTCGGCGGCGACGGCCGGCCGGACCGCAGGCCCGCCGACCGAGCCATCGGGGTGGCGCTGCTGCCTCGCGAGCAACTGCACGTCTATGTGCGCGGGGACGAGGCCGTCGTCCGCCGCGCCGGCGGGAGCGCGACCCGCCAGCCCGTCGAAGAGGGCGCGACCCTCGACCTGGCGCCCATGATCGCCCTGCGGCTGGACCGGCTCTGGCCCGCCGCCGAGCGCCTCGAGGCGCCGGTGTCGGTCCCGCCCGCCGAACAGCGCAAGGACCTCATCGGCACGCACGACCGGTCGGCCGTCGCGGTGGAGCTCTCCGCGGGCGGCTGGCGGCGCGTGGTCTGGCTCCCGTTCGCCCGGTTCATGAACGTCTCGACCGGATCGGACCGGACGGTGGCGCTGCCCGACGGGCGGGCGGTGCGGCTGGCGTTTTCTCGGGCGCCACGGGCGCTGCCGGGCCTGGCCCTGTCCCTGGTCGATTTCGAGATGGTCCCGTACCCGCACAGCGAGATCCCGCGGGATTACGTCTCCAAGGTGCAGGTGCGCGATCTGGACACGGGCCGGACGCGCACGGCCATCACCCGGCTCAACGCGCCGCTGATCTACCGCGTGCCCTTCCGCGCGAGGGAGGATCGCCCGGCGCTGGCCAACGCGCTGGGCGCCGCGGTGAGTGTGATCGCGCCGAACCGGTACAAATTCAGCCAGGCCGGCTGGGACGCCGAGGGCTGGCGCCAAACCTCGGCCCGCGTCCGGGCCGGCGCCCTGGACCGCCCCCGCGCCGCCTTCACCATCCTCGCGGTGGGCAACAACCCGGGCATCCACGTCATCGCCGCCGGCGCCGTGATGGTGTGCGCGGGGATCCCGTGGGCGTTCTACGTCAAGCCGTGGCTCCTGCGCCGCCGCCGCGACCGGCTCCGCGCCGAGCACGCGGCGAGATCGGACGACGGCGCCCGGCCCGAGCGGACGCGCAGCGCCGAGCCGTCTCTTGTGGGGAGTGCGCCATGACCACAGGCCGAACCGTCCTGCTCATCGCCGTCGCGGCCCTGACGGCCGCCGCGAGATCGGCGCACGCCCAAGACGCGCCCGCCGGCAACGCGCACCCCGCGGGGTCCATGTTCTCCACCGAGACCGCGCCCAACCCGCTCGGCGTCGGCGAGCCCAGCGGGATGACCCCGCAGGAGAAGCACGCGTTCGCCCGGCGGGTGGACCTGTCGCCGCTGCGCTCGCTCGCGGTGCATCACAACGGGCGCGTCAAGACTCTGGACACGCTGGCGCGGGAGGTCGTGCGCGCCGTCACCGGTCGCGGCGACTACCTCGACCTGGTCCCCGAGACGAACGACGCCGGCGCCGTCACCGGCGTGCGCAAGCTCCGGTACGACCCGCTGTTCACGTTCATCGATCTCTTGGCGGACCCCGTGTACTACACCGACAAGCCGTTGGTGCACGTCGGGTTCCTGCCGGCCCGGCGGGCGCTGATCGAAGCCTCGGTGAGCGACCCCGAACAGGTGGAGCGGTGGATGAGGCTCACCCGCCTGAGCCCGGCGCTGATCGCCGCCGGCTTCGCCGGTGTGGCCCGGGAGCGGGGAACCGACCCCCAGATCGCCGAGGCGCTGGGCTCGTTGCGTGAAGTCGGGGACCTGCTGCGCCTCGGTCACACCACGCTGAGGCTGGCCGCCCCGGCGCCGGGGAGCGACCGCTGGCGGCACGTCTCGGAGCTCGAAGCGGACGCTCCGGCGCGGTCGGCGCTGACCCGGCTGGGCGACGCCTGGCGCGCCGGCGACGCCGAGGCCGCGACGGCCGCCGCCCGCCAGGCCGCCGTGGCGCTGTCGGCGCTGAACGAGGGCGCGATCTCACCCACCCGGCTGCGGGCGGAGACGCTCTACAACCGGGTTCAGCCGTTTGAGTTCGGGGCGTGGGCGTACGCCGTCGCCCTGGTGGCGCTCCTGTTCGCGTTCGGGACGGGCTGGCGATGGGCGATCGGGCTGGGCGCCGGCGCCCTGATCGTCGCGGTGTCGCTGCACGCGGCGGGGTTCGCGGCGCGGTGGTGGATCGCCGAGCGCCTCCCGATCCAGAATCAGTTCGAATCCATGACCGGCCTGGCGCTGGGCGCGGCGCTGGCGGGCCTGGCCATGACCGTCGTGAAGCGCCAGTGGCTCTTCGGCGCCGCGGCGTCGGCGGCTGGGTTCCTCATCCTTCTGGCCGCGACGCAGACCGCGATCCCGGGCCAGGCCATCGGTCGCGAGGCCGCCATCCTCAACACCTCCTGGCTGCTGAAGTACCACGTCTCGACGGTGCTGGTCAGCTACGGCCTGATCACGCTCGGCGCCGTGATGAGCGCGTTCTACCTCGCGGTCCACTACCTCGGGCGGGGGCGGGACGGCGAGCTCGCCGGCTTCGCCGCGACGGGGCTGAACCTCGACGCGTCGGCGCCCGCGGGTCGGCGGCGGCTGCTGGGCGACCTCGACCGCGCCCAGATGACGGTGCTGCAACTGGCGTTCTGGGCCCTGGGCGTCGGCATCCTCCTGGGCGCGTGGTGGGCGGACCACTCCTGGGGGCGGTGGTGGGCGTTCGACCCCAAAGAGACCTGGGCCCTCTTGACCTGGATCGTCTACCTCATCGTCATTCACGTCCGGCTGGGCGTCGCGGGGGACCGCGGGCTGGTCACCGCGTGGCTGAGCATCCTGGGCTTCGGCGTCATGATCTGGACGTACTTCGGCGTGAACCTGCTGCTGCCGGGCCTGCACGCCTATGCCTAGCGCGGCCGGCGTCAGGGCCGACCGAGACTTCTTCGCCACAGACGCCCGCGCGCTGGCGCAGCGGCTGCTGGGATGCCGGCTGGTGCGGGTCGACGAGGCCGGCGAACGCCTCGCCGGCGTGATCGCCGAGACCGAGGCGTACTTGGGCGTCAGGGACCGAGCGGCTCACTGCTTCGGCGGCCGGCGGACGCCCCGCAACGAATCCATGTACGGCCCGCCCGGGCTGGCGTACGTCTACTTCACCTACGGTATGCACCACTGCATGAACGTGGTGTGCGGCGACCCCGGCGAGCCCACGGCCGTCCTGCTCCGCGCCCTGGAGCCCGCCTCGGGACACGCCAGCATGAGGGCCAACCGTCGATCAATCCGACGCCGATCCCCGATCCGGGACACGGACCTGTGCTCCGGCCCGGGGCGGCTCTGTCAGGCGCTGCGCATCGACCGCGACCTCGACGGGGAGGACCTGTGCGCCAGCGATCGGCTCTTTATCGAACCTTCACCCGGCGGGCCGGGGCGTCCGGTGCGGGTGTCGGCGCGCGTGGGCGTGGATTCGGCTGGGGTGTGGGCCCGGCGCAGGCTGCGATGGTTTTTTGCGGATTCACCGCATGTGAGCCGAAGGTGATTGCGGCCGGGAGGCCCGAGCGAATAGGATGACATCGGCGCCGGTCCCGGGCCGGCCGCGCCGGGGGTGAGCCGCCGTGGACGACCAGACGATCCGCACGTTCCAGCGCATCCGTCGCGAGGCCGGGCCGTACCCACCAGAGGCGTACGCGTTCGTGCAGGAAGGCCTGCGCTTCACCGTCGACGGACGCCGATCCGATGACGACGGGTCCCACGGTCGGCACGTCTCGGGCGTCGAGCTGTGCGACGGGCTGCGCCGCTACGCCCGGCGTGAGTTCGGCCTCCTGGCGCGCGACGTCCTCGGGCACTGGCACATCCGCTCGACCGAGGACTTCGGCCGGATCGTGTTTGCGATGGTCGAGGCGGGCCTGCTCCGCACGAGCGAAGAGGACTCGATGGACGACTTCCTCGGGGTGTACTCGTTCGACGAGGCCTTCGAGTCCGTCACGCCCGAGGCTCGAGCCGAGCCGGCTTGACGCGCCGCGCCGGCGCCGCCCGGCCCGCCCGACGCTAGGCTCTCGCCTCATGGGGAAAGACGCCGACCCGCAGACCGGGGCGCGCCGCTGGCCCGATCGCCACCTGTGGGAAATCCAGCCCGTCCGCGACTTGGGCGTCATCGCGATCGCGATCGGGCTGGTGTCGCTGGGGCACGCCCTGGCGGTGGTGACGGTGCCGCTGCTGTTGGCCCTGGCGCTGGCGTACCTGCTGGAGCCGATCGTGTCGCGGCTGACGGCCAAGACCCGGCTGAGCCGGCGCGCCGCCGCGATCCTGATGATCGTGCTGCTGGGCGTGGTGGTGATCGCGCCCCTGGCCGTGGCGCTGGTGTTCGCGGTGGTCCAGGCCGTGGACCTGGCGTCGCGTGCGCCGGACCTGATCCAGCGCGCCGCCGACGCCGTGACGCCCGTCCTGGGCGCCGACGAGGCCGAGGTCCAGGCGACCGTCGAACGGTTCCGCACCTGGATCGAGGCCAACATCGGCGTGATCGCCGAGGGCGCCGCCCGCCGGGGCGTCGGCGTCGCCGAGTTCGTGGCCCGCACGGTCGCCCGGACGATCAACGTGGCGCTCTTGCTCTTCCTCGTGCCGTTCTTTTTCTATTTCTTCTCGACGTCCTACCCGCGCGTCGTGGAGTTCGGCCGGCATCTGATCCCCAAGTCGGGGCGCGAGCGCTGGACGGGGTTGATCGGGCGGATGGACGCGATCGTGTCGGCGTTCATCCGCGGGCAGTTCGTGATCGCGGCCGTCCTGGGCGCGTTCCACGCGATCGGGTGGCTGATCGTCGGGGTGCCGGCGGCGCTCCTGCTCGGCGCGGTCGCGGGGGTGCTCTCGCTCGTGCCGTACGTGATCGGCGTGACGCTGCCTGTGGCGATCGGGCTCTTGTGGGTCGATCAGCAGGGCGCCGCCGAGCCCATGTCGATCTGGTGGATCATCCTCGGCCCGACCGTGGTGTACCTCCTCGCGCAGCTCCTTGAGGGGTACGTCCTCCAGCCGATCGTCCACGGCAAGAGCACCAACCTCGACGCGGCGACCATCGTCGCGGCGGTGATCGCCTTCGCCTCGGTGGCGGGGATCTACGGCGCCCTGTTGGCGATCCCCGTCACGGCGTGCCTGAAGATCATCGTGACGGACGTGGTCTGGCCGAGGATGCAAGACTGGCTCGAGGGCCGGGCCGAGGACCCGCTGCCCATCGGCTCACGGGGCGACGGCGACTGACGCGGCCCGGGCCCGCTCGATCAGAGCCCCGACCTGCTCGCCGTCGAGCCCGCTGTACAGGCCGAGGATCTCGCCGCCCGGCCCGATCAGCACAAAGTGCGAGGGATGCGCGATGTTGGCCATCGAGCCGCCGTCGGCGAAGGTGATCCGCTGCGTGGCGCTGGGCGTCGGTGGCGCCAGCATGAGCCCCTCGGTCAAGATGCGCGACACGGTCTCGATCGGCCCGGTCGCGAACGTCCACACACGCGGGTCGGCGCCGAGGTCGCGGGCGTAGTCGGCCAGCCGCTCGGGTGTGTCGTGCTCGGGGTCGACGGAGACGCTCAGGAGCCGAACGCCCGTCCCGGCGAGCTCGTCCTGGCACCTGCGCATGTTCCGCGACATCGGCGGGCAGATGAACGGGCACCGCGAAAAGAAGAAATCCATGATCGTGACCCCGCCGACGAGGTCGGCTTCGCTTACGGGGCGACCGTCCTGCGCGGTCAAGGCGAAAGGCGGGATCGACAGGGCGTCCATGCCCGGGTCCGGGGCGAGCGGGTCCGGGGCTTGGCCCGGCTCGACGCCGGCGCGCAGCGAGCGCATGGCCGCGAATGACCCCAGCGCGAGGACGCCCGAGCACAGCGCCAGGATCGCCAGCGGGCGGATCGGGCTCGGCACGGTCACACCCCTCCGACGACGGCGCCGATCGCCGCGTCCGCGACCAACGCCAGCAGCAGCATCGGCAGGTGCGCAATCGACGCGAGAAAGAGCCCGCGGGCCGAGTCACGGTCGCGCCGGCGGCCGAACCGCATCGCCCGACGCACCAAGAAGACGCTCAACAGGACCGCCGCTGGCGCGTACACCCAGCCGAAGAGCCACGGCATCGCGATGATCGGCGTCAGGGACAACGGCGCCAGACACACCGACCACACCAGCGCGGCCCGCGCGGTCCGCCGCCCGTCGGGGTCCTCCAGCGGCAGCACGCGGAACCCGCCGCGGGCGTAGTCGTCGCGGTGCATCCAGGCGATGGCCAGAAAGTGCGGGATCTGCCACAGGAACATGATCGAGAAGAGCGTCCACGGCGCCGGTTCGGCCAACGATCCGAACCCACCGATCGCGGCGTAGCCGATCACCGGCGGCAGCGCCCCGGGGACGGCGCCGAGGATCGTCGACGCGGTGGAGACCACCTTCGACGGGGTGTACAGCAGGACGTAGATCAGGATCGTCGCCAGCGCCACCACGGCCGACGCCGGCGTGACCAGCGTCGCCAGCAGCGACACGCCCGCTACGCCGCACCCGACGCCGAAGAGGGCGCCCCGACCCGGATCGATGCGTCGTGTCGGCACGGGCCGGGCGCACGTCCGGGGCATGAGCGCGTCGCGTTTCCACTCCCACACTTGGTTCAGCGCGTTGGCGCTCGCCGAGCACAGCGCCGTCCCCAACAGGCACAGCGCCCCGAGTGCGAGGTGCTCAGCCGTGAACTCCCGCGTCGAGAACACCCCGAGAGCGACGCCCACGGCCGTCGTCACCAGCACCAGCCGGGTGATCCCGGGCTTGGTCAGCTCCAGGTACGCGCGCCACGAACCCGGCAGGGGGGCGCCGGCGTGCAACGCGGCCGCGGTGACGCCCGGGGGCGGCGGTGGCTGGGTCATCGGTCTCCCTGAGCAGGGGTCGCTCGGCTGCGGCGCGGTTCGGGCGAGTGGCGCGACACCGGATTCATTCTAGTGTGACAGCAAGGGCATGGCGTGCCCCTGGTTCTCGGGCCTGCCCGGTCGGGTCCTGCGCGAGGTGAATCCGCCCGGGTCATTCTCGGAATGAAACACCGGACGCCGATGGTGCGTATCCGTGGGTGTCCCGGCGATCGCCCCGGCGGGCTCGGAGCCCCCCCGCGATCCAGATGCGCCCGCAACCCGAGCGGCCCCATCGAGTAGGATTCACAAGACCAGCGAGGTTGGCATGACCCGAGCCCAGGAACAACGGTTGATCGAGCGGGCCGCCAGGGGCGACCGCGCCGCCGCCGAACGACTGCTCAAGGCGCACCAGCCCTCGCTGTACGCCTACATGCTGAGGCTCTCGGGCCGGCCCGACGTGGCCGAGGACATCGTCCAGGACGCCTTCGTCCGGGTGCTGACCCACCTGGAGCGGTTCGACCCGCGGTACCGGTTCAGCACCTGGCTGTTTACGATCGCCAAGCGGCTGTACGTGAACGCGTGTCAGAAGCACAAGCCGCGGTACGACAGCGAGATCGTCGACGGCTGGCGCGGCGACGAGGGCGGCCAGGCCGCCCAGGCCGCCATCTCCGGCGAGGTCCGCGCCAACGCGACCGACGCGATTACCGAGGCCTTCGGCGCGCTCACCGAGCCCCAGCGTGAGGTCGTGCTGCTGTTCCACCAGCAAGGGTGGAGCATCAAGCTCATCGCCGACCACTTGGACATCCCCGAGGGCACCGTCAAGAGCCACCTGCACCGCGGGCGCTTGCGTCTGCGCCGGGCGCTCAACGCCTGTGATCGCAAGAGAGCCGCCATCGACGAGGTCTGGAATTGAGCGACCGCCCCACGCCCAACTCGGATGCGCGCCTCGATCACGATGAGCGGCGGCTGATCGACGCCTACTTCGACCGCGATCTGCCGGCCGAGGAGAAGCCCCGGCTGGCCCGTCTTGTCGCCTCGAACGCCGGCGCCGCGATGCTCTTCGCCGGGATGCAGAGCGCGATCGACGCGATGCGCCAGCCTGTGGACACCCCGGACCTTTCCGGCGCGATCCTCGACGAGGTGGGTCGGCGTCGCGGCTGGCTCGGCAGCAGGCTCCAGCGGTTCGTGTCGGTGGGGCGGCTCGCCCTGGCCGCGTCGCTGCTCCTGGGGCTCGGGATGACCCTCGCGGTGCAGCGCCTGGCGCCGGATCTCGGTCTGTTCCCGTCCGGGCCGACGCCGATCGCGCAGGTCGCGGACTGCGCCACGTCCGACGTCGATTGCACCGTGACCGATCTGCGCCGGGCGTTCACGGAGTCCACGCTCACCGCCGGCCTCGGCTCGATGATGGTGAGCTCGGCGCCGCCCACGCCCGTCTCGGCCTCGGGTTCGGCGGGGTCGTCCGCCGCCGGGCTGATGGCCCACCCCGGCGGGATGGGCGCCGATCCCGGCGTCACCTCCGCGGACATCCGCTGCGGCGCCGGTGTCGTGCGGGTGTTCGTGCTCCGATCGGCGGATCCGAGCCCCGGCCCTTCGATCCTGTCCATCGGCGACCGCGCACGGGCGGGTTCGGTCGGGTTCATCGTCCGCCGCGCCCCTGCCTCCACACCAGCCGAGCCCGAGAGCAAGGTCGAGGGGTGGTGAACGTCGGTCTGACGTCGGATCCACGTTCGACACGCTCGCGCTCCCAACGGCCGCCCCTAGGTCGGTGGGCTGTCCCACTGTGTGTGGCAGTGTTGGTCGCGGGCCCCGGTCCGATCGCGGCCGGTGGGGGCCCTCCCGACCCGGCCTGGCGACAGGCCGCCCGGTACGCCCCGCCGGACGCCGATGTCTTTGTTCTCCTCAGGAACGCCTCGGCGCTGCGTCGCGGCGTCTCGGGGCCGACGCTCTCGTCGATGATGGCCTCGGCCTTGCCGTTGACGACGGCGTCGGACGCGTGGCCGTCGCTGGCCAAGGGCGCCGGCCTGGCGCCGGCCGACGCCTTCGACGCGCTGCTCGGGCGGTGGGTGCTCGGCGTCGCCGACCGCGGCGACGGGCCGGTCAGGTGGTGCATCGCCAGCGCCGTGGCCCGGCCCGTCGCGGTCAGGCTGCTCGGGTCGCTCGGCGCCAAACCCGCCGCCATCGAAGCCGGAAGGCCCATCGCTCAGATCGAGAACGGTCGGTTCGTTGTCGCGGCCCTGCTCCGGGACGACCACGCGGTGCTCCTCCTGGCCCCGCGCGCCAGCGGGGCGCTCTTCGGCGACACGCTGGCCCGCCTGGCCGGCCGCGCGCCCCTGGACAGCCTCGCGGACGACGAACGGTTTGCGCGAGTCGCCGACTCGGGCGCCGATTCAGCGCCCATCCTCGCGCTGTTCCGGACCGAATCACCGCCGGCCGACGAGGGGCGTGAGCCCGAGTCCGTGTGGACGAGTCTCACCGTCGACTTGAGCGGGATGACGGCTCGATTGGACCTCACCGTTGCGCCCGCGCCGGCAGACGGGCACGGCCTGATCCTGAGCCCCGACGGTTGGGTCCAGGCCTCGCGTGGCGCCGTGGTGGCCGTCATGGAGCCCGCCAGCGCTGAGAACCGGGCGCTCGGGGGGCTCCTCGGCGCGCTGGAGATCGAGCCCGCGCTCGCCCTGGCGCCGATCCACGGCCAGGTGGGCCTGTTCCTGACCGAACCGGAGCCGGGCCGGCTGGCCCTGGCCCTGGCCGCGCAGACCCAGAGCCGCGATCGGCTCGCGCCCGTCGCGGACACGGTGCTGGCCCGGGTCGCCGCGTACATCGCCGATGGCTCGATCGACGCCTACGCCACCCTTGACGGCGCGTACCCCGCGACGGCCCGTCGGCTGCGTGTGCCGCTCGATGACGGCGCCCGCGAGTGGCTCGGGTGGCTCGCGCCCCCGAGCGGGCCGCTCACGCTGGCGTGGTCGATCCCCCGGGCGGGCCCGGAACCCTCGGCGGGGTGGTGGGTCGCCGCGACCGATGAACTCCTTCACGATCGGCTCGCCCACGTGCTCCCGGCCAACGGCGTGGGCGACGCGGGCGCCGAGGCGCCCGACACCTTTCTCTCGATCAGGCCGCGCCGTCTGGTCGAACTGCTCGCGCACCTCGGCGTGGTCGAGGCGCACACCGCGTCCGTGCTCGACGGGCTGGCGCTGGTCGAGTCGATCGACGGCGTGGGACGGTACACGGACGGCGCGTTCCGGCTGACGGCGGCGGCGAAACTGCTCCCGCCGGACGACGAGTAAGCCCGATCGGCGCCAACCCCGGTATGCTCCCGGCCGGCATGCCACGGGTGAACTTCCGCGTCGTCCTGCACCAGCCGGCCATCCCGAACAACACGGGCAACATCGGCCGCACGTGCGTGGCCACCGGCTGCCAGCTGCACCTGATCCGGCCGCTGGGTTTCGACACGTCGGTCAAGGCGTGCCGGCGCGCCGGCTTGGACTACTGGCCCCGCCTGGCGCCCGTCGAGCACGACTCCTGGGAGGCGTTCCTTCGTGCCCGCGCCGAAGCCGGGACGGGCCGGCTATGGCTCTTCTCCGCCAGGGCCCGGCGGCCGATCTGGGACGCCGAGTTCCTGCCCGGTGATTGGCTTGTGTTCGGGTCGGAGACCGACGGCCTGCCTGATGAGGTTCTCCAAGACCCATCGGGCGAGGCTCTCCGGCTGCCGATGGTGGCCGGCGAACGGTCGCTCAATGTCGCCACCGCGGTGTGCGCCGTGGTGTACGAGGGCCTGCGGCAGATCCGTCCGGCCCTGTGACGCGAAGAACCGTGCGACCGGGGCCTCGCGGTCAAGATCGGAGTATTCCAGAGCGGGGCTTCCACGCCCCGACAAGAAGGGCTATCGTTCATACGTCGCTGGCCGGCCCACCGACAGGTGCGAGCATGACCGACAGGGCCGATGCAAAACGCCGCCTCCTCGCCGCGTCCGCCGCGGCGCTGGCGAACGCCGCAGCCGCATCGCCGCCCCCGTTCGGCCCGCTGTCGAGCCACACGGTCATCAACCCATTTGCGCTGGCGGTCGGCGATCTCGACGGCGACGGCGCCGTCGACCGCGTGATCGTCGGAGATCGCGAGACCAGCGTCGCCCTCGGCAACGGCGCCGGCCGTTTCTTCGAGCGCCAGCGTCTGCCGATCTCCGGCGCGCAGGCGCTGCTCACAGATGTCACCGGGGACGGGGCGCTCGACCTGATCGTGCTGGCTCTCGACGGCGGCTCGGCGTCGCTGCTGCCGGGGCTGGGCGACGGCGGGCTCGGCCCGGCGATCGGCATCCCGCTGCCCGGCGGCGTCGAGGGCGTCGCCCTGGCCGACGTCACCGGCGATGGGCGCGTCGATCTGCTGGCGGCGTCGCCGGCGGCGCAGTCGGTCTTCATCCTGGCCGGGGACGGCGCCGGCGCGTTCACCGACGCCGGATCGGTCTCCACACCGCTGCTGTTCGGCGCGGGTCTGTTCGCCGCGGCCGATGTCGATCTCGACGGCGCGATCGACCTGGTCGCCAGCGGGCCGGTCGGCGCCACCGTGCACTTCGGCGACGGCGCGGGCGGGTTCCCCGTGCGCGCCGAGGTGGGCGACGGCGCCGCGCTCAACAGGATCGCCGTGCTCGACGCCGACGCCAACGGGCTGCCCGATGTCGTCGCCTTCGATGAGCGAGCCCAACTGCTCTCCGCGTTCAAGCAGTTCACGCCGAGGTCGTTCCTGCCCGCGACCTCGATCGCCCGGGCCACCCGCGTCGCGAGGCTCGTCGCGGCGGACGCGAACGGGGACGGCGCCGTCGATCTGATCTCACTGCACACCGGCTCGCAGACCGGCAGGAGCGGCGTCGACGTGATCGAGGGCGGCTCGATCCCGCTGCGCGGCGGGGAGTACCGCGTGTTCTTCGCCGGCGACGGCCTGCTGCGCGAGGGCCCGCGGTACTTCGGCGGGGGCTGGCCGCAGGACCTGTGCGTCGCCGACGTGAACGCCGACGGCGCTCCGGATCTCGTGGAGGTCGCCCGCCCGTTCACGGAGTTCCCCTTCTTCGTGCTGGGCGAGCCCGGCGCCGACTCCGACGGCGCGGGCGCGGCGCAGGTCGCGCTGGGCCTGGGCGACGGCGCCTTCGCCGGCGCCTCGCGCGTGGCCTCGGCTCGCGCCTCCGGTGTCGCGATCGAGGACCTCGACGGCGACGGCGACCTCGATCTCATCGAAACCCAGGTGATCGGCGTCCTCGTCCGCAGAAACTCCGGGCTCGGCGTCTTCGATGTCTTCGCCGGGGGTGTGAACTCCGAGGGGCTCCCGACCTTCGATCAGCCGTTCGCCATCGGAGACGCCACCGGCGACGGCAAGTCGGATCTGCTGCTGGCCTCGAGTTCCGGCCTGAGGCTGGCGCCGGGCCGAGGCAACGGCCTGTTCGATCAGATCCGGACCGTGAACCAGATCATCCCGACCGCGATCGCCACCGGTGACTTCACCGGCGACGGCCAGCTCCAGGTGGTGATCGGCGCGCCCACCCAAACCGGCGCCCGCGCCACGATCCTCAGGCAGGCTACCCCGACGCTCTTCGAGCCGGTGACGACCCTGGACATCCCCGCCGACCCACGCGCCATCGCCACCGCGGACTTCGACGGCGACGGCGTCCTGGACGCGGCCTTCGCCTGCCGCGACGGCCGGGCTCTCGCGGTCGTCTCCTTCGCCCCCACGGCGCCGGGGCCCCCGGTCAAGACGTTCCCGCTGCCCAATCCGGCGCGGTCGGTCACGGCGATCGATTTCGACCGAGACGGCGATCAGGACCTCGCCGTCGCCGAGGACGGGCCCCACGCCTCACTCACGCTCTTTCGCAATGTCGGCGGCGTGATCAAACTCGCGGGCCGAATCCCCATCGACTCCGCCTCCGACGTGTGCACATGCGACGCCACCCTCGACGGGTGGCCCGATCTGCTGGTGGCCGACAGCGTCAACGACCGCGTCCTCGTGTTCGCTGGCAACGGCGCCGGCGGATTTGCCGAGGTCGCGAGCGTCTTCACCGGTGATTTCCCCCGCTCGATCGCCTGCGGCGACCTCAACGGCGACAACCGGCCGGACATCGTCGTCTCGGCCAACAACGAGCGGCCCACGGACATCACCTCTCGAACCTTCAGCGCCATGACCGTGCACCTGAACGGGCTCGTCCCAGCCGGCGACGCCAACCGCGACCGACGGATCGACGCCCGGGACATCACGGTGATCCTGAGCGCGTTCGGCCCGTGCCCGGCCGGCGCCTGCCCCGCCGACCTCACCGGCGACGGCGTGGTCGACGGCGCGGACCTCACCGTCGTCCTCTCCAACTTCGGCCGCTGATCCCCCGGCAGGTGTTATAAGAAACTTGCTGGCGGCCCGGAACCGGCCCCGCCGCCGCGGCGAACCCTCTCTCGGTGAGCCCGGCCACGACGCCCATAGGGGATCCCCCGGCCGGGTGGCCGGAGGCATGGTGATGGATACTCACGCGCTCTGTGTTGTGGCCGTTGCGGTGCTGGCCGGGTCGGACGCCGTCGGCGCCCCGCCCGTCTTTGGCACTGCTAGCAATAGGATCGAGTTTCGGCCCGAATCGCTCTGCGTCGCCGACCTCAACGGGGACACCCTCGTTGATGCGCTGGTGACCAGTTCAACGGACGGCGCCCCCGGCATCCCCGACCCGGACGCCGCCGTTCTCCACTTCGGGCGTGGCGACGGCACGTTCGATCGTGGGCCGACCATCCCGAACGCGGGCGGGTTCGCGGCGCTCGGGGACGTCACCGGCGACGGCCTCGCCGATCTGGTCACGGCGCGGCACGGCCGGCTGCGGGTTCACCGTGGCGACGGCGCGGGCGGGTTCGCCGCACCGGCAGAGATCTTCACCGCGGACCTGATCTTCCGTCCGCAGCTCGCCGACCT
This sequence comes from Planctomycetota bacterium, assembly GCA_003696725.1. GTDB lineage: Bacteria > Planctomycetota > Phycisphaerae > Phycisphaerales > UBA1924 > J020. Next base: position 2,854 of record RFGI01000121.1, on the reverse strand, counting down.
CGACGGCGCCGGCCCGCTCGAGATCGTCCTGGGGGTGATCGGCTCGCTGGGGGACCCGAACCCGACGGGCGTCTATGTCCTCGGCGCCGACGGGCAGGGAGGGTTCGTCGAACGCCAGCGGCTCACCGGCGTTCAGGTGTTCAGCAGTCCCGACGCCACCCGTGAGCCCGTGGCGACGGGAGACCTCAACGGCGATGGGTTCATCGACGCGGCCGTCATCGTCGGCGACAGCCAGGGGCAGAGCGTCGTCGCGCTCATCAACGACGGGATCGGCGCCCTGGCGGCGAAGCCGGCCGTCGCCCTGCCCGCTGTGGGCGATTCCGTTCCATGGATCGCGATCACCGCGGGCGACGCGACGGGCGACGGTGTGGACGACGCCGCGGTGGCGACGAACAACGGGGCCGCCTTCGCGGTCCTCCCCGGCGGGCTCGCGGGGCTTGGCCCGGCCCAGGTGACCGCCGATCCCGCGGTCTCTGACCCGTCGTTCTTTGTTCATGGCGCCGGCAGCCTGACCGCGATCAGGATCACCGACTCGGACGGCGACGCCGACAACGAAATCATCGTCCTTGAGCAACTCCCCAGCTCCGACGCACCGGGCGCCGAGCTGATCGTCCGTCCCGGGGGCGCTGTCTCTGTTTATAAGCGCGACGCGGCCGGTGACTTCGGACGGGTCGAGTCGCCCTACGCGGGCGCCCGGCCGCTCGATGTGGCGTTCGCCGATTGCGACGGCGACGGGCGGCGCGACGCCCTGGCCCTCTCCGACTTCGATGAGACGTCGTCGATCTTCAATCAGAATCGATCCGGTTTGCCAGGCTCGTTGTCCTTCCTGCGCCGCGCTCCCAACGGACGCCTGCGTTCGCCGCGCGCGTTGACGCCGTTCTCCTTCATATCAGGATCGCCGCGCGCCGTCGCGATCGCCGACGCCGACACCGACGGCGACCTGGACGTGCTCTTTCTGCACGATCGCGTGTCCGCCCCGGTGCTGTTCGGATCCGCCGCGGTCTCGGCCGTCCTCAACGACAACGGGGTGTCGATCTTCCCGCTGCCGGACGCCGCTCCTTTCATCACGCTCGAACCAGTCACCATGTCCCAGCGCGTGCTCGACATCCGGCCGATTGAAACGGCGACATTGCGCACCACGCGCTTGGGGATGAACGGCGCGCCGGCGTTCATCGTCGGGGGCCCGGCGTTCGACTTCATCGGCGCGTTTCTGGGCGACCTGCCGGTCGGCGTTGAACTCGGGGGCGCCGCGGCGCAGGCGGCGTCATCCGGGCCGGTGCTCGACGTTGCGCTGGCCGACGTCGCGGGCGGCCCCGAGGCCGAGAACATCATCCTGCTCGGCTCGGTCGGGGGAGCGCAGCTCTACCTCCGGGTGTTCGGCGACGGGCTCGACGTGCTCACCGAGATCGAACGGGGGTCTGTGCCGATATTTCGGGGCCGGCTGTCGACCGCGGACGTGGACCGGGACGGGCGCGCCGACGCGATCGTCACCCTCGGCGATCGGCCGGCCGTGCTGCGATCGTTGGGCGACGGGACGTTCCAGCAGCAGGCGACGCTGCCCGCCGCCGGCGCCGGAATCATCGCCGCGCTCGACTGCGCGGATGTCAATCACGACGGCGCGCCCGACCTCATCGTGGGCGGGTTCCTGCCGTTCAGCGTGGGCTCGCCGCCACCGACGATTCCCTCGATCGCCGTGTACATGAACGACGGCGCGGGCGGATTCGGCGCGCCGATCCCTGTCGCCGCCGTGGGCGGGATCCTAGACATCAAGGCCGTCGACATCGATCGCGACGGCGCCGTGGATCTGGTCGCGGGCGTCACCACCGGCTACGTCGAGTTCCTGCGCGGGGACGGGCTGGGCGGGTTCGGCGCCGGCGAACTCATCGACCTCGGCGGGGGGAGGGTCCACCGGCTCGAGGTCGGCGACGTGACCAACGACGGCCGGCCCGACGTCGTGGCGATCAGCGGCACGATCTTCTGGACCGTGTTCAGCCAGATGTGCTGCAACGCCGTCAACGCCCTGTACCTCATCGAATCGACCGATCGCGCCGCCCGGTTCGGTGACGTCAACCGTGATGACGCCATCGGCGCGGGGGACATCTCGGCCGTCCTGAGCGCCTGGGGCCCGTGCCCGGCCGGCCCCTGCCCCGCCGACCTCACCGGCGACGGCGCGGTCGACGGCGCGGACCTCACCGTCGTCCTTTCCAACTTCGGCCTGTAGCCGAGGGGCGGCGTTCTAGCCCGCGGCGTCGGCGGTGGATCCGTGCCCGGGCAGCGGGAACGCGGCGCACAGGTCCGCGACCTCCCGGCGGACGGCGGCGCACTCGGCCGCATCGCCCGACGAACCCAGCACGCGGTCGATCCAGCCGGCGACGCGGCGCATCTCGGCGGGCCCGAACCCGCGCGTCGTCGCCGCGGGCGACCCCAGGCGCAGCCCGCTGGTGACGCGGGGCGGGCGGGGGTCATTCGGGATGCCGTTCTTGTTGGTGATGATCCCGGCGGCTTCGAGCCAGCGCTCGGCGTCGGCGCCGGTGAGGTCCGCGCCGCGCGGGCGGAGGTCCACCAGCATCAGGTGGTTGTCCGTCCCGCCGGAGGTGATGCGGAACCCGTGCCCGATCAGCGCCTCGGCGAGGGCTTGGGCGTTCTGGACGACGCGACGGGCGTAGTCCTTGAACGCGGGCTCGAGCGCCTCGCCGAAGGCGACGGCCTTGGCGCCGATGATGTGCATGAGGGGCCCGCCCTGGACGCCGGGGAAGAGGGCCTTGTCGATCTTCTTGGCGAGGCCCTCGTCATCGGTGAGGATCAGCCCGCCGCGCGGCCCGCGCAGGGTCTTGTGCGTGGTCGTGGTCACGAC
>RFGI01000120.1 GCA_003696725.1 Planctomycetota bacterium | reverse complement strand
GATCTTCGTGGCGGCGCGGATCACCGGCTGGTGCGCCCACGTCATGGAGCAGCACGCGGACAACCGGCTGATCCGCCCGCTGTCGCGGTACACGGGGCCTGTGGGGCTGTCGTGGGGCGGGTGAGGCCGTCGACGAGCGAGCGAGGCTGTGCGCGATGACGCCTGCCGACGACTTCACGCGCGAGATCCTGGCCATGCTCCGGGCGTCGCGACCGGCGTTCTCGTTTCACGCGGCGGAACCGCTCGAAATCAAGGGCGCGTCGGACACCGGGGATCAGTTCCGCCTGTCCCTCAAACGTCTCCACGCCGCGTGCGTGCGGGAGCCCGAGACCGCGGAACGGTTCCGTTCGGAGTTTCTGGCAGCGTTCCAGGCGGCGTTCGCGCCCGAGCCCCCCGCCCAAGTCGACCGTCAACGGATCATCCCGATTTTGCGTTCTCCGGAGTATTTCGACCGCCTGATGGAAGAGCTGGCGCGTCATGAGCCAGGCGAGGCCCCGCACGGACCGGCGCGAGCGCTCATGAACGAGCGCCTCGCGGTGGCGTTCGCCGAGGACGACCCGCGGGCCCTCCGGTTCCTCAGGGAAGACGAGCTGGAGTCCATGGGGCTCTCGTTCGAGGATGGCCTCGCGCTGGCGATCACGAATCTGGCGCGCCTGACCCCGCAGATGCGATTCCAGCCCGTCGGGGAGTTCTATATGGTGACGGCGGGCGGCCGGTACGAGGCGAGCCTGATTCTCGAACGTCAGACATGGGAGTCGCGTCAGATCGAGGTGAAGGGAGACTATGTGTTCGGCATCCCCCGGCAGGATGTGTTGTTCGTGACCGGGAGCGAAGACGCCGAGGGCCTGGCGCGGATGGACGAGATGATGCGCGCCGCGGTCGAGTCGACCGACGCCGTGATCTCGAGTGATCTGTTCGTTCTACAGGAGGGCGGGCGGATCGTGGTCTTCGATCGGTAAGCCGTTCGCGCGTGCCGACGCTCTCACCAGCCGTGACGGAACAGCCATGGCCACCGCCTCAACGAACCCGGCATCGTCGATCAACCCCTTGCGCGAGATCACCGAGGAGTTCCGCCGGGCTGAGGCGGAGATCCGCCAGGGCGGCGGGCTGCAGGCGATCGAACGCCAGCACGCCAAGGGCCGGCTGACCGCGCGCGAGCGGATCGAGCGCCTGATCGACGGGCCCGCGGACGCGTGGCCGGCCGGGTTCATGGAGTTCGGGTTGTGGGCGGCGCACGGGATGTACGAGGAGTTCGGCGGGGCGCCCGGCGCGGGCGTGGTCACGGGCGTCGCGCCCGTCTCGGGCCGGCTGAGCATGGTCATCGCCAACGACGCGACGGTCAAGGCGGGCGCCTTCTTCCCCATGACCTGCAAGAAGATCATCCGCGCCCAGCGCATCGCCCAGATGGCGCGCCTGCCGCTGATCTATCTCGTCGATTCCGCGGGCGTGTTCTTGCCGCTCCAAGAGGACGTCTTCCCCGACACCGACGACTTCGGCCGGATCTTCCGCAACAACGCCGTCTTGAGCGCCATGGGCATCCCACAGATCGCCGCGATCATGGGCTACTGCGTCGCCGGCGGCGGGTACCTGCCGGTGCTGTGCGACACGCTCCTGATGACCGAGGGCAGCGGGCTGTACCTCGCCGGGCCGGCGCTGGTCAAGGCCGCCATCGGGCAGGAGGTCGGCAGCGAGGAGCTCGGCGGGGCACGGATGCACGCCGAGATCTCCGGCACGATCGACTTCCGCGAGCCCGACGACGAGGCGTGCCTGGCGCGCCTCGGCGCGCTCATGGACGCCGAGCAGGGCGTCGCGCCGGTCGGCGAGCCTCCGCACGCCCCGGCGGCTCCGGCGCGCGACCCGTCGGGCGTTTACTCCATCTTTAAGGCGTCGCCGACCGAACAGTACGACATGATCGAGCTGCTGTCGTGTGTCGTCGATGAGGGCTCCTGGAACGAGTACAAGGCCGAGTACGGCCGGTCGCTGGTGTGCGCGTACGCGCGCGTCGGCGGCTGGCCCTGCGGGATCGTCGCCAACCAGCGCCGGCTCACGGAGCGCAAGATGCCCGGGGGCAAGGCCGGCCCGTCCGCGAGCGTCAACATGCCGGGCGTGATCTACGACGACTCGGCGGACAAGGCCGCACGCTTCATCATGGACTGCAACCAGCGGCGGCTGCCGATCGTCTTCGTCCACGACACCAGCGGGTTCATGGTCGGCCGGGACTCCGAGCAGGGGGGCATCATCCGCGCGGGGGCCAAGATGGTCAACGCGATGAGCAACTCGGTCGTCCCCAAGATCGCCCTAATCGTGGGCGGGTCCTACGGCGCCGGGAACTACGCGATGTGCGGCCGCGCGTTCGACCCCTTCCTCACCCTCGCCTGGCCCGGGTCGCGCTGCGCCGTCATGGGCGCCAAACAGGCGACCGGCACGCTCGCCATGATCGAGGAAAAGAGCCGGGCGAGAAAGGGCGAGGCGATCGACGACCAGACGCACCGGCAGATCCTCGCCGCCGTCGAGGCGTCCTACACCGAGCAGCAGGACATCCGCCACGGCGCCGCCCGCGGCTGGGTGGACCGCATCATCGAGCCGGACAAGACGCGCGACGAGCTCGCCGCGGCCCTGGCGATGGCCCGCGACTGGCCCCGGGACCGCGACTACAAGACCGGGGTCTTGCAGGTGTGAGCGGCGTCGGCGACGCGCACGGGGCGTCATCCTGACCTTCGCGGCGCTGGGGTCAGGCGTCGGATTCCGAGAGCAATGAAGTGACCGACCGCGTGCGCATCACGGACGTCTCGCCCCGCGACGGCCTGCAGAACGAGCCCGGCGTCGTGCCCACGCCGGACAAGGTGCGGCTGATCGAGGCGCTGGCGGCGGCGGGCGTCGACGAGATCGAGGCGGCGTCCTTCGTCTCGCCCAAGTGGGTCCCGCAACTGGCCGACGCCGAGGAGGTGCTGACGGCGCTGCGCGCCAGCGGCGCGTTCAGGCGCGGGTCCCCTCTCCCTCCGGGAGAGGGTCAGGGTGAGGGGGGTTCCGGTCGTGCGCGCGGGCGTCGCGGGTCCCCTCTCCCTCCGGGAGAGGGTCAGGGTGAGGGGGGGTCCGGTCGTGCGCGCGGGCGTCGCGGGTCCCCTCTCCCCCCGGGAGAGGG
>RFGI01000119.1 GCA_003696725.1 Planctomycetota bacterium | reverse complement strand
GGGCCAGGCGAACTCGATGTCCGCGCGTTGCGTCGCCGTCGGCGCCCGGCGCGTCATCACGCCCGCGTCCGCGAGATGCTCCCGGATGGGTTCGGTCGAGTCGATGAGCGTCACCCCGCACCGCGCCAGCTCGTCCGCCAGCGCCGCCAACAGCGCCGGCGAGCGTCGGTCGTGCCGCAGCCGACCATACCACAGCCGGGCCGCGCGCCAGTCCGGCAGGCGCCGCGCCAGCCGCCACCGGTCGTGCATCAGTTTCGCCTTGTCGACCCCCCCGACCATGATCGCGCGCCGGGCGCCGAACCGCCGCAGCGTCCGCGCCCACTGCCCGATCCGCAGGAGCCCCACCGCCCGGAACCGGTCGCAAAGCCCCGGCAGGTCGCGCTCGTACTGCCCGGCGAATCCCACGGCCACCACCGGCCCGCCACGCTCGCGCAGCCCCCGCGCCACCAGCACCGGCAAGCGACCGGCGCCCGCGATCAGACCGATCGGCTCGGCCGGCGCGTCGGCCGCGTGCGCGACTGTCGGGCCCATCCACGCAGTGTAGAACATCACCCGAACCCGGCGCCCACACCATCCGAGGACCGGCCGCCGGCCACCGTTGACCTTGGGTCAATCGAAAAATAAATAGCCAAGAATCCGTTGACCGTCGGGCGAAGGTCTTCTAGAACATCCCAAGCCGACTCGGAGCTTGCCCATGACGCGCTCGCCCCATGCCTCCCCGGCGCACGGCCCCTTCCCGGGGGCTCCTCACACCTCCCGCCGCTGCATTGCACTGTGGGTGTGTCTCGCCGCGGCGCCCTTTCTGGGGTGCGACCGCGACACACCGGCGTCCGCCGAAGTAGGATCCGCTTCGATGCTCCGTCTCTCCGCGGGCACCGTCGAGATCGGCGAGGTGCTCCCGGGTGACTCGGCGCCCTATTCGTTCACCGTCCACAACATTTCTGCCGAGACGCCGGTCACGCTGAACCACATCTGGAGCGCCTGCGGCTGCACGACCACCACACCGCCGCCCGTGACCATCCCGCCCGGGGGTGACGCGACCATCGCCGGCGAACTCACCGTCTACGAGAACACCGGCGCCGGGGACCGCGCCGGCTCCGCCGTGTTCCTTGGCGTCGACGACGACCACGAATTGGAAGTCCAACTGGACGCCCGCGTGCCCCTTCCTTTCCCGGAAACCGTCACGCCGGGCGCGTCCGGCGAGGTCAGGCTCCCGTTGCATCGCCTCTACCGCGGGCGTGTGCTCTCGGCTGTCGCGTATCCCCCGCTCTCGGATGACCCGCTGCCGGGAGGGATGATCCCGACCGGAGACGGCGTCGCGTTCACCTTGGAGAGCCCCGCCCAAGCGCTCGACGTGGTGCTGCGCCTCCGCCTGCAGGACGGCTCGACGGTCAAAGTCGCGCAGACCGTTCATCTGGCGCCCCTCAGCGCGTCCGCTGAGGG
>RFGI01000118.1 GCA_003696725.1 Planctomycetota bacterium | reverse complement strand
GGTGATCCGCTGGTGGTCCGTTCGGTTCCCACCGCCGCGTCCCGTGCCGGGTCACCAGTGTAGGTCGGCTCGCCGGCGCCAGGATCGCCTCGAGCGAGTCGGCGCCCCGCGGCGCATCAACCGCCACGATCCCCGCCGTCGGCCCGGGCGTGAACCGGAACCGATCCTCTGGCAGAGCCAGGGCCCGCGCCCCGTGGGTGGTCATCATCGCGAGGAGCGTGCGTGGGTCGGCGCCGCCGCGGGCGTGCAGCGCCTTGGCCTCATCCAGGACGCTCAGCGGCTCGCCCGGCCCGATCGCCAGTGAAGCCGCCGAGTCCGTCCCCAGCGCGACGGTGACGCCGCGGTCGAGCATCTCGCGCCAACGGTGCGGGCCGACCTCGGCCTCTCGGCCGAAGAAGACGCAGGAGCGCGGGGAGTAGACAACCGCTGCGCCGGACCCGGAAAGAATCGATAAATCTCTATCAGTACAGTCGTTGCAGTGCGCCAGGAGCCATCTCCTGCCGGCCAGCGCGTGCGCCAGGTGCTCGACCGGCGAGGCCCCACGGCCGAACTCTGCGTCTGCGCCGGCGTTCCACCCCCCGATCGATTCCAGGAGATCGCGCATCGGCCCACGTCCATCGGCGATCAACTCCCGCTCCGCGGCGGACTCCGCAAGATGAGTCGCCAGCGGCAGATCGTGTCGGTCTGCCAGGTCGGCCGCTCGGGCGTACAGGCCTAGCCCCGCCGAGTAGGGCGCGTGGGGCTGGATGCCGAGCCGAACGCCCCTGTCGAAGAGAGTCAGACCCGCGATCAGGCCCTCCAGGCGCCGATCGGCGTCTTCCGCGACCGTGCCGAGGCCGAAACACTCGACGTAGGACACGCCGATCAAGGGTGACTCCCGCAACGCCTCAACGGCGTCGACGCTCCAGTCGCCGGCGATATCGCCGATCGCCACCACACCGCCGGCTAGGGACCGCTCGGCGCCTAGGAGCACGCTGCGGCGGATGTCCTCGTGGTCACGAGGCCGAGCCCGCCGGACCGCTCCCAGCCAGCCCGCGAAGCCGGTCGCGGGGTCCATCGGCACGGCGCCGACCGCCGTCAAGTCCAGGTGGCAGTGGGCGTTGACCAGCCCGGGGAGGACCACGGCGTCGCCCAGATCGACGCGCCCCGCGCCCGCCGGGGCGCGGCGGGCGACCGGCTCGGGCGGGCCGGCGTCGAGGATCTCGCACGCGGGGCCTCCTCCCGACCAGCGGACCAGGAGCGCCCCCGGCGCCGAGATCACGCCGCGGTCGTCCGCGACGGCGCGGGCTCGCAGGATGAGGGGCTGGTCGTTCATGCGCCTGCGGCGCGATCGCCGACAGAACCCGGCGACGCGCCGCGCCGCAGAGGGTATGCTCGCGGCTCGATCGGCTCACCTCTTGCGGGCCGCCGCGTCCAGAGCCGCTGGGCCGCTTCACCACGGATGAAGGAGCGCACGCGATGATCGGTCCCCGGATGATCCTTGCAGTGTCTGTCGCCGCGGCCGCGGGCCTCGGCGGGTGCGTCAACCAGCAGGAATACGACTCGCTCTACCAGACGAACCGCTCGCTGGAGGAGCGGAACGTCGCCCTCCAGCAGGAGCTCGAAGCCGAGCGGCAGGCCAGCGCTCTGCTCCGCGAGCGGGTCACGTCGGCCGACGCTGCGGTCGCCGACGCCAAGAACCGCAACACCGACCTCCAGCAGCAGATCCTGAGCCTGCGCGAGTCCTACCGGCAGGTGCTCGAGCGGCTCAACTCGATCGCCGTGACACCCCTGGACCCGGCGACGGACCAGGCGCTGCGCGCCCTGGCCGCGGCCAACCCGGACATCATGCGGTACGACGCGGCCCGCGGGATGATCCAGCTCACCAGCGACCTGACCTTCGCGCTGGGCTCCACGGACGTCACGGCCGGCGCCCAGGAGGCGCTCGCCCGCGTCGCCACGAGCCTCAACAGCCCCGACGCGATCAAGTACGACGCGCGGATCGTCGGTCACACTGACAACGTGCCCATCAGCCGTCCCGAGACCCGCCGCCTGCACCCGACCAACCTGCATCTGGCGGTGCACCGCGCGATCGCCGTGCGCGACGTGCTGGCGTCGGCGGGCGTGGCGCCGGACCGGCTGGAGGTCGCCGGGTGGGGCCCGTTCCGCCCCGTGGTGGCCAACCCGGCCAGCGGGGGCGCCGCCGCCAACCGCCGGGTCGAGATCTACCTCGTCCCCTCGACCGTGGGCGAGACGCGCGTCGCCGCGCCGGATCAGCCCGCGGCGCAGCGGGAAGCGAGCGCCGAGGAGCCGCTCAAGTAACGCCGCCCCGACGCCGGGGTGAGGGCCACTTCTGATGCCCGGTCGGCTCGACGGCCAGCGCGTGCTCATCTTCGTCGGCGAGGTCTACGAGGATCTCGAGCTCCTGTACCCGCGCTACCGCCTGATCGAGGAGGGGGCGCGGGTGACGCTCGCCGGGCTCGACGCGCCGGGGACCCTCTACCGCGGCAAGCACGGCTACCCCGTCGCGTCCGACGCGCGTGTGAGCGACATCGACCCGGCCCGGTTCGACGCCCTCGTCGTGCCCGGCGGGTTCATGCCCGACCGGCTCCGCCGCGACGACAGCGTCAAGCGGATCACCCGCGCGATGCACGAGGCCGGCAAGCCCCTGGCCCATATCTGCCACGGCGGGTGGATCCCGATCAGCGCGGGGGTGGTCCGCGGTTACACCGTCACCAGCACGCCGGGCATCCGGGACGACCTCATCAACGCCGGCGCCGAGTGGGTCGACCGCGAGGTGGTCGTCGATCGCCATCACATCACGTCCCGCCGGCCCGACGATCTGCCCGCGTTCTGCCGCGCGATCATCGCGAAGATGGCGGGCGGGCGAGGGGAATCCGGCTGATGCGAGCTCCATTGGCGCCCAGATGCTGGCCCGCCGTCGTGCTCGCGATCTCGGCGAGCGGGTGCGCCCACCGTGCGACCGAAACAATCGGGCTGGGCGCGTCGGCGCCCGTCGAGGCGATCGAGCCCCCGGCCGAATCGACCGTCCCGCTCGACGCCGACGCCGGCGTTCCGCGCCGCGACTGGCCCCGGGTCGTCGTCACCGTCCCGCTGGACCCGACCATGCGGCTGCGGGCGCTGACGCGGGCTCCCGCGCTGGCGCCGCGAACACCACGGCGCGCCGGGGCCTGGCCGACGCCGGAGTCCGCGGCGTCGCGCGACCCACGGACCCGCGCCCTCGCGGCTGAAGCCGTCCTGGCGCCCGCGCTGGCGGGGCTGGACGTCGTCCTCCTGCCGATCCGTGCTGCGGCGGGCGCGCACGAGCCCGACCCGTGATCCGCCGCGACCCGCCGCTGGACGAGCGCGGCTTGCCCCGCGGCCGGCCATTGGATCGGGATCTTGAGGTCACGCCCCGGGAGGTTCGCGACGCCCTCGCCGGGCCGGACCCGCCGGCCATCATCGACTGCCGACGCCCGGACGAGCACGCGTTCTGCGCCCTGGGCGCTCCGGGCGAGGCGCTGGTCCCGATGCATGAGATCGCCGCCCGGCTGGGCGAGCTCGACCCTCTCCGCGATCGGGACGTGGTGATCTACTGCCACACCGGCCGGCGCAGCCTGTGGGCGGCGCGGTACCTCAGGGCGCACGGGTTCGGCGGGGCCAGGTCCATGGCCGGGGGCATCGACCTCTGGTCGCGCGACATCGACCCGGCCGTCCCCCGGTACTAGGTCCGTTTGACGGATCAGTGGGACGGGCGTCTCGCCCGTCGTGGTTGACCAAAAACACGGCCGAGACGCCTGTCCCAGCGGATGGTTTCGGCGTCTTGGCGCTTCCGTGTGATCCGTCAAGCTAACCTAGCGTTCGCCGAGCACGGCCCGCCGGGCGGTGTCGATCAGCGCCTCGGCCGCGGCGCGGTTCGGCGCCTCGGCGATGAGGCGCAGGATCGGCTCGGTGTTGCTGGCGCGGACATGCACCCAGGCGCGCTGCGCCGGCAGGTCGACGCGCACGCCGTCACGCGTGTCGAGATCGGCATCCGCCCACTCCCGGCGGACGGCGTCGAGCGCCGCGTCCGGCCCGTCCCGGGGCGCGGGGGCCTTGGCCTTGACGATCTCGTAGGCGGGCCAGGACGAGACGATCTCGGAGATCGACGCCGCCCGACGGGCCATCAGCGCCAGCGTCAGGGCCATGGCGCCGAGGCTGTCGCGGATCGGGACCACGGCCGGCCAGATCACGCCGCCGTTGCCCTCCCCGCCGATGGCGCAGCGGCGCTCGTCCATCGCGGCGACGACGTGAGCCTCGCCGACCGGCGAGCGCACGACGCGGGCGCCGTGACGCGCCGCCGCGTCGTCGATCATCCGGCTGGTCGAGAGGTTGGCGGCCACCGCGCCGCCGCCCGCGCCGGCGCCCAGCAGCGTTTCGACCGCGATGACGAGCGTCTGCTCCTCGCCGATGTACACGCCGCGCTCGTCGATGATCGCGAGCCGATCAGCGTCCGGGTCCTGGGCGAAGCCGGCGTCGAGCCCTTCTCGCCGCACCGCGTCGCACAGCCCGCCGGCGCCGGCGAGATGCTCGCGCGTCGGCTCGGGCGGGTGCGGGAAGACGCCGGTCTCCTCGGCGCCCAGGTGCGTCAGCTCGCACCCCAGCGCGTCGGCGAGCAACCGCGCGCCGGCCGCGCCGGCCGCGTTGACCGAGTCGACCGCGATGCGGAACCGTCGGCGGCGGATCGGCTCCACCCCTCCGACCGTCTCCAGCGCCTCGAGCACCCGTGCAACGTGGGCGTGGTTGGCGGCGCCGTCGCTCGCCCGTCCGCCAACGCCTTCGGCCGGCGCGTGGATTGTCCGGCCTTGTGTGAAGAACTCGAGCAGCCCTCGCGCCTCATCGGGCGACGGCGCCCGGCCGAGGCTGGTGACCGGCTTGAGGCCGTTCCACGACGCCGGGTTGTGGCTCGCGGTGATGACCAGCCCGCCGGCGGCGGCGTGCTCGAGCGCCGCGACGCCCACCGTCGGGGTGGCCGCCACGCCCAGGTCCACGGCGCAGAACCCGGACGCGCGCACCTGGGCCACGGCCGCGTCGTGCAGCGCGTCCCCGCCGAGCCGGCCGTCGCACCCGACGACGATCGGCTCATCCGCTGATCGGCCGCCGTCGCGCAGCCACGCGCAGAACGCGCCGACATACCGGCACACCGTCGCGGGGGTCATCGACGCACCGACGACGCCCCGGCAGCCGCTCACCGTCGCCATCAGCGGCGCGTCGGATGTCGAGTCGTGGCCCGCGCTCATGACGCCGATGATACAGCGGGCAGGACGGCTCACCCCGGACTCCTATACTCGCCCGCATGTTCGAGATATCCGTCGAATCCGTGTTCAGCGCCGCGCACGCGATCCGCGTCGCGGGCGCCCACGAGCCGCTGCACGGCCACGACTGGCGCGTGCGGGTCACGATCGCCGCGGACAGGCTCGACGACGACGGGCTGGTGTGCGACTTCCACCTCATCGAGCGGGCCCTGGGCGATGTCGTCGGCCCCCTGCGCAACCGCCCGCTCAACGAGACCCCACCGTTCGACCGGCTCAACCCGACGGCCGAGCACGTCGCTTGGCACATCGGCCGGCGGCTGATCGAGGCCTTGGCCGACGCCCTGCCGGCGCATACCAGGCTCGGCGCCGTGGAAGTCACCGAGGCGCCCGGCTGCGCAGCGGTGTTCCGCCCGGACCGTCCCGAGCAGGGAGCGCCCGCGTGAGCGCCGCCCCGTCTCCGGCGCCCGGCCGATCCACCCCGCCCGCCGTCGCGGTGCGCGACCCCGACGAGTGGCCGGCGCAGGACAAGACGCTCAACCGTGAGGTGTCGTGGCTGGCGTTCAACCACCGGGTGCTGGAGCTGGCGCAGGACGAGCGCACGCCGCTGCTGGAGCGTGTGAAGTTCCTGGCGATCTTTTCGTCGAACCTCGACGAGTTCGTGATGAAGCGGATCGGCGGGCTCCGCCGGCAGCTCGACGCGGGCGCCACGAGCCGCTCGCTCGACGACCGCACCCCCGCCGAGCAGTTGGCCATGATCCGCGAGCGCGTGCTCCGGCATCAGACCGAGCAGGCCGAGTGCTACGGGTCGCGGATCGCGCCGGCGCTCGCCGACGAGCGGATCGAGCTCGTCGGGTACGCGGACCTGACCGAGGAGGAACGGCGCCGGGTGGAGGGCTGGTGGCGCCTGAGCGTGTTCCCGGTGCTCACACCGCTGGCTGTCGATCCCGGGCACCGATTCCCGTTCCTGTCAAACCTGTCGACTTCGCTGGGGGTGATGCTGCGGGCGCCGGGCTCTGGCGACCCGCTCTTTGCGCGGGTGAAGATCCCGTCGGCGCTGCCGGCGTGGGTGCGGGCGGACGACCCCGGCGCGGCGCTGACCCCGCCGGCCGACGCGCCGCTGCGGCTGGTGAGCCTGAAGAACGTGGTCATGAACAACCTCGGGCCGCTCTTCCCCGGGATGCGGATCGGGGAGGTGGCGCCCTTCCGCGTGACGCGCAACGCCGACGTGGAGCGCGACGAAGAGAACGCCGACGACCTGCTCGAAGCCATCGAGGAGGAGATGAAGCAGCGGCGTTTTGCGCGGGTGGTCCGGCTGGAGGTCTGGCCCGAGACGCCGCCGAGGCTCCTGTCGTTCCTGATGGAGGAGCTGGAGATCGGCCCCGAGGACGTGTACGAGCGCGCCGGGCCGATGGACTACCGAGGGCTGTTCGAGATCGCCTCGATCGACGCGCCGGCCCTGCGCGACCCGCCCTGGCGCCCGGTCGTCCCCGCGCGCCTGGCCGACGACGGCGCGGACATCTTCGGCGTCATCCGCGAGGGCGACATCCTCATCCACAACCCGTACGAGTCCTTCGGCGCCAGCGTCGAGCGGTTCATCCGGGCCGCGGCCCGCGACCCGCGCGTGCTCGCGATCAAGCAGACCCTCTACCGCACCAGCGGCGATTCGCCCTTCGTCCGCGACCTGATGCTCGCGGCGGAGTCCGGCAAGCAGGTCGCGTGCCTGGTCGAGGTGCGCGCCCGGTTCGACGAGATGGCCAACGTGCAGTGGGCGCAGATGCTCGAGAAGGCCGGCGCCCACGTCGCCTACGGCGTCGTCGGGCTCAAGACCCATTGTAAGATCGCCCTCGTCGTCCGCCAGGAGCCGGACGCGCCGGGCGGGCTGCGCTGCTACGCCCACATCGGCACCGGCAACTACAACTCCATGACCGCCCAGCAGTACACGGACATGCATCTGTTGACCTGTGATCCGGCGCTGACCGCCGACGTGATCGAGGTCTTCAACGACCTGACCGGGCGGGCGGCGCCCAGGGACCACCGCCGGCTGCTGGTGGCGCCCGGGTCGATGCGGCGGCGCTTCGAGGAACTGATCGACCGGGAGATCGAGCACGCCCGGGCGGGCGAGCCGGCGCGCATCTGGGCCAAGATGAACGCCTTCGGCGACACCGCCCTCGCCGACCGCCTGTACCGCGCGTCGCAGGCGGGCGTCGAGATCGCCCTGAACGTGCGCGGGTTCTGCACGCTCCGGCCGGGCGTCCCGGGCCTGAGCGAGCGCCTCCGTGTGGTCTCGATCGTCGGGCGGTTTCTCGAGCACCCTCGGGTGTTCCATTTCGCCGCCGGCCGGGCGGACCCGGCCCAGGGCGAGTGGTTCATCGGGTCGGCGGACTGGATGTACCGCAACCTGAACAACCGCGTGGAGGTCGTGGCGCCCGTGATCGACCCCCGGCTCAAGGCCCGGCTCGCCGACGCGCTGGGGGCGATGCTCGCGGACCGCCGATTCGCGTGGGAGCTCGGCCCCGACGGCGAGTACGAACGCCCGGCGCCCGGCCCCGGCGCGGCGCCCGACAGCCCCGAGGCCATCGGCGCCGTCGAGTGGCTCATGCGCGACGCGATCCAGCGGGCCGACTAGGCTCTCTTTGACGGATCAGTGGGATGGGCGTCTCGCCCCTTCGGGATGGGTGGGGTGACGGCCGGGACGGCTCCCCCACCGGCGGGCGGCGGCGCCTCGGATCTCAGACACCACGCGGCGGCCCGGTGCGCGCCCGAGCGCGGATCGCGCCGACGGGGGCGTCAGACCAGCAGCGTCGCGGGGTTCTCGAGCATGCCCTTGACCGTGTTCAGATACGCCGCGGCCATCGCGCCGTCGACGATTCGGTGGTCGCTGGACATCGTCATCTGCATCTCGTGTCCGACGATGATCTCGTCGCCCTCGACGACCGGCTTCTTCACCGCGGCGCCGACGGCGAGGATGCACGCGTTGGGCGGGTTGATGATCGCGGTGAAGTGCTCCACGCCGAACATGCCGAGATTCGAGATGGTGAAGGTCGAGTCGCTCATCTCCTCGACGCTCAAGCCCTTGGCGCGGGCCTTCTCGGCGAGATCCCTGGTCCGCTGGCTGATGGACCGCAGGCCCGAACGGTCCGCGTTATGGATGGTGGCGACGACCAGCCCACCGCCCCGTTCCGGAGGCAGGGCCACGGCGACGCCGACGTTGACGTGCGGCAGGATCTCGATCGCGGGCCCACCGTCGGGGCCGGATTCGACCCACCGGCTGTTGACGAAGGGGTGCTCGTGCATCGCCAGGGCGCAGGCGCGGACGATGAAGTCGTTGACGCTGAGCTTGACGCCCTGCGAGGCGAGCTGCTCGTTGAGCTGCCGCCGCAGCGCCAGCAGGGCGTCCATCCGAGCGGCGACCGTCACCTGGTAGTGCGGGACGGTCTGCTTGGACTGCACGAGCCGGGCGGCGATCGTCCGCCTCATGTTCGAGAGCGGGACGACCCGGGCCTCGAGCGTGGGGCCCGGGAGAGGCGTCGCCAGACCTGCCGCGGGCGATGCGGGCGCGGACGGTGCGGGGGCCGGCGGGGCGCCGGTCAGGGCGGCCTCGACGTCTCTCTTCGTGATGCGGTTGGACGGCCCCGTGCCGCGCAGCCGGGTCAGGTCGACGCCCTTCTCCCTGGCGATCTTCCGCGCCAGCGGGCTGGCGAAGACGCGGCCGTCGCCGGCCGGGGCCGCGGCGCCGTTGCTGGGGGCCGAGGGCGCCGGCGGCGCAGCGACCGCGGTCGGAGCCGGCGCCCCCGCCGGGGGTGAGCCCGACTCCCGGGCGCTCGTGGCCTGTTGTGTCGGGGGCGCAGCGGCGGCGGATATCGTCGCGCCCGCCGCTGCGTCCGCGATGTCTTCGCCCTCCTCGGCGAGGATCATGATCGGCGTGCCGACCTCGACGGAGGCGCCCTCCGGCGTGAGGATCTTGGCCACGACCCCGTCGTCGTAGGACTGGAGCTCCATGGTCGCCTTGTCGGTCTCGATGTCCGCGAGCGTGTCGCCCGCGGAGACGGCGTCGCCCTCCTTCACGTTCCAGGTGATAACCGTTCCGGTCTCCATCGTGTCCGACAAGCGCGGCATGGTGATTTCAATCGGCATGGACACGATCCCTGTGTGGCGCGGGGCGTTTCACCTCACCGGCCCAGGAGCGACCGGACAGCCGCCACGATCTTGTCGGCGTTCGGCAGGTACGCCGCCTCGAGGTTCTTGGCGTAGGGCGTCGGCACGTCGTCGGTGTTGACCCGCCGGGGCGCCGCGTCGAGCCAGTCGAACGCCCGCTCGCACACCTGGGCGATGACCTCGCTCGCGATGGACGCGAAGGGCCAGGACTGATCGACGACAACAATCCGGTTGGTCTTCTTCAGGCTCTCGACGATTGACTCGGCGTCGAGCGGGCGGATGGTGCGCATGTCCAGGAGGTCGCAGGTGATCCCGTCGGCTTCGAGCGCGTCGCAGGCCTCGAGACAGAAGTTCACCGGCCGGCCGAAAGAGACGAGGGTGCAGTCGGTCCCCTCGCGCCGCAGGGCCGCAGCGCCGAAGGGGACGGTGTAGTCGCCCTCGGGCACGGGCCCGGTGTCGCTGAGCATGCGCTCGGATTCGAGGAAGAAGACGGGGTCGTCGTCGCGGATCGCGGTGGTCAGCAGGCCCTTGGCGTCGGCGGGGTTGGAGGGGATGGCCATCTTCAGGCCCGGCACGTTGGAGTAGAGCGCCTCGACGCACCAGGAGTGGGTCGAGCCGAGCTGGCCGCCGGCGCCGTCGTTGCCTCGGAAGACCACGGGCGCCCCCCACTGCCCGCCGGACATGTAGAGCATCTTCGGGGCGTTGTTCAGGATCTGGTCCGCGGCGACCAGCGAGAACGACCACGACATGAACTCCACGATCGGCCGGAGCCCGCACATCGCGGCGCCGAGGGCCAGCCCGGAGAACCCGGACTCGGAGATGGGCGTGTCGATGATGCGCTTCGGGCCGAACTCGTCGAGCATCCCCTGCGAGACCTTGTACGCGCCGTTGTACTGGGCCACCTCCTCGCCGATGAGGAAGACGCGCTCGTCGCGGCGCATCTCGCCGACCATGGCCTCGCGGAGGGCCTCGCGGAAGGTGATCGTCCGAGTGTCCGTGGCGGCGGCGGTGGCGGGCATGGTTCAGTCCTGAGGGGGCGGGCCGTACTGCCGAGAGATACCCTCGACCTGTTTGATCAGGATCGGTAAATCCGTCTCGATGACTCGAACGATCCGGTCCCAGACCAGTGCATCGTAGCCGTGCGCGATGATGTTGCGCTGAGCGATGATGGTCGCCCAGGGCACATCGTCGTGATCCGCATGGAACTCCGGTCCCAACCGAACACAGACCTCCCCGATCACCACGAGGTTCCACAACACCGCCTCCCGCGCGGTCTCGTCCGCGGCAAACGCGGCCGCGGATTCCGCCTCCGCGTAGATCGCGCGGATCCGCGCCGCATGATGGAGCAGATCGTGAATCAGACTGGGGATGGGGCGCTCGGTCATGCCGCTGTGTAGATCGTCTGATGATGACGAAGGATGAATGATCGTCGCCATGGATTGTGATGAGATTCGACCCCCTGGCGTTCAACCACGTCGACAGGTCGTCCGAAGAGGCCGGCGCCCTCGCGCGTCATACGGGCGATGTCCATGAGGCTCCAGCAGGCCCCGGGCTCGAAGGTCACAAGCAGGTCGATGTCGGAATCACGGCCGAAGTCCTCACGCAGGACGGAGCCGAAGACCGCGAGTTCCACAACGCGCCAGCGCCGGCAGAACTGGGCGAGTTCGCGCCGCCCCACCGGAGAAAGGCGCGCAGGCCATTCCTCCTTCATCGTTCCGGTCTCCGTGCGATAGGCGGCGGAGCGTTCATCTGCGCGATCGTTCCCCGCTCGTGTGGCGTAGCGGACCGGGCCCACGGCAATCATGCAGGAGCAAGACAGCGATCAGCGACCCGCTGAAAACCGAAGCCCCACTCGCGTCTGCCCAGCGCGCCTGGAACCAAAGATCGGGAGAGGCGGCCGGGGCCCCGTGGCCGGGACCGGTTCGTGTTTCTGATGCGCCGGCGCCGGTCGTCATGCTCATTCCTCCCCTGGCGAATCGGGGCGTCGCGACGACGCCCAGTGGTTCTCTCTCATCTTCATGCCGGCAGGTATCTGCGCAGCGCCCTGCGTCGGCGCTCGAGTGGCGCGATCGTGGCCGCGTACATGAATCCGTAGTACATTTGCAAACACATTATCGGTGCGGCCAGCAAGAGGATCCACACGGATCTCGTCGCGTAAAACAATGCCAGGCAGAGAAACACCGGCGCGATCGGGAAATTGAATGTCCGATTGAATCTCACCGCGCGGCGGCGGCGCGTGAACGCCCCCCCGGGCGCGAGCGTGCGATGTCGGGCGGCGATGCGCGTGGTCATCGTTCTTCGGCTCACAACAGCGGGTTCTTGGCGCCCCGGGTGTACTCCCGGATCGGGCTCAGGCCCGGCTGGGGGTTGAGGTACACGTCGCTGTAGAGCTCCGGCTCGACAGGGGGCTCCGGCGATTCCTCGGCGAAGCGAACAGCGTCGCGGACGATCTTCTTGATCTCCTGCTGCATCGCCTTGCGGTCGTCCGGCGTGAGGGCCTTACGCTCCTCGATGAGATGGGCGGCGAGCAGGTCGATCGAGTCGCGCTGCTTGACCTCCTCGACCTCCTCCTTGGCGCGGTACTTCTGGGGGTCGGACATCGAGTGCCCGTGGTAGCGGTAGGTGTGCAGGTCGACGAACGCGGGGCGGACCTCTTCCCGGCAGGCGTCGGCGATCGGCTTGAACCGGTCGTAGACCTCGAGGACGTCCATCCCGTCGATGGTCACGCCCTCGACGCCGTAGGCGGCGGCCTTCTTGGGCAGGTCGTCGGCCATGGTCGTGCCGCGGTGGATCTCCGTGCCCATGGAGTAGCGGTTGTTCTCGACGATGTAGATCACCGGCAGGCCGAAGAGCCCGGCGAGGTTCATGGCCTCGTGGAAGGCGCCCTGGTTGAGCGCGCCGTCGCCGAGGTAGCACAGGGCGACCTTCTTCTGATCCTGGCCGAGCACCTCGCGCTGGTACTTGGCGGCGAACGCCAGGCCCGCCCCGAGGGGTGTCTGGGCGCCGACGATCCCGTGCCCGCCGAAGAGCCAGTGCGGGCGGTCGAACATGTGCATGGACCCGCCCTTGCCCTTGGCGCAGCCGGTGATCCGGCCAAACATCTCGGCCATGCACGCGCCGGGGTCCATCCCTCGGGCCAGGGCGTGGCCGTGGTCCCGGTAGGCGGTGATGACGGGGTCGTCCGGGTTGACGCACGCGAGCGTCCCGACGGCGCAGGCCTCCTCCCCGATGTAGACGTGGCAGAACCCGCCGATCTTGGCGTTCGAGTAGGCCTGCATCGTGCGGACCTCGAACTCCCGGATCAGCGTCATGTCGCGCAGCCACCCGATCAGGGTCTCGTCTGGGAGCGAGTCGGTCAGGCGCTTGCGCGGCCGGGCGCCCGTCTGACGCGTTGAGGCGGCGGCGGTGGTCATGCGTTCTTTTTCGGTTCGAGGCGCCATGTGGGATCGCCGAAATGCCCGCGCTCGGCGTCAGTGCCCGCCTCGGTGACGCCCAGAGTGTAGAGGGCCCCTTGGCGACCGGCAATCGGGCCCCCCGGACGGCGCGTCGACTCCGGGGGAGGATCGAACCGCGGGTGTCGGTCCGACGGGGGTTACGGCGACGGGCTCGAGGTGGCCGCACCGACGACGAGCGAGAGGTCATCGGCGTCGACGTCGCCGTCGCCGTCGAGGTCCGCGGCGGGCTCGTCCGTGCCCAGACGGTCCATGAGCCTCGCGACGTCCGCGGCGCTGACCGCGCCGTCGCCGGTCAGGTCGAACGAGCGCCAGCACACCGGGCAGTTGGCGATCTCGACGGACGCCGTCGTCGGCTCGCCGCCGAACGGGGCGAAGGAGGCCTCGACCCCGCCCAGGACGCGGGCGCCCTCGTTGGCCACGAACCGTCCGATGCGCACGTAGAACCGGTCGTCGCCGAACCTGAAGGGGTCTTGTTCGATGATGACGCTGGCGAGATCGGTCGTGAACCACACCGCGTCGAGGGACGGGCCCCAGTCCGCCGGGTCCTCGCTGGAGAGGAGCGAGGGGCTGGTCCCGCCGATGGTGAGGAACGAATCGAACGCGGCGCAAGGGAAGAGCTCGAGCAGGCCCCGGGTCGGCGGCTTGTCCAGGAACAGATTGTCCGGGTTCTGGTGGAAGCCGCCGTTCTCGATCCGGATGTCGGTCGGGGGCGAGGAGGAGATCACGATCGCGTTGGGCCTGGCGTCGAACCCGAGGTAGAGGTCGTTGGCGCGCAGGCCGGCGAGGTCCGCGCACGCCGGGTCGATCGGCGCGGGCACCCAGCGGGCGATGACCTCGCCGGAGAAGGGCGCCGGCTCGCCGGGCGGATCCGCGACAGTGAAGTTGTTGAGAATGAACGTGATGTCCGCGCCGTCGACGGCCCCGTCGCCGTTCAGATCCGCGGCGGGGTCGCCCGCGCCGAACGCGTTGAGGATGTGGGTGATGTCGGCGCCGTCGATCCTCCCATCGCCGGAGAGATCGGTCGGGAGCGTCACGAGGACCGAGGTCGTGCGGACCTGCTCGCCCACGGCGGCCCAGATCAGGACGCTGCGGCGTCGGTCGAGCAGGCCCGCGTCGACGCGGAACGTCGCCTGGAACTCGCCCTCGGGCACGAGCACCCGGCCGGGCACACGGGCGACCGCGGGATCGTCGATCGACAGCAGGACCTCGAGCCCGCCGGGCGGGGCGTTGCGCGCCAGGGTGACCACGCCCTCGGCCGATTCACCCCCACGGATGATGCGCGGGAGGACCTCGACGGACCTGAGGATCTCCTCGGTGGGGACGGCCTCGATGCGCAGATCGGCGAAGACCGTCGTTGAATCCAACTGCGCAAGTGTCGTGACGCCGATGGATCCCGGCACGTCAGGTGTCGTGACCAGGATCGAGGCGCTGGTCTCGCCGGGCAAAATAGTGATCGTGTCGGGCAGGTCCAGCACCGCGCCGACGGTTGAGATCGCGACGACCACGCCCGGCTCCGGCGCCGGCTCGGAGATCGTCACGGTGAGCACGGTGAACTCGCCCGCGTTGACCACCGCGGGGTTGTACTGCAAACCCACCAGCGCCGGGCCGGTCGGGCCGGTGTCCTCGACGAACCAGCAGTCGGCGCAGTGCGGCACGGGGACAACCAGCGATTCCGGCTGGAACGTCTGGCTGTTGAACCCGTTGATGACCAAGGTCCCGCCGACAAAGTCGGGGTTCCCGGTCGCGGTGAAGCGCCCGAGCCGGACGTAGAACCGGTTGTCGCCGAACCTCGCGGGGTCTTGGACGCCGATGATGCCCAGCGGCTGGTCCAAGGGCGTGATCAGGACCATGTTCAGGTCCGAGCCCCAGTTGGCCGGCGGCGGCGGGGGGCCGCCGAAAAAGGCGCCCGGGGCGTCGCCGATGGTCAGGAACGAATCGATGGCCAGGCAGGGGTCGGCGGCGAGCGACGCGGCGTCCGGCGGCGAGTTGCCCCCGGCGATGTTCTGGACGAACTGCCCGCCGACGATGCCCAGCGATAGCGGCGGCGCCGACGTGACGACCTGGACCCCCACCGGTTGATCGAACCCGACGAACAGATCGTTGGTGCGCGTGCCCGTCGGCTGACAGGACGGGTCGGCTTGCACCGGCCGCCAGACGGCGATCGCACTGACCGGCGCCGGGGCTTCGCCCTGGCCCGGCAGCGGAGGCAAGGGCGGCAGCGTCGGAGGCGGCGGTGTGGGATCGCCGATGACGCTCGGGTCGAAGGGGTTGTTGACGCCGCCGGCGCCCGTGCCGGCGCCGGGGCCCGCGACGAGCCCGCCGTCACTGCCGCTTCCGCCGCCTGATCCGCCGCCGGCGCTCGGGTTGGAGCTGACGGTCCCGGCCCCGCCCGTAAGCGCGGCGTCGCCGGTGGTCGCGCCGGCGCCGACCACATCGGGTTGGTCGTCGCCGAAACCCTGCGCGCCCGGATCGCCGATGGGTCGGCCCAGCGCCTCCTCGACACGGTCGAGCAACTCGGACTCGGCGAGGAGCCGGGCGTCGAGCGTGTCGGCGCCGGGCGGCGCGTCGCTCTGCCTGAGGAGTTCGTTCCGGCGTTCCAGGGCCTGGCGGACCTCGGGGTCGGTCATCGCGATCGCCGTCGGCGGCGGGACCGAGGCGCCACGGGTCGGCTGCTGCGGGTTCTGGGCCCGCCTGGACTCGGCCATCGCCCTGGCGAGGTTGAAACCCTCGAGCGCCGGCGGGGCGTTGACCGTCTGCCGAGGTCGGACGCCGGCGGCGCCGTCGGCGGCTAGGCGTGCGCTGACGATCGAGTCGAGCGCCGGCGCCGGTGGGAGCGCCGAACGGATCGACGAAACGGGTTCCGGCCGGGCGATCGCGGGCCGAGCGATCAACGCCGAGAGGGGCGATGAGTCGCGGCCGGATAGGGCCGAACGCGGGACGAGCTCCGGCCCGTCCGCCGAGGCGTCGGCGCCGGACTCACAGCCCCGCAGGGCCATCCCCATCAGCGCGAAGCCCAGCAGCGCGCCGAGCAGGATGAGGGCCCAGGTTCGGTTCATGTCTGGGATTGGCTCCAACCCGACGGCCGCTAGACGCGGCTCTCAAGCCTAGGCCGACACCCCTGTCGGGCCGTCTGCGGTGTCTGATCTGACGGCCCGCCGCCGTTCTCGGACCGGCGCCATCGGCTCGTTACACGACTGATCACCGGGATCCGACGCCTGACCCGGCAGCTGGTTCCACCGCGGACGCGGATCGAGCCGCGGCCGGCGCGACCGACCCGAGCCGGTTCAGGACGTACGAGAGGTCCGCCGTCCCGATCACGCCGTCCCAGGTCACGTCCGGCCGGGTGGCGTCGGTCCCCCACGCGGAAAGGATGAAGGTGAGGTCGGCGCCGTTGACCACCCCGTCGCCGTTGATGTCGCCGGGCAGGCCGACCGTGGCGTAGACCTCCCAGACCTGGCCCGAAGCGAACGTGACGGGGGCCCCGGCGGGCTCGGCGGCGCGGAGCCCGGCCGGGATCCGTGCGACGAGGACCTCCGCCGGGGGCATCTCGTCCAGGAGGATCTGGCCGTTCGGTAGACGCGGGACGCGCTTAGCCAACACCGTGTGAACGTTGGACGTGGGCAGCGGCGTCTGCCCGATCACCGTTTCGTCCAGATACACGCCGTCTCTGACTCGGATCTGCGTGATCTCGGTGACCCACGGCACGCTGAAATCACCGATGAACTGTCCGTTGACGTGCCGCGACGCGCTGATCCCTCCGAGGAGGACCTGGAGGTTCTCGTTCTGAAACTCAGAATAAAACGAAAGCGCGCCGGACTCGTACTGGTTCATCTGCTGCGCAAAGATGAGTTCGTCGGTCGGGGCTGGGTCGCCCTGCGCGTACCACAGCGGGTTCTTCCAGACGAAGAACCCGTTCTGGAACACGCCGCCGGCGATGGCGAACCCGGGCCGGGGCGGGCCCTGTGCCGATGCGTAGGTCATGGGCAGGGCGTTCATGTCCCGGCGGTGCAGCGTGGCGCCGAACATGGAGCCCGTCGGCGCGGTGACGCTCAGGGCCGAGTCGAAGAGGTGCGCCGCCTCGGCGTACAGGTTGACGAACGGCGTGTTCCCGGCGTAATCGCCGATGAAGAGCGAGCCGCCGATCAGGGC
>RFGI01000117.1 GCA_003696725.1 Planctomycetota bacterium | reverse complement strand
CGGAGGGCGTCGAACGCCTGCATCGGCGTCATCGTGTCGAGGTCGAGGCCGCGCAGATCGGCAAGCGCCGGGTGCTCGAGGAACTCGGTGAAGAGGGGCATGCGCGGCGCCGGCGACCGGGCGGCGGTGCGCAGCGAGGCCGGCCCGGCGCCCTCGTGCGTGACGGCGAGGGTCTCGAGCAGCCCCCGCGCCCGGGCCACGACCGACGCCGGCAGCCCGGCCAGCCGGGCCACGTGCACGCCGTAGGACCGGTCCGTCCGGCCGGGCTCGATGCGGTGGAGGAAGACGATCTCGTCGCCCCACTCGCGCACGGTGACGTGGAGGTTCCGCACGCGGTCCGGCCGGTCGTCCTCCAGCGTGGTCAGCTCGTGGTAGTGCGTGGCGAAGAGCGTCCGCGGGGTGGGCGCCGCGTCGCCGTCGCCGGTGAGACGCTCGGCGATGGCCCAGGCCAGGGCCAGCCCGTCGAGCGTGCTCGTGCCGCGCCCCACCTCGTCGAGGATCACCAGCGAGCGCGCCGAGGCGTGGTGCAGGATGCTCGCCGTCTCGACCATCTCGACCATGAAGGTGGACTGCCCGGCGTGCAGGGCGTCGTCGGCGCCGACTCGGGTGAAGATGCGGTCGGTCAGCCCGACCGTCGCCGATCGCGCGGGGACCCAGGAGCCCGTGTGCGCCAGCAGCGCGATCAGGGCCACCTGCCTGAGGTACGTGCTCTTGCCGGCCATGTTGGGGCCTGTGATCAGGGCCAGGCGGGCCGGCTGATCGGGCGTGCCCAGGGCGGCGTCGTTGGGGACGAACCGGTCGCCCAGCGCCGCCGACAGGACCGGGTGGGCCCCGTCTCGGATCTCCAGGATCGGTTCGTCCGTGATCGTCGGACGCGACCAGCCGCGGGCTCGGGCCACCCGCGCCAGGCACGCCAGGGCGTCGATCTGAGCGATCAGCGTCGCGGCGGCGCGCACATCGGGCGCGTGGGCCCGGGCGGCGTCGGCCAGCGCGGAGAAGACGGCCTGCTCCCGCCGCTGGGCGCTGCTCTCGGCGCCGGTGATCTTCTCCTCGAAGGCCTTGAGCTCCGGCGTGATGTACCGCTCGGCGTTCTTGAGCGTCTGCTTGCGGAGGAACACGTCCGGCGCCGACCGGGCCTGGGCCTTGGTCAGCTCGAGGTAATACCCGAACACCCGATTGAATCCGATCTTCACGCCGGGCAGGTCGAACTCCTCGGCGACGCGGGTCTGGTACTGCGCGAGGTACGCCGAGGCGTCGCGCATCATGGCGCGGGCCTCGTCCAGCGCCGCGTCCACGCCGTCGGCGATCACGCCCCCGTCGCGGAGGCTGGGCGGGGGGGATTCGACGAGGGTGCGCGCGATGCGCTGGGCGATGGGCGTCAGGGCGGCGCGGCGCTCGTCGAGGGACTCGGCCAGCCGGGCCAGGGCCGGCGCTCCGGCGATCGAGTCGCGCACCTCCTGGAGCCGGGCGAGCGAGGCGCCGATCGCCGCCAGGTCCCGGGGCGAGGCCCGGCCGACACCCACCCGGCCGGCGACGCGGGCCAGGTCCTGGATCGGCTTGAGGGCCGCGTCGAGATCGTCGGCGACGCGCGGGTCCTCGACGAGTGTCGCGACGGCGCCCTGCCTTTCTTCGATCGGCTCGCGCCGCGCCAGCGGGCGAACCAGCCACTGGCGGATCAGCCGCCGGCCCATCGGTGTGCGCGGCGCCGAGCGCCCTGTGAACAGGCCCAGCAGAGACCCATCCGGCGCGCCCGTGCGCATGGTCTGGAGGATCTCCAGCGCCCGCAGGCTCGCGACATCGAGGACCAGCGCGTCGTCAGGGTCGTCGCGCCGCGGCGGCGCCAGGTGCGCCAGCGCCGACCGCCCGGGATCCGCGTCCGGCGCCTGTGTCTCGATCAGGTACCGCAGGCACGCCCCGGCGGGGGCCACGGCCGGGTCGTCATCGCCCAGCCCGAACCCGGCGAGCGTCGCGACGCGGAAGTGCCCCAGCAGCGCCTCGAGCGCCTCATCGGTCCGGAACTGCCACGCGGGGCGCGGCGTCAGGGCGGCGCCCGACGCTTCGGCCACGCGACGGGCGCGCGGCGGGGCCTCGCCGTCGGCGGTCTGCGCGACGAGCAGCTCGCGCACGTCACGCCGGGCCAGTTCGTCCGCGGCACGATCCGCGGTCGTGTCGAAGACGATGAACGCGCCCGTGGAGGCGTCGACGACCGCGCATGAGACCCGGCCGGCGGGGTCGTCGCCGGGGTCCAGGAAGCACACGGCCCCCAGCGCCGCGGCGTCGCCCTCGTCCAGCAGGCCGTCCTCGCTGAGCGTCCCGGGCGTGAGCACCCGCGTGACGGCGCGCTCGACGACGCCGGACGCCTCCTTCGGGTCCTGGACCTGCTCGCAGACCGCGACGCGGTGGCCCGCGGCGAGCATCCGCCGGAGGTACCCCTCCACCGAGTGGTGCGGCACCCCGGCCATCGGGACGCCCTTGGTGCGCTCGGTCAGCGCGATGCCCAGCGTCCGGTGCGCGACCAGGGCGTCGTCGTCGAACATCTCGTAGAAGTCGCCCATCCGGAAGAACAGCACGCAGTCCGGGTGGCGTTCTTTGAACGCGGCGTACTGGCGCATCGCGGGGGTGGCGCGCGGGTCCTTCGCGGTTGGGGGTGACGCGGGCATCGGCGCCCAGCAGGATACCCGCGGGCCCCGCCGCGCCCGTCGACCGAGCCGGGCTCAGCCCGGCGTCCGCGCCGTGAGGACGCCCCAGATCAGGTTCCGCCAGACGCAGTCCAGCGACCCCCGCTCGAACCCCGCCGCGCAGAGATAGTCGAAGTGTGCGGCGACGGGCTCGTAGTGGTCGTGGGCCTCGGCGTGCTCCAGCAGCTCGCGGATCTCATCGTCCGAGCAGCCGCCGGGCTCGCGGCAGAACGCCAGCCAGCCGTCCCAGTTGACGCGGTGGATCTCGTCGGTGGCGCCGCGGAACTGATCGGCGAAGACGAGCCATCCCCCGGGCGCCAGCCAGCGGCGCAGCCGACCGAAGAGCGCGCCCTTGTCTCGCACGTGGTGCAGGCTGATGCACGAGACGCACAGGTCGAACGAGCCGTCATTGAACGCGAGGTCCTCGAACCGTGCGCAGACTGTCTTCAGGCGGCCCGCCGCATCGCCCAGCCGCGACCGGGTCGCGTCGAGCATCTCCAGAGATGCATCCACAGCCGTGATCGTCGCCGTTCCGAACCGCTCGGCCAGCCGCGCCGTCAGGTTCCCCGTCCCGGCGCCGAGCTCCAGAATCCGCTCAGGGCGGTCGGGGAGGTAGTCCACCAGCCGGGCGGACATCTCCTCGTACCGCGGGACGGCGCGGCGGATGAGCGAGTCGTACTCGGCGATGATCGAGCCGAAGTAGTCGGACGCCGAGACGGAAGGGTCCATGCGCAGGCTCGCGGGCCGATCGGCGCCGCCGTCGACAGGGGGGACGTGGAGCGGATGGGGCTCGAACCCACAACCTCCTCGATGCGACCGAGGCGCTCTCCCAATTGAGCTACCGCCCCAAACCGGATGCGCGCCGGAAGAGCGGCCAAGCCGCCCGCGCCGGCGTGGCCGGTAGCATACGCTCGTGCCGGCCGTGTGGCGAACGGCTCGCCATCGCACCGCACCCGACGCACCCCGCGCGCATGCCGACGCCCGACCCAACCACGCCCGCTCTCGAGTGCGACCGCCTGTCGTACACCTACCCCGGCGCCGACGCCCCGGCCCTCGAGGGCGTCACCCTGCGCGTCGAGCGCGGCGAGCGGCTGGGCGTCCTCGGGCCCAACGGCGGGGGCAAGAGCACCTTCCTCAAGATCGCGATGGGCCTGATCCGGGGCTGGTCGGGCGAGGTCCGCGTCCTGGGCGAGCCGCCGACCGCGGCCCGCCGGCGCCGGCGGATCGCCGCGGTTCATCAGACGCCCGGGCTGGTGCGGCGCTTCCCGATTTCCGCCGTGCAAGCCGTGGCCTTGGCGGTCCGATCGGGGCTCACCCGTCATGATCGGCGGCGGATCGCGGCCGACGCGCTCGAGATCGTCGGCGCGAGGGCCCTGGCGGGTCGGCCCGTGGGCGACCTGTCGGGGGGCGAGCTGCAGCGGGTCCTGATCGCCCGGGCGCTGGCCGCCGAGCCCGAGATCCTGGCCCTGGACGAGCCGATGGTCGGCGTGGACCTCGAGGGGCAGGCGCGGTTCGCGGCGCTGATGGATCGGCTGCGCGGGCGCCGCGACCTCACCGTGCTGCTGATCTCGCACGACGTGCGCGCCGTCGCCGCCGGCTGCGATCGCGTAGCGTGCCTGGCGCGGACGCTGCACTACCACGACGCCCCCGAAGGTCTGACGCCGCAGGTCCTCGCCGAGGTCTTCCGCCACGAGATGGCCGGGGCCTTCGGCGCCGTGCATGTCGAGGCCCACCGCGCCGGCGACTGCCCGGGCGGGCACGCGCACGCAGACCCGTCGTCGCACTGACTGGCGTGAGAGGGTGGCTTAGGGCCCGCCGACCTTCGCGTGCGCCAGAGTCACGCCGTCGAGGGTCAGGTCAAATTCACGCAGCGAATCCGGTACAGCGTACAACAAGGTGACCTGCTGCGGGGTCGTGTCATGCACATGCAGTGATGACGTGCGGGCGAAATTCGACGAGTACATGGTTCCGGCGCTCCCGCTGATCGTGGCCGTGAGAAGCGGAACCGCGTGTCCTGTGGCGCGATCACGCAGGATGACTCCTCCGATGGGGAATCTCAGCCCGGCTCGGCAGCATGTGGCT
>RFGI01000116.1 GCA_003696725.1 Planctomycetota bacterium | reverse complement strand
GGCTGCGCCTCGGCGGCGGGGGGCTCGGCGGGCGCCGGGGCGGGCCGGGCCGGCTTCTCGATGAGGTTGCCCTCGTCGTCGAACTCCATCTCTTCGCGGTCCTCGTCCGTCTCCAGCGGGCGGTCCGCGATGACCCAGACCTTGATCGACGCGCTGAGGTCCGCGTCGAACTTGATGAGCACGTCGTAGGTGTCGATCCGCTTGATCGCGTGCGGCAGCCGCACGTCGCGCGGGCGGACGCTGAACCCGTCGGCCTCGAGGGCGTCGGCGATGTCCCGCTGCGTCACCGAGCCGTAGAGCTGCCCCTGATCGTTGCAGGAGCGCTCAAGTGTGATCTCGTGGCCTTCGAGCTTCTCGACCATGGCGCTGCGCATCTCCTTCTGCCGGAGGAGTTCGCGCTCGGCCTCGGCGCGGCGCTGGGCGAGCTCCCGGACGGCCTCCTCGCTGGGGGGGATGGCGCGCCCCGAGGGCAGCAGGAAGTTGCGGGCGTACCCCGGCCGGACGCGCACGACGTCCCCGACCAGGCCGAGATTGTCGACAGTCTCGGTGAGCAGGATCTCAACGGTGCGGGCCATGGCGGGCGTCTCCGCGCTGATGCCGGGTCGATGAGGCACGCCGGCGTCGCGCCCCCCTCCCGGGGGTGCGACCGGCGTCGCGAGCCGGGCAGGTTAGAAGGGGATGTCGTCCTCGTCCAGCGGCTGGCGCCCGCCCGCCGACGCCTGGGCGGGCTGGGCGGACCCTGCGCCGCGCCGGCCGGCGCCTCCCGGACCGTCGCCCCCGCCGGCCGAGTCGACGAACTGGAAGTTCTCGACCACGACCTTGAGCTTCGAGCGGTTGGACCCGTCCCGGTCCTGCCACTGGTCGAGCTTGAGCCGGCCCTCGATGAAGACCGGCCGGCCCTTGGCCAGGTACTGGTTCATGACCTCGGCGGTCCGGCCCCACGCCTCGCAATCGATGAACGTGACCTCCTCGCGGTTCTCGCCCGACTTGGTGCGGAACCGGCGGTTGATCGCGATCCCGAGATTCGCGACGGCCTGCCCGTCGCCGATCTGGCGGAGCTCCACGTCGCGTGTGAGGTTCCCCATCAGGAACACCTTGTTGAACGAGCCGGCCATGCGGGCCTCCGGGTTCGGCTGGGGCGGCGTCACGCCGCCGGTGTCTGTCCGGATCAAGCGGGGGAAACGAACACAAAGGATTACGCGTCGGCGGGGGCGGGCTCGGCGGCCTTGGCCTCCTCGCGCTCGCGCTGGCGCTCGGCCCGCAGCGCGATCTCGTCGGCCAGGGCCTGACGGGCGTCGGTGGCCTGCATCTCCTCGACGGTGAGGTGATCGGCGCGGAGCAGGATGTAGCGCAGCACGATCTCCGACAGGTTGAAGTCACGCTCGATCGCGGCGAGGCTCGCCGTCGGCAGCGTCGCGTAGGTGAGGATGTAGGCGCCGCGCTTCTGCTTCTCGATCTCGTACGCCAGCCGGCGCTCGTCCCATTTGCTCATGGCGAGGATCTCCCCGCCGTGACGGGTGAGCGTCTCGCGGATGTGGTCGACGGCGGCGCCGAGGTCGGCCGCGGCGGTCTGCCGCAGCAGGCACATGATCTCGTAGTGGTGGGTGCGGTTCTCTTTCATGATCGGTCCTTGCTGGTCTCGCCGGACGCCCCGGCGTCGCCGGGGCCCGGGGGGTGCGTCTCGGGTCGGTCTTGGCGCGCGGCGCGGCCGGGGCGCTCGGGCGCGTTGAACGTGTTCATGGCGTGCACGACGCCGGCGACGGCCCAGTCCTCGGCGGCGTCGGCGGCCCTCTCGATCGCGGGGGCCACGGCGGCCCACTCGTCGTCGCTGAAGCGCGCCAGCACGTCGCCCGGCCGGCGGCGGACGCCCTCGCGCCCCACGCCCACGCGCAGCCGCGCGTACCCGCCCGTGCCGAGCCTCTGCTCGATGTCCGCCAGCCCGTTGTGCCCGCCGGTCCCGCCTCCGGCGCGCAGGCGGATCGACCCCGCCGGCAGGTCCACGTCGTCGACGATCACGAGCAGGTCCTCCGCGGGAGCGAGCTTGTAAAACCGCACGGCCTCGGCGACGGCCAGGCCCGATCGGTTCATGTACGTCGTCGGCTTGAGCAGCAGCGCCCGCGCCGATTCGTCGCCCGCCCGGAGCGTCGCGTCGTAGGTGAGCGCATGGAACCGCCCGCGCGGCGCTCCGCCGGGCGCGCGCCGACGGGCCAGCTCGTCCACCACGAGAAAGCCCGCGTTGTGGCGCGTGCGCTCGTACTCGGGTCCGGGATTGCCCAGGCCGACGATCACCTTCACTCCTTGGACTCGGCCTTGGCTTCGCCCTCGCCCTCGTCCTTGACCTCGGCGATGACCTCGGGCTCGGCTTCGCCGGCCTCGGCCTCGACGGCCTCGCCCTCGGCCTCCTTCTTGGCGATCTGGATCGTCGCCAGGACCGCGTCGGCCTCCTGCGCGAGCGTCCAGCCCGCGGGCAACGGCACATCCCCGGCGTGCAGCGCCCCGCCCACGTCCAGCGCCGACACGTCCACGTCGATCGCGTCCTTCAGATCGCGAACGGCGCAGCGCACCGCGAGCTCGGTCTGCGACTGCACGAGCATGGCGCCGGCGTGTTTGAGGCCCGCCGCCTCCCCCACCAGGTGCAGGTGGACGTTGACGGTGACCTCCTCGCTGAGGTCCACGCGCTCGAAGTCCGCGTGGAGGATGCGGGCGCCGAGATGGTCGTACGAGAGGTCCTTCAGGAGGGCCGTCTCGGCGGCGCCGCCCAGGCGGATCTCGTAGACCTTCTCCCCGGCGCGGATGTGGGCCAGGGCCTCCCTCGCGTCCAGCGACAGGTGGGCCGGCGGTTTCTTGTGCCCGTACAGAACGGCCGGGAGCCGGCCGGCCTCACGCAGGCGCCGGCAGTGGCGCGAGCCCGTCTTCTCGCGGGGCTCGGCGGTGATGGGGTGCGCGGTGGACATGGCGGTTCGGTCCTCGATGCTCAGGGGCGGCCCGGGTCGGCCGGGCCCGCCGGGGTGACACGGTTTAGCGTTTGCTCCCGCTGCCCTTGCGGAACAGGGCGCTGACGGACTGGTTGTGGTGGATGCGGTGGATGGCGTCGCCCAGCAAGGGGCCGACGCACAGCTCGACGAGCTTGTCCCGGATGGGCTCGCACCGGCCGTCCATGGGGATGGTGTTGGTGACGACGACGCGCTTGATCGGGCTCGCCGCCAGACGCTCCATCGCCAGCCCCACCAGCACGGGGTGCGTGGCCGCGGCGATCACCTGCGTCGCGCCCCGGTCCATCACGACCTCGGCGGCGGAGCAGATCGTCCCCGCGGTCGAGATCATGTCGTCGATCATCAGCACGCTCCGGCCCTCGACGTCGCCCACCAGGTTCGCCGAGACGACCTCCGAGCCCGTCCGCCGGCGCTTGTCGATGATGGCGATGTCCCCGCCCAGGAGCCCCGCGTACAGCGTCGCGATCTTCACGTTCCCCACGTCGGGGCTGACCACGACCAGATCGCCCAACTCCTCGCGGATGGACTCGAAGTATTCCAGCAGCACGGGCGCGGCGGACATGTGGTCCACGAGGATGTCGAAGAAGCCCTGGATCTGGGCGGCGTGCAGGTCCAGCGTCAGCACGCGGTCGGCGCCGGCGGTGGTGATGATGTTGGCGACCAGCTTGGCCGTGATGGGCGTGCGGCCCTCGTCCTTGCGGTCCTGCCGGGCGTAGCCGAAGTACGGGATCACCGCCGTGACCCGCGCCGCGCTGGCGCGCTTCAGGCAGTCGATGAAGATCAGCAGCTCCATCAGGTTTTCGTTGACCGGCTGGCACGTCGAGAGCACGATGTAGCAGTCCCGCCCGCGGACGTCCTCCTGGGTCTTGACGATGAGCTCGCCGTCGGGGAACTCGCTGGTGGCGGCCTGGCCCAGGGGCAGGTCCAGCCGGCGGCAGATCCGCTGCGTCAGGTCGATGTGCCGGCGGCCGGCGAACACCTTCAGGCTGTTGGCGTCCGACCGGGCCACCTACGCCGCCCCCGCCCGCTCGAGCCGGGCGCGGAGGATCGCGTCCACGCGGGCCAGCTGCTCGGGCGTGTTGACCGAAAGCGCCTCGTCGGGCGCCAGAGACCGGGCCGCGTCGATCGCGCCCCCGGCGCGCGCGATCAGCGCCGGGGCGTCCGTCAGATAGAACTCACCGCTGACCGGGTTGCGCTCGACGCGCGCCAGGGCGTCGAACAGGGACGGGGCGTTGAAGCAGTACACGCTGGGGTTCACTTCGCGGATGGCGCGCTGGGCGTCGGTGGCGTTCTTCTCCTCGACGACGCCGAGGAAGGCGCCCGCGTTGTCGCGGAGGATCCGGCCGTAGCCCGACGGGTCGTCGATCTCGGCCGTCGCCAGCGTGGCCGAGGCGCCCGCGGCGCGGTGACGCTCGACGAGCCGCCGCAGCGACCCGCCCCGGACCAGCGGCCCGTCGCCCGCCAGCACGATCACGTCCCCGGTGAACCCGTCCAGCGCCGGCCGGCACTGCTGCACGGCGTGCCCCGTGCCGAGCTGCTCGCGCTGCTCGACGAACTCGACGCCCGTCACGCCCGCCAGGATCTCGCGGATCAGCCCCTGCCCGTGGCCGACGACGACGAGGATCCGGGCGCAGCCCGCCTCGGCGCAGGCGCGCGCGACCCACTCGACCATCGGCCGACCGGCGGCCTCGTGGGCCACCTTCGGCAGGTCGCTGTTCATGCGCGTGCCCTTGCCCGCGGCGAGGATGATGGCGACCAGCGACTCGTCCATAGTTCCGACAACCGCGGCGCGACACGGGCCGGCGGGGCCCCGGGGTGGTGCGAACTGGCCCGCCAGGATTCGAACCTGGACCAACGGCACCAAAAACCGGTGTGCTACCGTTACACCACGGGCCACCGACCGACGCGCCGATTCCTCCATCTCGGCCGCGGGACCGCCGCCTGACTCGGGCTGGCGAACGCGCGGCGTGACCGACCGGACCACACCGTTCGCGGTCCGCGGTCGAGCCGGGGGCGGGGATAACCGCCCGGGCGGCGCTGGCGCGGGGCCGCGGCGACGCGCCCCATCGTGGGCCGGACCCTCCATCAGCCGCGATGGGAGGGCCCCTCCCGGCGTCCGCCGGGTCGCCCGCACGAAGGCAGGAGCGCGAGCCGGCAGTGTAGGGGCTCAGCCCCCGTCGTCAACGCGTGGGTCCGCCGGGCCGTCGGCCTCCCTAGGGGCGTCTGCCTCCGTGGAGGCGGCGGCCTCCTCGCTGATCCGGTCGTAGCAGCTCGCCAGGAGCCCGACCAGCGGGAAGGGCCGCTCCGGGCCGCCCGGTTGAGCCGGCGGCGGACCCAGCCGGCGCAGCAGCGCGTGCGTCGGCTCGGGCGGGTCGGGCGTGGTGTCGAACGCGTCGATGGCCGCCGGGTCGCCCTCCCAGAACCGGTCCAGCGCGTCCTCCAGGGGTGGGGCGACGGCGTCCTCGGGGAGGTCCAGCCGCGTCGGATAGACCAGCGTCGCGCCGCCGACCGCGCCCAGCGTGGCGCGCCGGCGCCGAAGCGCGTCGCGCAGCTCCTCCGGGTCCTTCCCGCGGAGCAGGAACACCGACATCGGCGACTCGTGCAGGGCGTCGGCGGCCAGACGCATGGCGCACACCGCGTGCTTGCACCACGCGCCGGGCCCGGCGCCGCAGTCGCACGTCGGTGTGATCTCGGCGAGGTCGGCGGCGACGAGGTGGGCGCCGGTCGGGGCGGCGAGGTCCTCGATCCGCGTGGGGAGCTCCCCGGCCAGGAGCGACGCCGACAGCGCCGTGTCGGCCAGGATCGAATCCACGATCGCGTCCCAGGCCCACGGCGTCAGGACGGTCGTCGCCAGCGAGACCGCGTAGGCCCGCGGCCGGCGGCCCTGCACCAGCGCCCGCACCGCGCCGGCCGTCACCGCGACCGACCGCGTCTGGCCCGACTCGGCGTACGCGAGCCCCTCGGTCAGGGCGCGCGCGTCGGGGGCGTCGTCGAGGATCCGCAGCCACCGCTGCGCGACCCAGTGCCGATCCGACGGCTCCAGGGGCACCGGGCGCAGCCCGCCGACGACCCGGCGCGGGCCGGTGCGCTGCGGGCGCGGGCGCCGGCGGGGATCAAAGGCCATGGCCCGTCTCCTGTGCGGCCAGCGCCGGCTCGGCGTCCTCCTCCAGGGCGTCGCGCCGGAGCGTCAGCAGGTCGCGCAGGCTCTCGGTCGAGAGCTCCGTCAGCCCGCGCTCCCCAGAGCCGATGATCCGCTCGGCGAGGTCGCTCTTCTCCTCGATCATGCGGTCGATCCGCTCCTCGAGCGTGCCGGCGACGACGAACTTGTGCACATGAACGGTGCGCGTCTGCCCGATGCGGTGGGCGCGGTCGGTCGCCTGGCTCTCGACCGCCGGGTTCCACCAGCGGTCCACATGGAAGACGTGGCTCGCCGCGGTGAGGTTGAGCCCGAAGCCCCCGGCCTTGAGGGAGAGGACGAAGAACGGCGCCGACCCGTCGCCCGCCTGGAACCGGTCGATCAGCCGGCGTCGCTCGGCCTCGGGCGTCCCCCCGTGCAGGAACAGCGCGTCGCGGTCGAACCGCTGGCGCAAGGACGCGGCCAAGATCGAGCCCATCTGCCGGAACTGCGTAAAGAGGAGCGCCTGCTGGCCCTCGGCGAGCACCTCGTCGAGCATCTCCATCAGCCGCTGGCACTTCCCGCTGCGCCCCGGGTCCAGGGCGCGGGGCATGGAGGCGGGCTCACGCAGCGCCTGCGCCGGGTGGTTGCAGATCTGCTTGAGCCGGATCAGCGTCGCCAGCACCACGCCCCGGCGGCGCATACCGTCGGCGTCCTCGACCTCGCGGAGCATCCGCTCGACGGCGCGCTCGTACAGCGCCGCCTGCTCGGGCGTCAGGTGCGCCCACACCTTGTTCTCGATCTTGGCGGGCAGGTCCGCGGCGACGGCCGGGTCGCTCTTGAGCCGCCGGAGGATGAACGGCCTGGTCAGGCTGCGCAGCTGCTGAGCCCGGGCCCGGCTGTGCCGGCGTTCGATCGGCGCGGCGAACCGACGCCGGAACTCGCCCTGCGTGCCCAGGTACCCCGGGTTGCAGAAGTTCATGATCGACCACAGCTCCGAGAGCCGGTTCTCCACCGGGGTCCCGGTCAGGGCGATGCGCCGGGCCGCGGGCAGGCTGTTGATCGCCCGGGTCTGCTTGGCCGACGGGTTCTTGATGTTCTGCGCCTCGTCCAGCGCCACCCGGCGCCAGCGCACACGCCCCAGCGTCTCCACGTCGCGTTGGGCCAGCGCGTACGTCGTCAGCACGAGGTCCACCCCGGCCGCGGCGTGGGCGAACTCCTCGCCCAGCAGCCGGTCCGGCCCGTGGTGGACGTGCACGCGCAGCGCCGGTGTGAATCGGGCCGCCTCACGCGACCAGTTGAACAACACCGACAGGGGCGCGACGACCAGCGTCGGGGCGGCGTCCGGCCGGCGCTCGCGCTCGGCCTGGAGCAGGGCCAGCAGCTGCACCGTCTTGCCCAGGCCCATGTCGTCGGCCAGGCACCCGCCCAGCCCGATCCGGTCCAGGAACGAGAGCCACCCCAGCCCGGCCAGCTGGTACGGCCGCAGCGCCCCCACCATCTGCGCGGGCTGGTCGGCCTGGGTGTAGCGCACGACGCCGGCGCCGGTGTCGAAGAGCGCCGCCGCCCACCCGCTGGCGCGCACGTCCGCGACGTGGAGCCCGGCGTCCTCCGCGTCGACGCCCAGCGCCAGCCGCAGCGCGGTCCCCAGCGACGCCGACCCGCCGGGGTTCTCTGAGAGGAATCGCCGAGCGGCCTTGAGGTCCTCCGGGCGGATCTCCACCCACCGGCCGCTGATCTTCACCAGCGGCGTGCGGGTGTCGGCGAGCGACTCGAACGCCTCGGGGTCGAGTTCCGCCCCGCCGATCGACACCCGCCAGCGGTAGTCCACCAGCGCGTCCAGGCCCAGGCTCGAGGCGCTCGAGTCGCCGCCGGCCGCGTCGGCCGCGGCCGGGTCGGCGTCGGGCGGCTCGTCACCCGAGAGCTCCAGCGTCAGCGCCAGCCGCGACGCGGGCGATCCCCACCACGCCGGCGCATCGACCGTGAACCCCTGCTGCGCCAGCAGCGGCCGGTGCTCGCGCAGGAACTCGTACGCCTGCGCCGTCGTCAGGCTCGAGCCGTCGGGCTCGGCCGTGCGCTGGATCGCCTGCTCGACGAAGGGGCAGACGCGCGCCGCCCGAGCCAGCTCGGTCAGCAGCAGGTCGTGCGGCGCGTCCATATGAAGCCCGCCGACGGTGACGGCGTCGGCCGGGCCCGCCCAGACGTCGGCGGCGTCGATCCGAGTCTCGGTGTGCTCGATCGACCGGATCTCGAAGCGCAGCCGCCAGCGCTCGGCCGCCGGCTCGGCGTGAACCTCGGGCTCCTCCAGGACGAACGCGACGCGCCATCGGCTGTCGGCGCCGCGCTCGTCGAGGCGCGTCAACCAGCCGCGCACCAGCCGGATGAGCCTGGTGCGCCCGGCGGCGTCGGCGTCGATCCGGGCCTCAGGGCCCAACAGGCCCGTCAGCCAAGCGACGTGGGCGTCGGCGGCCGGGTCGCGGCCCTCGACCGCATCGATGTACTCCTCGCGGACCAGCGCCCGGCGGCACTCGGCGTCGGCGACGGCGCCCAGGAACTCGTGCAACACCGCCCACGCGTCGTGCGCCAGGGCGTCCTCGGCGGCGCGGGCCGACGCCGGCATGGCGCGCAGCAGCGCCGCGACGCGGCCCGCCGTCGGCTCATCGCCGAACCACGGGCGCCAGGCGCCCAGCGCCTCGCCGCGCGCCGTCTCGATCAGATTCGGCAGGAACCGCTGCTCGGCGAGCAGCGCCCGCGCAAAGAGCCCCGCGGTCTGGAAGAACCGGGCCGAATCCGCCAGCGCCAGCCGCCGGCCTCCGGCTCTCGGGGCGTCGGTCGCGGCGTTGAGCGCGTCGAGAACACCCAGCACGCCCTCGGGCGCCACGGCCGCCGCCGGCGCCGTGAACCGCCCCAACCCAGTCGGCGCCGGCGTGGGCAGACCCAGGCTGTGCGCCAGGTGCGCGCTGGGCGCGGGCGAGCCGTCCGACACCGGAAGCCGGAGCGTCACGGGCTCGACCGCGACGTGTCCGAGGTCCACGCCCGTCTGTCGCGGGTCGATCGCGAAAGGGTGCGGCTCGACGCCGGCGGGCTCGGTGTCGGGCTCGTCGCGGTCCGGGCCGGGCGCCGGCGGGCCCTCGAACCACAGCCGTAACCGACCGCCTGACCACGCCGCGTGCGCTACGAGCATCACGTCTCCCACGTCCGCCTGCGCGCCGGCCCTCCGTGAGCCACGCGTCCAATGGGGGCGGTGGGACTCGAACCCACGACCAGCGGCTTAAAAGGCCGATGCTCTGCCGACTGAGCTACACCCCCGTGCAACACCCGGCCCGACGCCGGGCGATGGCGGATCGAGAAGTCTAGCCGCGATCCCGGCGCGGGGATGGCCCGCTGGCGTCCCGGGCCCTCCCGAGGGACACTCCCCGCGACGTGACGCCCGAAGAACGCCTGATCGAAACTCGGCTCGCCGGCTCCGTCGCCGCGGTGCGGTCGCTGGCCGAAGCCACGACGGGCGCCGCCGCCGCGATCGTCGCGGTCCGCGACGCCGCCCGCGCCGGCGCGACCATCTTCACCTGCGGCAACGGCGGGTCCGCGGCCGAGGCCCTGCACCTCGCCGAGGAACTCGTCGGCCGGTACCGCGAAGACCGCGAGCCGCTGCCCGCGGTCTGCCTCAACGCCGACGCGACGGCCCTGACCTGCATCGCCAACGACTTCGGGTACGCCGAGGTCTTCTCGCGGCAAGTGGAAGCGCTCGCCGCGCCGGGCGACGTGCTCGTCGCGCTGTCGACCAGCGGCCGGAGCCCGAACGTGGTCGCGGCGCTGGAGACCGCCCGCCGGATGAATGTCACCGCGGTGGGCCTGCTGGGCAAGGACGGCGGGGACGCGGCCGGCCTGTGCGATCACGCGGTCGTCGTCCCCTCGGACGACACGGCGCACATCCAGGAGGCCCACCTCGTGCTGATCCACCTCATGCTCGAAGCGGTCGAGTCGG
This sequence comes from Planctomycetota bacterium, assembly GCA_003696725.1. Taxonomy (GTDB): domain Bacteria; phylum Planctomycetota; class Phycisphaerae; order Phycisphaerales; family UBA1924; genus J020. Next base: position 13,346 of record RFGI01000116.1, on the reverse strand, counting down.
CGGGCTAGACGCGCCGGCGTCGACGCCGCGCCGCCAGCGCCGCGAGCATCGCCCCCCCGCCCAGCCCCGCCCCGGGCGCCGGCGTCACGACGGGCGGAGGAAAGCCGAACGGCGACTCTGGCGTCGGATCGCCCGGGGGCCACGGCGTCGGGGGCGGCGGGCCCGGCGGAGGGATCGTCGGCGGCAACGGAGGCAACGGCGGCGGGCCGTCGCCCGGTGGATCATCGGCGGGCGGATCGACCGGCGGCGGGCCATCGCCTCGAGGCACGCGCGGCGGCCCGGGCGTTCGACCGCCCCCGCCCGACCCACCAGCGGATCCACCGGCGCCGGCCGTCGGGGCGCTCGACACGAGCCCGGCGGCGGCCGCGAAATCGAACGACCCGCCCGGCGTCCGGGAGATCGCCCTCGGCCGTCGGGCCAGGGCCAGCGCGCTGAGCCGGCCGCCCTCGGCGTCGGGCAATCGCACAAACCGTTCAAGTTTCCCCGCGGGGTCAAGCACAGCCAGCCTTCCGATCCTCGACTGCCCGACCAGCCACACACCGCGATCCGGATCCCACGCGATCGCGTCGAGCGCCGCGGGGCCCAGCGATTCCAGAGGCAGGCGCTTGCGCGCCCGCCGCGCCCCCGGATCGAACAGCCACACCGCGCGGGCGCGGGCGTCGAGCACCGCCAGCCCGCCGGCGGGATCGAACGCCAGATCGACGGCGCCGGCGATGGGCTCACCGAGATCCGATTCGATCACCCCGGACCCCGCGACCCGGCCGCCCGAGGAGACGCGGACCACGCGCGAGCCCGAGCCGGTCGAGATCAGGATGGCGCCGCCGCGCGTCGAGCGGTCGAACGCCACGCCGCGGGGGCGCTCGCCGAGATCGAGACTGACCGTCGAGATCGACTCGACGACGGCGCTCGACTCGCCCGGCCCTGGGCGCATGTCCACGCGCGCCAGGACGGCGCCCGCGTCGGTGTCGACGACGAGGATCAGCCCGCCGCCCTCGACCGTGTCGATCCCTTCGACGCCGAGGACCGGCCGGCCGTCTGTGTCGACCAGCGCCAGGTCGCGCGTCGTCGCCAGCGCGTCGCTGAGGCGCTCGACGCCGATGAGCACCGCGCGGTCCGCGTCGGAGACCCACGCGTCCGGGACCCCGGCGCCGGCGGGCGCCGCCGCGAGAAGCACCAGCGCCGGGATGATCGCGCATCGGCTCATGCGTGTCTGCTGGAAGTCCGGGATCGCGCCGCCGCGAGCGTCGCGGCATGTCAACCATGCCACCGCCCCGACACAAGCCGCCGGCCGGACGCCGCGACGCCGCCAAACTTGAGTTATCGAACGTTCGCGGCCCGCGCCGCCGGCGCCACCGCACGCGCGCCGGTCCGCCGCGGGACGTCAGAACCGGTCCGGGCTCATCGGCGCGAGATCCACCGGCGGGGTCCGGCCCTGCGCCAGGTCCGCCACCAGACGCCCGGTCGCGGGGCCCAGCGTCATGCCCAGCATCGCGTGCCCGGTCGCGACGATCAGCCCGCCGGCGCGCCGGCTCGGCCCGACGATCGGCAGGCCGTCCGCCGTGCACGGCCGCAGCCCGCACCACTCGGACCCCGGCGCCGCGCCGCGGACGCCCTTGAGATACTCGTCCGCGCCGTTCGACAGCGCGTCGAGTCGGGCGCGCCGCATCCGTGTGTTGACGCCGGTGAACTCCAGCGTCCCGGCCAGTCGCAGGCGCCCGTTCATCGGAGTGCAGGCGACGAATCGCTCGATCAAAACACACGGCGTGGTCAGCGCCGGCCCCGCGGGCTCGATCTCCCGGTGGTAGCCCTTGCCCGCCTGCATCGGCAGACGCACGCCCGCTGCGCGCCCAAGGCGCGCCGACGCGATCCCCGCGGCAAGCACGACGCGCGCCGCCGGGACGTGCTCGCCCGACTCAAGCTCGACGCCGGCGACGGCGCCGTCTCGCGTGATGAGGCGCCGGACCGGGGCGCGATCGCGGATGATCGCGCCGTGGCGCCGGGCCGCTTCTGCGACGCCCCGCGTGAATCGCGCCGGGTCGAGGGAGACGCTCTCGCGGTTCCACGCGGCGCCGGCGACGCCGGCCTTGAACGCCGGCTCGCGCTCGACCACCTCGCCCCCGCTGAGCCACACCGCGTCGACGCCCAGCCCGCGGAGCATGGCGACCGTGTCGCGCCCCTCGCGGGCGCCGGCGTCGGTGCGCGCGACCTCCATCACGCCCGCGCGCGTGTACCCGCAGTCGATGGACTCCCGCTCGATGATCTCATCGAACATGGGGCGCGTCAGCCGCCCCAGCACGGCCAGCAGCGCCATCGACCGCTCCAGGACACGCGGCGAGCACGACCGCCAGAACGTCCACAGCCACGGCGCCATCGACCAGCCGGCGCGCGGCGAGATCAAGAGCGGGCTCTTCGGATCGAACATCCAGCGCGCCGCCCGCCACGCCAGCCCGGGCCTGGGCAGCGGCGGGTGCGCGATCGCCATCTGCCCGGCGTTGCCCTCGGACGCGCCCGCGGCGATCCGCTCGGCCTCGATGAGCGTGACGCCCTCACCCCGGCGGGCGAGCTCGTACGCCGAGCACACGCCGATCACGCCGCCGCCGATGATGACCGTTCTGGTGTCGTCGGGCATGGTGACATGAGCGTCGCGTTCAGGCTCGCCGAACCGGTGCGCGCCGGTTCGGGAGTTGCTTGTCGGCCGCTCTGCCGCACGCCGGCGGGTTGCTCATCTCGCAGCGCTCGGCTTGACTTACTTCAATGGGCGCAACAGGACTTGAACCTGTGACCTCCGCCGTGTGAAGACGGCGCTCTAGCCAGCTGAGCTATGCGCCCGGTCGACCGGGTCTGGAACAATGGGCAGTCCCGGACTTGAACCGGGGACACCGGCATTTTCAGTGCCGTGCTCTACCAACTGAGCTAACTGCCCGGCGCGGCGCGGTTCGTCCGCCGCGAGACAAAAACGGTAGCACCCGCCCGCCTGGGCAGCAAGGGACGCTCGATAGGATCGCGCCCCGTGGCGCCGGACGCTTCCATCCCGACCGACGACCCCGGCGTGGCGGTGGTGGGCGTGGGGCTGATCTCGCCGCTCGGGCTGTCGCCGTGGTCGACGCTGCGCGCCCTGCTGGAGGGCCGGCGGACGGCGGATCGGCTGGCGGACCTCCCGGACGGGCTGGACGCGACGGCTGTGGCTCGCGCAACCGGGGCGGTGTCGGTGGCGGTGCACGCCGCGGAGGACCCGGCGCTGGATCTCGCCGAGCGAGCGGCCCGGCAGGCCCTGGCCGACGCGCAGCTGGCGCCGGGCTCGGCCGACGCGGCGCGCACGCCGGTGTGGATCGCGTCGAGCAAGGGCGCCGTCCTGTCGCTGCTGGACCCGCGGTCCGAGGGCCGGGCGCAGGCGATCGCCGCGGGCCCGGTCGGGCTGGTCGCGGCGCGGGTGCGCGATCGGCTCGGGTTGGGCGCCGCGTCGGCGCCGGTGGCGGCGTGCGCGACATCGCTGGTGGCGCTGGCCGGGGCGGTCCACGCCGTACGCCGGGGCGAGTGCGCGCGGGCCCTCGTCGTCGCGGTGGAGTCGGCGCTGCACCCGGTCTTCGTGCGGTCGTACGAGCGTCTGGGGGCGCTGGCGCCGGCGACGCCCGCCGCGGCGCATGTCGCGCGGCCGCTGGACCGGGGGCGCGCCGGGTTCACGCTGTGCGAGGTGTCGGCGGCGGTTGTGCTCGAACGATTCGGGGCGCGACGATCGCCGTGGGCGCGCGCCGGGGCGCTGGCCACAGGCGCCGAGCCCTTCGACATGGTGCGCCCCCCGGACCGGTACGCGACACTCGAACAACTCGCGCGGCGGCTGTGCGCGGGCGCGGACCGCATCGCGCTGGTGCAGCCGCACGCGCCGGGCACCGCGGACAACGACGAGCGCGAGCTGGCGGCGCTGGCTCGCGCCCTGGGTGATGCGTCGGCGCAGACGCCCGCGTACGCGAGCAAGGGCGCGCTGGGGCACGGGCTCGGCGCCGCGGGTCTGGTGAACGTCGTCCTTTCGTGCCTGTTCATGCGCTGCGGCCGGGTGCCGCCGATGCCGTGGCTGTGCGAGCCGATCGGGACGCCGTTCTCGTTGTCGCGCGTAGGCGGGGCGCTGGCGCATGGCCCGCACCTGGTGGTGGCGCAGGGCTTCGGCGGGCACGTGGCGGCGGTGCGGCTGGACCCGCCGTGACCGGGGCGATCCGTCCTCAGCGTTCCTCGACGAGGCGCGCCAGGGCGTCGAGCTGCTCGACGGTGAGCGTCTCGGGTCGGGCGGCGGGGTCCACACCCTCGGGCCACGGCCGGCCGCGCACGGCGTCGCGGAGCGCCGACCCGATCTGCTTCCTGCGGCGCGAGAAGAGCGCCCGGCACAGCGCTTGGAGCCGGTGCGCGTCGGCGGTTCTGGGCTCGGAGCGGCGCACCAACCCGATCATCGCGCTGGTGATCTTCGGCTGAGGCCAGAAGCACGCCGGCGGCAAGACCGCGACGCGGCGGATGTCGCAGACGGCCTGCGCGACCACGCTGATCTCACCGTAGTCGCGCGAGCCGGGGCCCGCCGCCAGCCGGTCGGCGACCTCCTTCTGCACCGTCACCCACATGGATCGGCACGCGGGATGATCCAGGAGCAGCGTCATCAGCAGGGGCGTCGCGGCGTTGTACGGCAGGTTGGCGACGAGCGAGAACGGTTCATCGCCCAGCGCGCCAAGGGCGGCCGGGTTCAGGGCGTGCTTGCCGGCCAGGCAATCGCCGCGGATCAGCGTCAGGCCGGCCGCATCGCCGAACCGCGCCTCAAGGACGTCGGCCAGGCCCTCGTCCAGTTCGACAGCGACGACGCGGCAGCCGCGCTCCAGCAGGCCCTCGGTCAAGGCGCCGGCGCCGGGGCCCGCTTCGAGCACGAGATCGCCCGCGCCAGCGCCGCTGGCGTCGAGCAGCTTCCGCGCCAGGTTCTGGTCGATGAGGAAGTTCTGCCCCAGGGACCGCCTCGGCGACAGCCCATGCCGGCGCAGCAGGGCTCGCAGCTCGCTCGGGGTCACGGCAGGAGCGTACGCGGGCGCGTCAGGCGCGGGATGAGGGCGACGACGGCGCGGTAGCGGGGCTGGTCGGCGCCCGAGCCCTGGGCGATCAGGAGGGCTTCGCCCAGCGCCGGCGCCGTGGGCGCGGGCGGGCCCTGCACGGCCGATTCGTCCACGTCCGGCTGGGGCGTCCACTCGACGGGGTCCAGCGGGTCGCCCGGGGGTTTGTCGGCCGGGGTGTCGGGTGCATCGGCGGCCGGCTCGTCGTCCTCGGGCGCCCACTCGAATTCGGGCGCCGCGGGGATCAGCAGGAGCAGCGCGCCGGGGTTGAGCGCGAGCTCGGCGGTGGACGCGCGGAACATCAGGCCCTCGTCGGCGGGGCGCCGGCGGCGGGCCGGCTCATCGAGAGCGATGGCGCGCGGGGCGCGATCGGCGCGAATGTGCTGCACGGCGAGGTCCAGCCGCAGCGTCTCGGCGCCGACCTCCGACCAGGCGCGCACCATGAGGCGCAGCCGGCCGGCGGGCAGGTCCAGGCGTTCGCCGCCGACGCGCACGGGCGCCGAGTCGGGCCTGAGCGGGCCGTCGGCGGCGTCGATCCAGTCCGGCGCCTGCCCGATCCACCGGCGGTCGATCCGGCCGACGATCGGCAGCGCCGCGCGGACCGCCCCCAGATCCGCCAGCGGGATCTCGACCAGCCGGAACCCGGCGCGGCGGAGGCGCTCGAGGGTCTGCCCGTCGGCGGGGACCGGGCGATCGAGGTACGGCGCCAGCACCGATCGCACGGCGTCGGCGTCCTCGCGGACCACCCACCAGCGGACCTCCAGCCCGTCGGGGGCGCCCAGCGCGCCGGCGCTGACGATCGGCTCGGCGGTCGGCGGCACGGGGCCCCGCGCCGTGGGCGCAGGCGCCGACACGCACCCGGCGAGCACCGGCGCCGCGATCATCGCCGAGATGCGTCCGAGGCGGGTCATGATCGTCCGGAAACGGTCGGGGCGGTCGGCGTCCGCGATGGCGCCTTACGCGGCCCGCGGGCCGGGGGTTCCCGGGGACGGGTCGGCGGGCTCCATCTCGTTGAGACGGTCGATGAGCCGGCGGACGATCCCCCACTGCCGGCGTGTGTGGGTGAACACCAGCCGGGGCAGCTCCAGATGATCGGTCTCCCCGTCGAGCGGGCCGCTCTGTGTGATCCGGCCCTCACGGACGATGCCGGCGAACTCGTCGTTGAGGCGCACGACGGCCTCGTCGCGCAAGCGCTGGCGCAGGCGGATCACGAGCTGGTCGCCGACGTACCGCGAGGACTGGTAGTTCCGGTAGAACCGCTGGACGTGGTCGGCGGCGTCGGCGGGGCTGTGCGCGTGATAGAAGAGGCTCAGGTCCTCCTCGCAGATGAACCCGCCGGCCAGGAGGGTGTCCTCGACGAGCCGGCGCCAGTCGGCCCAGTACCGGCTCGACTCCCCCTCGACCAGGACGATCGGCACGATCGAGGACTTGCCCGTCTGCACCAGGGTGAGAACCTCGAAGGCCTCGTCCTGCGTGCCGAACCCGCCGGGGAAGAGGGCGACGGCGTCGGCCTGGCTGACGAACATCAGCTTGCGGGTGAAGAAGTACTTGAAGGTGATGAGCTTGGGGTCGCCCGCGATGACGGTGTTGGCCGTGGTCTCGAACGGCAGCCGGATGGCCAGCCCGAAGGACGACTCCCGCCCCGGCCCGACGTGCCCGGCCTTCATGATGCCGTCGCCGGCGCCGGTGATGACGGCCCAGTCGCGCAGGGCCATCTGCCGGCTGAACTCGACGGCGGCGGCGTAGTCCGGGTGATCCTCCGGCGTGCGCGCCGAGCCGAAGATGCTGATCTTGCGGACGTGCGGGTGCCGCGCGAACACCCGGAACGCGTGGCGGAGCTCCTTCATCGACGCGGCCATGAGCTTGAGCTCGCCGCGGTCGCGCCCGTCCTGAAAGAGCTTCAGGGCGGTGATGAGCATCTCGCGGATGAACCGCGCGTCCTCGTGGTCGGGGTCGCCCCCGGCCCGGCGGATCAGGTCGTTGAGCGGCTCGGCGACCGTCGGATCGCGGTACGAGAGGTTGATCAGCGATGGCGGCGCGGGGTCGGTCATGGCGTCGAGCCGACCACGGTAGCGACCCGGGCCCGCCCGACCGCTCCGGCGGCTACTCCGGCGTCTCGACACCGACGACCCGGTCGGGCTCCCGGCCCAAGAGCAGCCGGCCCAGGAACCGCCTGGGCCCCGACAGCGGCTCGCCCGTGATGTCGGGCCGGGCCAGCGTCCCGCGGACGCGCGTGGTGACCAGGGCGTTGCGCACCACGTCCATAAGGTCGCTCCAGAGCGGCAGCCGCCGGCTGCTGGTGACCGCGAACCCCAGATCGAGCGTCAGGTCGGGGAACGTCAGCGACCCCTCGCCGACCAGCGCCAGCGACGGCGACGCCACGACCAGCCGGTCGAAGCGGGCTGTCCGGCCCCGGATCGTGAACCGGGCCGAGGCGTAGTCCAACGGCTCGTTCACCGGCGGGACCACCGACCCCAGCTCGAAGATCGACATCACCAGCGGCAGCCGGGCCAGCTCCCCCCCCATCACGCGGATCTCGCCTTGGCCGTGCGCCTCGGCGCCCGGCGCGGCGGAGCCGGCGATCATGAGGCTGGCATCCACGAAGCCCATCGCGGCGTCCGCCGAGGCCGCCGATTGCGGTCCGTCCGGCGCCCCTCGCGGCGGCCCGACGAACTCATCGCTCGCCGAGACCAGGTCCAGCCCCGCGAGCCTCAGCGCCACGGTGTAGTCCGGCGCCGACGCATCGTCCACGGCGTGCTCGATCACCCCATCAACAAGGACGCGCCCGCCGTGCGCCGCCCCGTCCAGCGCCAGCCGCACGGCGCCGGGCGCGTCGGGGTCGGGCTCGACCCGCCCGCGCAGCCCGGTGACGCTCACCCCGCCGACGCGGACCCTCTCGATGTCCAGCGACAGCCCGGCGGCGGGCGTGGCGATGCCGGGCGGGCGGTCGACCGCGACGGCGATCTCGCCGTGGGCGTCGGCAAGCGTGACCCCGGCGTCCAGCGACGCCCCCTCGACGCGCAGCACGCCGGCGAAATGCGCCCCGTCGCGCGGGTCCGAGGCGTCGGCGCCGGGCTGCGGCGCGTTGATGCGGAGCTCGGACTCTTCGAGTGAGAAGCGATCGCCCAGGTCGATCGCCAGGGCGTCGAACAGGCGGGCGACGCTCGCCGGCGCCAGCGCGACGAGCCCCGCGTCGGCGCGGCCCGACGCGCTGAGCGTCAGGTCGACGCCGAGACGGTCGCCGCCGAACCATCGGCCGCTGGCCTGCATCGACCAGGCCCCGCTGTGCGCGCCCAGCGCGCGGACCTCCCCGCCGGACGGGCCGAGCGTGATCGAGCCGGCGATCTCGCCGATCTCCGCGCGTCGGCCCAAGCGCGTCAGGGCGAGCCGGCGCGGGCGGACCTCACCCGTCACCACACCCCAGGCCCCGGCGTCGCGCTTGATGGTCAGCTCGCCGCTGATCCGGCCCGCGGCGTCGGCGTCCTCGATCGCTCGACCCAGTTCGGGCGACGCCGACGCGACAACCTCTCGGAGGACCGGCGAGGCCGGGTCCAGATCATCCGCGGAGATCGCCAGCGCGCCGTCGGTGGCCCCGTCCAGCGTCACCCGGCCGTGGTCGGCCCCCGCGGGATCGGCCAGCGCGAGGCTCACGCTCTCAAACGTCAACCGATCCGGCGTGATCTCGACCCGACCCGCGATCGGCGTGACGACCGCCCGGCCGCCGGGGGCGTCCGCTTCGATCGGCCCGGCGGGCGTGAGCGTGACGCGCCAGTCCGGTTCGCGGTCGGGTGTGTCGGCGGCCAGCGTCGCGTCGATCGCGACCGTCCCGCGCGGGCGGCGCCGGGCCCGCGCCTCGGCGATCCGGCTCGCGAGGTCGGGGTCGAACGCCGACACGAACGGTTCGACCCGCGCGTGCAGCGGCAGCGCCTCGGACACGAAGTGAACGTTCATCATGCCCGCGCCGGCGTGCGCGGTGAGCGACATCGGCGCGGGCATCCCGTCGAGGCGCGCGCCGGCCGCGTCGAGATCGAACCCCGCGTCGGACAGAACGACGGCGCCGTCGAGCCCGTCAAGGGTGGGGCCCCCGTCGGGCGCGGCGAGGACCACGCCGTCGATCGGCAGACGCGCCGTCCAGATCACGCGACCCTCGCCGTCGGCGCCGACGCGCCCGGTGAGTGACGTGACGCCGCCCGCGCCCAGCCTGTCGAGGAGGCGGGCCGACGGCGCGGCGCGCTCGCCGACGGCGCCCCGCGCCGCGGCGATGGATTCGATCAGCACGCGATCGACGGGGAGCGGGTCGAACGAGATCTCGAGATCGGGGCGCGTCGCGCCCCCGGCCCAGTCGATCCCGCCGGTGATGGCGCCCGCCGCGCCCGTCACACCGCGGACCCGGCCGCGCTCGATGCGCACGCCCCGGGCGTTGTCGATGGTCAGCCGGAGGTCCTCGGCGATCAGCGGGTAGGGCGCCGCGTCGTGCAGCAGGCCGACGGACGCGGCCTCGACCTCGGTCAGGACGCGGATCACGGGCCGGGTGCGCGGCGAGCGCCGCACGCGCGCGGTGACGGCGGCGGCGCCACCGAGGGTGAAGACCGGCCGCTCGAGCGTGCGCCGGGCGTCGGCCAGCGCCGCGGCGAGGACGCGGGCCCGGTCGGCGTCGCCCGTCTCTTCGGCTCGCCGGAGGTCGGCTTCGGCCCGGCGCACGGCGTCGGCGGCGTCGGCGCGCTCGGCGCCGGTGATCACCGCGCCCGCGTCGCGCAGCCGCCCGAGCCCGCGTTCGCTGAACGCGGCCTCGATGAGCTCGGCGTCGGCCGGGTCCAGCGCCGCCAGCAGCGCCCCGTCCAGGGGAACCGCCGGCGAGCGGATCGTCAGGTCGAGTTCGAGCCCGTCCGCCGTGGGCGTGGCCACGCCGTCGGCGCGGACCCGGGCCCCCGTGGGCCCCACACCCGTGAGCCCGTCGAGCGTGATCGCCGACTGATCGAACCGCACGACACCGGCGATCTCGCGGACCGGGTACGGGAACTCGACGAACGCGGCGGCGCCGTCGCGCAGACGCACCTCGCCCGAGACCGCGATGCCCTGATCCGGCGCGTCGGCCGGGGCGTCGCGCGACAGGCGCACCCGGGCCGTGACCTGGGCGCTGGGCGAGGAGAAATCGTCGATGATCGACCGGACTTCCGGCGGCGCCAGAGCCAGGGCCGCCCAGCCCGCGTCGACGCGGAAGGGCCCGCCGGTGAGGTCCACCGTGAACGGCGCGGTCAACGCCAGGCCGTCGACGCCCAGCGAGGCCAGCGTGGGCAGGCCGTCGATCAGCCCCGCGACCTGGGCGCGGATCCCCTCGCGGTCGAGCGTGACCACCCCGGCGACCTCGTCCAGCGTGACCCGGCGGTCGGCGCCCGCGGGTGTCGGCAGCGCCAGGCGCACGCCCTCGACCTCCATGCGCGTGCGCAGGCCGTCGGTGCGGTCGTACTCGACCGTGGCGTCCACGAGCCGGCCCGCGCCCACGATCGAGCGCCAGAACGCCGCGTCCCGTGCGATCGCGCAGGACTCGACCCAGTGCGTCAGCTCCACGTCGCGGGCGCGGAGGACGGCCTCGTGCGAGGCGAGGTCGATCCGGCCGGTCAACGCGATCGGGGCGCCGGCGCCCGTCTGCTCCAACTCGACCGTGTACGCGCCCGGATCGTCCGGGTCCCGGCGGATGGTCCCCCCGCCGGTGATGGTCAGCACGGGGGCGGCGTCATCGGCGCCCGGCTCGATGAAAGCGACCGAGCCGTCGACCACCTCGATCTCAGGCAGCGACAGCACGCCGCGCACGGCGCGCCGGGCCCGGGCGATCGGCTCGGTCCGGGACCCGGCGTCCAGCCCCGCGGCGACGCGGAACGTCGGTTCGGTCAGCGTGACCGCGGCGATCACCGGCCCGCCGGTGATGAGGTTCCCCAGGCGCAGCGACGCGTGGACCTCGCGCGCCGTGACGACGGCCGGGCCCTTTGCGTCCGGCTCGCGCAGGGTCACGCCGCTCGCCCGCAGGAGGCCCGTCGGCGAGAGCCACATCGACCGTGAAGACGATTCGAGCCCCGTCAGACTCTCGACCGCGGGCCGGACCACCGCCGGCAGCCACAGCCGCTGCGACGCCCACGCGACGAGGACCAGGGCGACCGGCGCCGCCATCAGCGCCACGACAACACGCCGGAGCAGGCGTCGGCGGCGCGGGGGCGCGGGCGGGTCATCGTTCGGGCGGGGCGTCATGCGACATCAGCACGGGCCGGCGCGAGCGCCGGCGGGCCGGGAGTCTATTCGGCCGGCCCGGGCGGGGTTTCAATGGCCGATAACAGACCGGCGGTGGTGCGCTCCCCAGGCGGTGCGATCAGAATCCCCAGATCAGCGGGATCAGTCCAACGGCGACGACGGCGAGCAGGAGATTCAGCGGGACGCCGATCCGGAGGAAATCACTGAAGCGATACCCGCCGGGGCCGTACACCATCAGGTTGGTCTGGTAGCCGATCGGCGTGGCGAACGAGGCCGACCCGGCCATCATCAGGGCGATCAGGAACGGGACGGGGCTGACGCCGAGGCGCTGGGCCAGCCCCAGCACGATGGGGAACATCAGGGCGACGGCGGCGTTGTTGGTGATCGAGGCCGTCAGGATCGAGGTGACGGCGTAGACCACGCCCAGCGCGACCCACGGGTGGTCCCCCCCGAGGCCGAAGGCGGCGTTGGCGACAGCCTCGGCGGCGCCGGTCTGCTCCATCGCGTGCCCGATGCCCAGAGCCGCCCCGATGACGACCAGCACGGACCAGTCGACGCTCCGGCGGGCCTCGCTGATGGTGCAGCAGCGGGTCACGATCATCAGGCCCGACGCGACCATCGCCGCCACGAGCATGCTCAGGACGCCCGCGGTCGCCAGCGCGACCATGAGCGCCAGGATCGCGACGGCGACCGGCGCCCGGGCGTGGCGGCGCGGCGTCGAGTCCTCCAGCGGGCTGACCAGCAGAAAGTCGCGCGAGTTGCGGTGGCGGTCGGCGAAGTCCGCGTCGGCCTCGATCAGCAGGGTGTCGCCCGGACGCAGGATGATGTCGCCGATCCGCCCGGCGACGCGGGCGCCGTTGCGGGCCACGGCGAGGACCACGGCCTGGTAGCGGTTGCGGAACCGGCCCTCGCGGATGGTCATGCCGCACAGGCCGCAGGATTCGGCGATGACGGCCTCGAAGAGACGCCGGCGGTAGCGCGGCGAGTCCAGCTTGAACACCTGGTCCGTCGCGGGGGCCAGCCCGCGGAGGTTCTGCACGTCGCGGACGGCCTCGACGACGCCGGCGAAGAGCAGCCGGTCGCCCACGCGGAGCACCTGCTCCGGGCCGACGGCGCCCAGAGGCTCGCCGTCGCGCTCGACGTTGACCAGGTAGCAGCCGGGCAGGTTCCGCAAGCCCGCCTGCTCGACGGTCCGCCCGGCCAGCGGGCTGCCCACGGGGACCACCAGCTCGAGCGTGTACTCGCGCGGGTCGGCGAAGACGCTCACCGACGAGCCCCGGTCCGGCAGGAGCCTCGGCCCGACCAGGAGCAGGAACGCCATCCCGACGACCGCGCTGGGCACGCCGATCTTGGCGATCTCGAACATGGTCATGGAGGGGAGGCCCGCGTCGATCATCAGGCCGTTGACCACGAGGTTGGTGCTGGTGCCGATGAGCGTGCAGGTGCCCCCCAGGATCGCGGCGTAGGAGAGCGGGATCAGGAGTTTCGAGGCCGGCAGCCGCAGCCGAGCCGACCAGTCCTGCACCGCGGGGATGAGCATCGCGACGACGGGCGTGTTGTTGAGGAACGCGCTCATGCCCCAGACGGGGGCCATCAGGCGCAGCATGGCCCGGCGCAGGCCCCGCGGCCGGCCGAGAAACACCGACGCGATCCAGTCGATCGCGCCCGTCTCGCGCAGCCCCGTCACCACGACATAGAGCACGGCGACGGTCGCCAGCCCGGTGTTGGCAAAGCCACTGATCGCCGGGCCCGGGCCGATGACGCCCAAGCGCCAGCCGCCGCCGGCCGGGACGGGCGCCACCATGAGGAGGGTCAGCCCGGCGACGAGGACGGCGTCGGCCGCCAGCCGCGTCAGGGCCAGCGTCAGGAGCACCAAGACCACGACCACGAGGGCGATGACGGCGGCCGGCTCCATCGTGGTCACGATCTCCTGCGGGCTCGCGGGCGCGCACAGACTCCCGGGGCCAGTCCTTACGGCACGGACGCTGGGCCCGTTCGGATGATCGTGCCCTGACCCCCCCCTTC
>RFGI01000020.1 GCA_003696725.1 Planctomycetota bacterium | reverse complement strand
TACTGGGCGCCTCGGGTGGCGATGAAGACCACCGGCATGCCGTCGTTGATGAGGGCGATGGGCCCGTGCTTCATCTCCGCGGCGGGCATGCCCTCGGCGTGGATGTAGGAGATCTCCTTGAGCTTCAGCGCCCCCTCCAGGGCCACGGGGTAGTTGTACCCCCGGCCGAGGAAGAGCCAGTTCTCCTGGTCCACGTAGCGCGAGACGACCTCGCGGACGTGGCCCGATTCCTCGACGGCGCGCTGCACGTGGTCGGGGACGCGCTCGAGCTCGGCGATGAGCCGGCCGCACTCCTCGGCGCTCATGAACCGCCGGCGGGCGATGAACAGGGCCAGCATGGTCAGGACGGCGACCTGCCCGGTGAAGGCTTTGGTGCTGGCGACGCCGATCTCGGGCCCCACGCGGAGGTAGACGCCGGCGTCGGTGTCGCGGGCGATGGAGGACCCGACGACGTTCACCACGCCCAGGGTCAGCGCGCCTCGGTCGCGGGCCTCGTGCAGCGCCGCGAGGGTGTCGGCGGTCTCGCCCGACTGGCTGACCACGGTCAGGACCGTGCCGTCCTCGATGATGGGGTTGCGGTAGCGGAACTCCGAGGCGTACTCGACCTCGGCGGGCGCCTTGGCGAGGTCCTCGATGAGGTACTCGCCGATCATGGCGGCGTGCAGGGCGGTGCCCTGGGCGGCGAGGATATACCGCCGGGCCTTGACCAGGTCCCGGGCGTACTCCCCGACCCCGCCGAGGACGACCCGACCCTCCCGGCGGTCGAGCCGCCCGCGCATGGTCGTGCGCAGGGCCTGGGGCTGCTCGTGGATCTCCTTGAGCATGAAGTGCTCGAAGCCGCCGAGCTCGATCTGCTCGAGTTCGAGCTCGAGCTCCTGCACGCGCGGCGTGACCGGCGTGTTGTCGATGGTGGTGGTGCGGAACCCGTCGCGGGTCAGGGCGCAGACGTGGTAGTCCTCGAGGGCGAAGGCGCGGCTGGTGTGCGCGATGATGGCCGAGGCGTCCGACGCGACGATGTGCTCGCCCGACCCGACCCCGACCATCAGGGGGGATCCCTTGCGGGCGACGACCAGGGTGTCGGGCTGCTTGGCGCAGACCACAGCGATGGCGTAGGCGCCGGTGACCTCACGGAGGGCGGCCTGGACGGCGGCCTCGAGGTCCCCGTCGTAGAGCTCGCTGATGAGCATCGCGAGCACCTCGGTGTCGGTCTCGGTCCGGAACGCGTGCCCCCGCTCCTGGAGCCAGGTCCGCAGGGCGGCGTAGTTCTCGATGATCCCGTTGTGGATCAGGGCGAGCCCGTGGCGGTCGTCGAGGTGGGGGTGGGCGTTGGGCTCGGTGACGGCGCCGTGCGTCGCCCAGCGCGTGTGAGCCACGCCGAGCGTCCCGGCCATCGGCGGCTCGCCGGCCAGCCGGTCCTCGAGCACCGCGACGCGGCCGACGACCTTCGAGACCCGCAGCCCGCCGTTGACGACCGCGACCCCGGCGGAGTCGTACCCGCGGTACTCGAGCCGCTTGAGCCCTTCGAGCAGGATCGGGCAAGCCTGGCGGTGTCCGATATACGCGACGATCCCGCACATGGTCGAGTCCTCCTCGGGGTGGGGCCGGCCGCGTGGGCCCGTGGCCGGAGGGTCAATACGCCGGCGCGGTGAGGAATGATCGGCCCAAGAGCCCACGGGCGGTGAGGCGCCCTCGGCCGGCGCCGTGCGATATAGTGCGTTCGCCCCAGTACGCCCGAGAACGGGGGCGGATCAACCCGGACAATCGGGCCCAGATTGACAAAAACGCTGCGCAAAAAGGCTGAGAAGGGTCTGGCATGGGGATCGGGCCCGTGTATATTGGTGGGTGCATCGTGTGTGCCCGGTCAGCCGGACACTGAGTCATGCCGTCCGCGTCTCCCGCGCGGTCGGCGAACAAGAAGAAGAGGAGAGTTCCACATGATTCGTACTCTTGCGATCGCCGCCGGATTGGCCGTCGGCGTGACCTCGGCTCAGGCCGCCTTCACCGGCGTCCTGATCCAGGAGACCGGCGCCAGCGACGCGACGCAGACCACGCTGCGCGTCTGGGCCATGTTCGATGGCCCCGGTGTTGACATCTCCGCCTCGCCGCCGTCGCTCCCGGGCGGGAACGACAACATCGTGCTTGACACCACCCTGGTGGACATCAACACGTCTGTCGGCACGTTCTTTGTTCCGAATACGATCATCGGCCCGTCGATCCGCTGGCTCGCGGGCCTGAACGACAACGGGTCGTGGGGCGTCATCGGTGGCCTGAACGCATTCACCGATCCCATCAACACCACGCCTGGCGCCGACATTGGAGGCGCGTTGGGCAACGGCGCCGCCAACAACTTCGGCAACGGCCAGGGCTGGCGCAACGACAACCCGCCGAACAACGGCGGCCAGGCCGGCTCCGGTCCGCAGCCGACCGGCACGACGGACTTCGGCCTCCTGCTGTTCCAGTTCGTGATCGCTGGCCGCGCCGGCGACAACACGATCAACTCGTTCAGCCCTGTGGGCACGGGGATCTTCAACGATCAGTTCGGCAACCCCGTGACCGACACGACCGTTGACGGCCTGGGCTTCCTGTCCGGGTTCTTCCAGATCGGCACGCGGAACCCCGACAAGCCGCTGGTGCACCGCATCACGTTCGGCTCCGGCCCGGTGATCCCGACGCCCGGCTCGCTGGCCCTCTTCGGGCTCGCCGGTCTGGCCGCGGCTCGCCGCCGTCGCTGATCACTCGCACTGACTCGATACGGGCGTCCTGAACTCTCGCTCACAGGATGCTCCGGCTGACATACACGCCGGCGGGCCTCGCGCCCGTCGGCGTTTTTCATTGGTTCAGACCCGGCCGCGACGACGCCCGCCCCGGCCGAGCACGCGCCGGGCGCCCGCGACGGCGCCCCGCCCCGCGCGCGAGGTCAGGTCGGCGTGCTTCAGACCCCCCCGCCGATCCGCGAGCCCATCGTCACCAGCGGCAGCATGACGCTAAAGAGCGTCCCGCCGATGACGATGAACACCCCGACGATCAGCATCGGCTCGAGCAGGCCGACGGCCCGCTGGGCCTTGGTGTCCACGTCGGCGGCGAGGTCGGCGGCGAGGCCCTCGAACGCCGAGTCCAGATCCCCGGCCCGGTCGGCGGCGATCAGCAGACGCCGGGTCGCCAGGGGCAGCGCGTCGAGGCGGTCGATCAGGTCCGCCAGAACGCCGCCCTCGACGAGCCCCCGGCCGAGGTCCTCGAGCTGGGCGCGGAGCCTGGGGTGGGCGACCGCGCCCGTCGCGACCGAGAGCGCGTCGGCCAGGGGCACGCCCGCGCGGGTCATCGCGGCCATGATCGAGAAGAAGCGGGCCGAGTCCGACGCCAGGAGCACCGGCCCGACGATCGGCGCCCGGCGCGCCAGGCCGGCGGCCAGCCCCATGACGGCGCGCCGCAGGACGAGCGCCGCCACAGCCACGACGCCGGCGACGATCGCCACGGTGAGCCCGTGGTCGCGCAGCCCTTCGCCGAAGCGCAGGACGGCCTCGGTGTACCAGGGCAGGGTCCCGCCGGCGCTGCGGAGTGTCTGGGCCACACGGGGCACGACCTGCGTGAGCACCACCGCGGTCACGATCAGCCCCACCGCCAGAACGACCGCGGGGTAGATCATCATCGTCAGGACCTTGGAGGCGATGGCCAGCCGGTCGCGCGCCGAGCGCGCCAGCCGGCGTGTGGCGTCGGCCAGGGCCCCGGACTGCTCGGCCGACCGGTAAACCGTGGCGACGACGGGGTCGAACGCGCCCGAGCGCCGGCAGGCGTCGGCGAACGAGTCGCCCGCGCTGACCCGCTCGCGCAGCCGGGCCACGACCGGGGCGGCGCGGGGCGTGACGACGGACTCGGCAACCTCCAGGGCCTCGACCAGCGGCACGCCCCGGCCGACCAGAGCCGCGAGCTGCTCGTTGAGCGCGGCCTGGTCCTTGAGGGTGAGGGTCTGGGCCCGGCCGGTCCACGTCGGCAGCCGGCGGGCGCGCAGGAGCAACAGCCGCGAGTCGGCCAGCGCGCCGGCGAGTTCCGACTCGTCCCGGGCGTAGCGGAGGCCCACGCGCTTGCCGCCCTGCGGCTTGACGGCGACGTAGAGGAACGGGATCGAGGAGGGCGCGGGGGTCATCATGCCTCGTGCAGGACGCGGCGGAGCTCGTCCGTGGTCGTCAGCCCCGCGTCGCGCTTGGCGCGGGCGTCGTCGAGCATCGGGCGCATGCCTTGGTCGCGGGCCTGGCGGGCCAGCTCGAGCGCGTCGGCGGAGCGCATGGCCATCCTGCGGAGTTCGTCGGACATGAGCATCAGCTCGTACGCGGCGACCCGCCCGGCGTAGCCCGAGCCGGCGCACGTCTCGCACGCGCCGCGGTCGCCCCGCCCGGTCCCGCCGCACGCGGCGCACACCCGGCGCAAAAGCCGCTGCCCCAGGACAGCCAGGAGCGACGAGGAGATGAGGTACGGCTCGACGCCGATGTCCTGGAGCCGGCTGACGGCGCTGGGGGCGTCGTTGGTGTGCAGCGTGGCGAGGACGAGGTGCCCGGTGAGCGAGGCCTGGACCGCGAGGTGGGCCGTCTCGGTGTCGCGGATCTCACCGACGAGGATGACGTCGGGGTCCTGGCGCAAGAGGGCGCGCAGCCCCGTGGCGAAGGTCACGCCGCGCTTCGGGTTGACCTGCACCTGGGCGATGGAGTCGAGGTGGTACTCGACGGGATCCTCAATAGTCATGACGTTGCGCGACCCGCGGTCGATGCGTTCCAGCGCCGCGTACAGCGTGGTGGTCTTGCCCGAGCCCGTGGGCCCGGTGACCAGGACGATGCCGCTGGGCCGCTCCACGAGGTCGACGAGGGCGTCCTGCATCTGGGGCGTCATGCCCAGGGCGTCCAGGCTCAGCTGGGTCTGCGACTGGTCGAGCAGGCGAAGGACCAGGCGTTCGCCGAAGATCGTGGGTACGCACGAGAGGCGGATGTCGATCTTGCGGGCCCCGATGCGAACGGTGGTCTGCCCGTCCTGCGGCGAGTGGCGATTGGCGATGTCCAGCTCGGCCATGACCTTCAGGCGCGAGGAGATGGCCGCGGCCAGGGACAGCGGCGGGCTGAACGCGTCCACGAGCAGCCCGTCGACGCGGTAGCGGATCAGGAGCGCGGACTCCAGGGGCTGGATGTGCACGTCTGACGCCCGCCGGCGCAGGGCCTCGAACAGGATCATGTTCACGAGGCGGATGACGGGCGTCTGGCGGGCCAGCTGCAAGAGGTCCGCGCCCTTGGCGATGGAGCCGGCGGCGGTCTCGAACGCGCGCTCGTCGAGCGGGATGTCCTCGACGATCTCCTCGACCAGGCCCTGCCGCTGCTCGTACCCGCGGTTGATCAGGTTGGCGACCTGGGCCCGAGGCGCCAGCACGACCTCCACCGGCATGCCCGCGAGCCGCTCGATCTGGTCGAAGGCGTCCGGCTGCATCGGCCGGCTGGTGGCGACGACCAGCGAGCCGCCCTCGACGGCGAGGCCCGCGATGAGCCGGGCGCGCGCCATCGACGCCGGGACCCGCTCGTAGAACACGTCGCTGGAGTCTTCGAGCCTGGGCTCGGCGAGGTAGCGCAGCCCCAGCCGGCGGGCGACGGCCTCGAGGGCGGCGTGCTCCTCGGCGCCGACGGTCGACAGCAGCGCCTCCCACGGGTCCTCCTCGACGCCGGGCAGCTCGCCGAACCCGCGCAGGTGATCGGCGTCAACGGGCAGGGGCCTGAGGGCCTCGGCGAGGCGCGCCAGGTCGGCGTCGGTGGGCCCGGCCGGGACGCCCGCCGCGTCGCCGTTGGCGCCGGCCCGGCTCACGCGCCGCTCCCGTCGCCCTGCTCGATGACGGGGATGACGGCAGGCTCGAGCTCGGGCGTCACGTCGTCGATGTCGGCGCTCTGCCGCGGGCCGCGCGACAGCAGGCGCAGGTCCTGGAACGTCTCGTCGCGCAGCACCCTCGGCGTGAGGAACACGTACACCGTGCGGTCGCTGGTGCGCCGCCCCTGGGACTTAAAGGCGTTGCCCAACAGCGGGATGTCGCCCAGGAGCGGCACCTTTGACGTGGTGTTGTCGCGCTGGGTCGAACTGAGCCCGCCCAGGACGATCGTCGAGCCCGCGGGCACGTTGGCGACGGACTCGAAGGAGTTCTGCTGGACGGTGGGCTGGAGCTCCGGCGCGGGCCGCTCGCCGAAACTGGACAGCTCGACGGAGTACTCCAGACGGATGGCGTTGCCGTTGCCGATGGTCGGGCGGACCGTGAGCGTGGTGCCCGCCGAGGCCGTCCCCCCCTGCGACGTGGTCGAGGTCGCGGTGCCCTGGCTGACGGCGGCGAAGGGCTCCTCGGTTGTTCCGGAGACGCTCGCCTCCTCGTTGTCCAGGACCAGGATCTTCGGCGAAGAGAGCAGCCGCGCGTCGCCCACCGTCATCAGGGCGTTGATGACCACCGGCGTGTAGTCGTTGCGGATGACCGCCGCGGTGGCGCCCTGGGAGGAGTTGGGGATCGGGAGGATCGAGCCGAAAGGCACGAGCCCGAAGTTGGTGAAGATCGGCACGTCGCTGTTGGGCGAGGTCAGGGCGGTGTCGATCGAGAGCGAGAAGTCCTTGGAGCGGTTGACGGAGATGATCTGCGCCTCGATGTAGACCTGCGGGCGGCGCTGGTCGATGCGCTCGATGATGCGGCCGAACTCCCGCTGCTGGCGCCGCGGGGCGCGGATGATGAGCTGGTTGTTCTGGATGTCCGCGATGACCGAGACGCCCTCGGTGGGGGTGAGCGAGGTCTCGCCCTCGGCGCCGGCGCCCTCGGCGGGCGGCTGCGCCGAGTCGGCGGGCGGCGCCTGGTTCTCCTGGAAGATCCGCGACCCGCCGGTGTCGGTCGTGCCCCGGCGGTTGCCCGGGCGCTGCGACCCCGGCAGGAAGGGGGACGCGGCCTCGCGCTCCTGCGTGATGTCCAGCAGCTCCGTCAAGAGGTCGGCGGCGTCCTCGGCGGCGACGTGCTCAAGCTTATAAAACTCAACGACAAAGGTTTCCTCGCGCGCCTGGTCGGCGAACTCGTCGACCAGGGCGGCGACCTGCCGGTGCTGCGATTCGGTGCCGTAATACGTGAACGACTCGCCCTCGGCGCCGGAGAGCACGAACCCCGCGCCGACGCCCTCGCCCCCGCCGGCCCGCGCCGCCCCGCCGGGGCCGCCCCCGGCC
>RFGI01000019.1 GCA_003696725.1 Planctomycetota bacterium | reverse complement strand
TTCATGAGAATCTGGGGAATAAGCCGGCCGGGCGTCGATGTTTCGACTGACCCAGCGGGTGGCGCCGTGCGCCGGTGGCGGCGCTGCCTCCGCTGACAGGAGCCGATCAGATGACCACGCGTCTGCCGAAGAACGTCCTCATCGTGTCGTGGGTTCTCCGCGTGGCGCTCGCGGGCGGGTTCATCGTGATGGGGGCGGTCCCGAAGCTGACCGGACAGCCGATGGCGCGGGAGATCTTCGACGCGCTGGGCGTCGGCGCCGCGGGGATGTACGCCACCGGGCTCGCCGAAGCCCTGACCGGCGTGCTGCTGCTGATCCCGGCGACGACGGTGTACGGCGGGGCGCTGACCGTGCTGCTCATGATCGGGGCGCTGGGTGCGCACTTCACCAAGCTGGGCTTCCCGATGGACCCGCTGCCGAGCGAGCCGGCGCCCCCGCCGATGGGATTCATCGCCATCGCGTTCCTGGTGCTCGGGGCGGCCGTCGTGTTCATCCACCGCAAGAGTTTGCCGATCGGCGGCGCGTCGGCCGAGCCCTCCGGCGCCGGGGCGGGCTCCGCCTAGGTTCCGTTTGAGGGATCTGCGGGACGGGCGGCTCGCCGAGTGGGACGGGCGTCTCGCCGAGTGGGACGGGCGTCTCGCCCGTCGTCAATTACCAAGAAAACGGCCGAGACGGCCGTTCCACTGGCTGTCATCCGTCTCGGGTGACGCTGAGCGATTCATCACACAGAATCTAGGTGGGCGGCGTCGTGAGACGGCGCGTCCACGCGGTCAGCAGCGTTGCGGCGATCAGCAGCGCCGCGCCGACGGCCTGGTGCGGCGAACGCAGGGCGACCGAGACCGCCGGCGGGGTGTCCTCGTCTCGCCAGACGATCACCGCGACCAGCGCGATCACGCCCAGCGCCATCTGAACAATCGCGGCGTGCTTCGTCGCGGTCGCCGAGATGCGCAGCCACCGGTGCGCGGACGCGACCGTGTGCTGGGCGCGGACGCCGGCCGCGAGCAGCAGGATCAGCGCAACGACCGAGAAACCGACGTGGCTCCACAGGGCGTGCGGCTGGGCGTCGAAGTGACGCACCGCGGCGCCGAACGCGATCTGCACCAGCAACGCGGCGAGCGCCAGCGCGTTGAGCGTCCGCTGCGCCCGCGCCGCAGGGTGCGGCCGCGGCGCCGGGCCCGAGCGCCACGCCGATGAGAGCACGGCCGCGGCGAGGGCCAGCGCCGCGACATAGACCTGCCCGATCACCCCGTGGACCATGCCCAGCGCGTCGCTGGTCTGGGTGACCCTGAGCCCGCCGAGCACGGCCTGAGCGATGACGAGGGCGCTCGCCGCCGCAACAACGGCCCGAGCCAGCGCCGGCGCCTTGGCGATCAGCGACCACACCAGGAGCGCCGCGGTGTTGAGCGCCACGAGCACCGCGAGCAGTCGGTGGGCGTGCTCGATGAAGACGCCGCCGGTCATTTTGCTCAGCGGGAAGAGAAACATGTTGGCGCCGAAGGACTCAGGCCAGTCCGGGACGGCCAGGCCCGCCCGGGCGCTGGTCACGATCCCGCCGGCCACGAGCAGCAGCCATGCGCCCGCGGTGTTGAGGGCCGCGAACCGGCTCAGCCAGTTCGCAACATGGGCGCCGTCGCGAGCGTCCCGAGCGGCGAGCCGGCCCCCGACCAGCCCGGCCGCGGCGCCGACCACCGCGCCGACTGCGATCGAACCGGCCGCGGCGAGGGCGCCGGCGGCGTCGAGCCGGGCCGCATCCGGGTCATCCCCGGAGAACGCGCTGAGCACCACGAGGAGGTTCAGCGCGCTGGACACCACCCCGGTGGCGGACCCGGCCACCCACGGCCGGATGCCGGCCGCCGTCCGCCCGGCCAGCGCCGCACCCGCGAGCTGCACCGCGATGAGCAGCAATCCCAACACCATCGGCGGGACCGCATCCCCCGGCAGGCGCAGGGCGTAGGCGATCACCCAGCCGGCGAGTGTCGAGCCGAACCCGAACACCAACGCCGCGGGGAGCACACCCCGAGGATTCCGAACGTGGGTGGTCGTCATCTCGCGCGCCCCGTTGTTCTGCCGATATTCATGTCGGTTATCTCGGTGTGGAACCGGGCCCCGCGTCGCTTGACGGGGTCAGTGGCTGGCCGTAATCCTACTGCCTCGCAAGAAGGATTCCTGCCTCGGGCGTTTGCGTCCGGGGGCAGCGGGTGGTGAGATCGGCGGTCTTTGTCTCTCACGGCGGGCGCCGTCCGATTGAACGCTCAGGAGCGCCGGGGATTCGGAACATGGTCGGGCCGCCGCGTCCGACGCGACGCCGCAGGGGGTACGGGTGAAGCCGCTCTTCTCGAAGCGTATGAATGTCGTGCCACACGTCGCGTTGGCGACGCTGCTGGTCCTGGCGTTTCTGCTGATCGGCGGGACGTGGTACTACGCCACGCCGTCGTTCTGGGAGGTCGGGTACCAGCCCGATCAGCCTGTCAATTACAGCCACCAGATCCACGCCAGCAAGCTGGGCATCGACTGCCGGTATTGCCATACCTATGTCACCGAATCCAGAACGGCCAATGTCCCCTCGGTCTCGACGTGCATGAACTGCCACACGGTGGTGGACGACAAGAACGGGTATCTCAAGCTGGCCGTGTCGTCCGACGGGACCACACCGTCGATTCACTGGCAGAGCCCCGACCTTCAGAAACTGCGTGAGTTCTGGGCCGCCGGCGAGGCCGTCCCGTGGAAGCGGGTCCACAAGCTGCCGGACTACGTGAACTTCAATCACGCGGCCCACATCAACGTGGGCGTGTCGTGCCTCTCCTGCCATGGCCGGATCGACGAGATGCCGAAGGTGCACCAGGTCCAGAGCCTGTCGATGGCGTTCTGCCTGGAGTGCCACCGGGCGCCGGACAAGAACCTGGTCGACGTGCACGGCGCCGTCGCCGAGGACGGCGTCGCTGCACCGATCTGGCCCACGGATTTGGCCACCGTCCAGGACACACTGGCCCGGCCCGGGTACGCCCAGGACGTCGGCGCCCGGCTCGCCCAGCGGCTGCGCGACGCCCCGCCGACGCACTGCTCCGCCTGCCATTACTGATCGAACCCGCCCACCCGCCATCCGCCGCCGACCGTCGCCGACGCGAGTCACCGATCGAGCACAGACCCGATGAGCAAAGCCACGCAATGCCCTTCGACCGTCGGCCGCAAGGACCCCGACTCGCCGGCGGCGCCCGTGCTCGACGGCGCCACCGGCCGCCGGTACTGGCGCAGCCTCGACGAGCTCGCCGGGACCGACGAGTTTCGCGCCTTCCTGCACCGCGAGTTCCCGGCCTACGCGTCGGAACTGACCGATCCGACGCGGCGGTCGTTCCTGCGGGTGATGGGCGCGTCGCTGGCGCTGGCCGGCGCGGCGACGATCCCCGGGTGCCGGCGGCCCGAGCACCGCATCATGCCCTACAGCCGGCAGCCCGAGGAGATTATCCCGGGCAAGCCGCTCTTCTACGCCACGTCGATGCCGCTGCCCGGCGGGGGCGCCGAGGGGCTGCTCGTCGAGACCCACGAAGGCCGGCCGACCAAGATCGAGGGCAACCCACTCCACCCCATCAACCGCGGCAAGAGCAGCGTCTGGGCCCAGGCGTCGGTGCTCAATCTCTACGACCCGGACCGGCTCCAGCGGCCGACGCGCATGACCGACGACGGCCGCACCGACGCGACGTGGGAGGAGTTCGACGCCTTCGCCGCGGGCCATTTCGTGAAGTTCGATGCGGCGCGCGGCGCCGGCCTGGTCTTCCTGGTGGACAAGACGACGAGCCCGTCACGGGACAGGCTCCGCGATCGGATCCTCGCCCGCTGGCCTCGGGCCCGGTGGCTGCCGTATGAGCCCATCGATGACGAGGCCGCCCGGGAGGGGGCGCGGCTGGCGTTCGGCCGGCCGATGCGCGCATCGTTCGCGCTCGACAAGGCGCGCGTCATCCTGACGATCGACCGCGACTTTCTCGGCGGCGAGGACGCGACGCTGCCCGAGGCGCGGGGCTTCGGCGCCGGGCGCCGGCCCACCGCGACGCACGGCCCGGGCGCCGAGATGAGCCGCATCTACGCCGTCGAGAGCGCCATGAGCCTCGCCGGGGGCGCCGCCGATCACCGGCTGCGCCTGCGCCCGACGATGCTGCCCGCGTACCTCGCGGCGGTGGCGCGGGCGGTGTTCGATCGGCTCGGCGCCGGCGCGGGCGGTGACATCGCCGCGGCGCTCGCCGGCCGGGACGACCGCTCGGCGCTGGGCGCGATCGATCCCGAGTGGATCGACGCCGTCGCCGATGACCTAGTCGCGCATCGAGGCGCCTCGGTGGTGATGGCCGGGCCCACGCTCCCGGCCGAGGCCCACGCCCTGGCGCACGCCGTCAACGCCGCCCTGGGCGCGATCGGCTCGACGGTCGAGTTGCGAGCGGTGGAGGGCGACGCGGCCGCTTCGAGCCTCGACTCGATCCGCGAGTTCGCGCGGCTCGTCGGCGCGGGGCAGGTGGACACGGCCGTGGCGATCGGTGTGAACCCGGTCTACTCGGCGCCGGCGGACCTGGATCTGCGCAAGGCGTGGGCGCGCATCCCGACCACCATCACCCTGAGCGTGGACGATCACGAGACCGGCGCCCTGTCGACCTGGCGGCTCAACGGCTGCCACTTCCTCGAATCGTGGGGCGACGTCCGCGCGGCCGACGGCTCGATCGGCGTTGTGCAGCCGATGATCGCGCCTCTGTTCGATGGGCGCATGGATCTGGAGTTCCTGGCGCGTCTGGCCGGCGAGGCCGTCACCGATCCGTTCGAGATCGTTCAGGGGACGCTGGGCGCGTCGGCGCCGGGGTTCGCGGGGCTCAGCGGGGCCGTGTTCGAGAAGCGCTGGCGCCGGGCGCTGCACAACGGGTTCGTCGAGGGCTCGGCGTCGCCGCCCACGGCGGCGGCGCTCAACGGCGCGGCGGTGGCCTCGGCGGTGCGATCGCTGGCCACCCCGGGGGCGCAAGACGGGTTCGAGGTGATCTTCGCCGCGGACCGCACGCTCTACGACGGCCGGTGGGCCAACAACGGTTGGCTCCAGGAACTGCCCGACCCAGTGACCAAGGTCACCTGGGACAACCCCGCGCTGGTCAGCGCCGGGACGGCTCGCGAGCTGGGCGTCGTCGACGGCGACCTGATCGAGGTGACGGTCGGCGGGCGGACGATGACGCTGCCCGTGTACCGCGCCCCCGGGACAGCCGACGGCGTGGTGGCGCTGACTCTCGGCGGCGGGCGCGAGCGTGTCGGCCGGGTCGGCGCCGGCGCGGGGTTCAACACCTACCGCCTGCGGGCCTCGGACGCGCTGCGCGTCGCGGTCGGGGCGTCGGTCGCCAAGGCCGGCGGGTCCGCCGAGGTCGCCGGCGTGCAGAGCCACTGGGCGATGGAGGGGCGGGCGATCGTCCGCGAGTTCGACGCCCAGGCGTTCCGCGCCCACGGCGACGAGGTCATCGCCGGCAGCGACGCCTACGGCAACGCCAAGCCCCTCAACTTCGCCGAACGCGTGGGCGTGTACAGCCACGCCCCGGCCAACAAGAACATCTACAAGCCCGAGCAGGAGCACCACTACACCACGAGCCCGCAGTGGGGCATGACCATCGACCTCTCGTCGTGCTCGGGGTGCGGCGCTTGCACGATCGCCTGCCAGGCGGAGAACAACATCCCGGTGGTGGGCAAGATCGAGGTCTCCCGCGGGCGCGAGATGCACTGGATCCGCGTGGACCGGTACTTCGCGCCGGACCACGGGCACGACGAGTTCGACCTGGACTTCGGCGACGCCGGCCCCTACACCGGCGGCCGCACGCACGACGACGTGATGATGGCCGTCCAGCCCGTCGCGTGCGTGCACTGCGAGCAGGCCCCGTGCGAGACGGTGTGCCCGGTCAACGCCACCACGCACGGGCGCGAGGGCACCAACGACATGGCGTACAACCGCTGCATCGGCACGCGGTACTGCCTGAACAACTGCCCGTACAAGGTCCGTCGGTTCAACTTCTTCGACTACGCGACCAAGCGGCTCCACGGCGACTACGTGGGCAAGGAGCTGCTCGGGGGCGTCGTCGAGAACGAGCAGATGATCCCGCCGCGCCTCCGCGAGAAGATCGGGGACGGCGCCGGCGAGGTCCAGACCATGCAGTACAACCCGAACGTCACTGTCCGCGAACGCGGCGTGATGGAGAAGTGCACGTTCTGCATCCAGCGGGTCAACGCCGCCCGCGTCGAGACCAAGCTGCGCGGGCTCGACGGCATCCCCGACGGGTTCGTGCAGACCGCGTGCCAGCAGGCGTGCCCCACCGAGTCCATCGTCTTCGGCGACATCCTGGACTCCACCAGTCGGGTGCGGGCGACGCGCGAGGACCCGCGGTCGTACCTGCTGCTGGGGTATCTGAACACCCGCCCGAGGACGTCGCACCTCGCCCGGCTGCGCAACCCGAACCCGCGCCTGCGCGAGCCGGTCGTCGACCCCTTCCACCACGGCGCGGACGAGGAGCACGCCGACCCGGCGCCGCACGACGAGGGCCACGTCATGAGCCTGCCCGTTCTCTCGGCTGAAAGGGCCCTGGCATGAGCACGGTCTCACCGGACGAACTGACGACCGAGCGGCTGGCGGGCCTCGAGCCCGGCCCGGTCCTGGGGCGCGAGCTGGACCCCGAGGTGGGCGACGGCACGCTCGTGTCGGACCCGGCCGTGCGCCCGCCGCTGGTCCTGGGCCGGCGTGACTTCCGCAGCATCACCGAAACGATCTGCTCCTGGACGGAGAACGCCCCGGGCCGGTGGTGGACGCTCGCGTTCCTGACGTCCAGCACGGTCGCGGGCGTCGGGACGCTGATGATCCTGTACCTGATCGTCACGGGCGTTGGCGTGTGGGGCCTGAACAACCCCGTGGGCTGGGGCTGGGCGATCGTCAACTTCGTGTGGTGGGTCGGCATCGGGCACGCGGGGACGCTGATCTCCGCGATCCTGTGCATCTTCAAGCAGAAGTGGCGCACGAGCATCAACCGCTTCGCCGAGGCGATGACCATCTTCGCCGTGATCTGCGCCGGGATGTTCCCCGGGATCCACGTGGGGCGGATCTGGTTCGCGTGGTTCCTGTTCCCGATCCCCAACTCCAACGCGATCTGGCCGAACTTCCGCAGCCCGCTGCTGTGGGACGTGTTCGCGGTGGGGACGTACTTCACGGTGTCGCTGCTGTTCTGGTACATGGGGATGATCCCGGACCTGGCGACGCTGCGCGACCGGGCGGTCCGCCGGCTGCGTGCGGCGACCGGGGGCGGGCGGTTCGAGCTCGCGATCGGCAAGGTCCGCGCCCTGGCGTACGGGCTCCTGTCCCTGGGCTGGCGGTTCAGCAGCCGGCACTGGCAGAACTACGAGAAGGCGTACATCCTCCTGGCGGGGATCGCGACGCCCCTGGTGCTGTCGGTGCACTCGGTGGTGTCGTTCGACTTCGCGACGGCGATCATCCCGGGCTGGCACACCACGATCTTCCCGCCGTACTTCGTCGCCGGGGCCATCTTCAGCGGGTTCGCGATGGTGCTGACGCTCCTCGTCCCCGCGCGGGAGCTGTACCCGGGGATGAAGGACTTCGTGACGATGCGCACGCTGGAGAACATGTGCAAGATCATCACGGTGACGGGGTCGATGGTCGGGTTCGCGTACATCACCGAGTTCTTCATCGCGTGGTACAGCGCCTCCTCCTACGAGCAGCAGGCGTTCATCATCCGGGCGATGGGCCCGTACTGGTGGGCGTACGGCACGATGTTCCTGTGCAACGTGATCAGCCCGCAGGTGTTCTGGCTCAAGTGGGCCCGGACGACGCCGTGGTTCATCTTCATCGTGTCGATCGTGGTGAACATCGGCATGTGGTTCGAGCGGTTCGTGATCGTGACGACCCTGAGTTCGGACTTCCTGCCGGGCTCGTGGGGCTACTACAGCCCGACGTTCGTGGACGTGCTGACCTTCGTGGGGAGCCTGGGGATCTTCATGACGCTGTTCCTGTTGTTCATGCGGTTCCTCCCGATGCTGGCCATCAGCGAGGTGAAGAACGTCATCCCGCAGGCCGACCCGCACGGCCCGACCGATCATGCCGCCGACGAGAGGCAGGGGGACTGAGATGGCCACCGCCGCAGCCACCGCCGGCGCCGGGCGCGCGTGGGGCGTCCTCGCCCAGTTCGATTCGCCCGCCGAGGTCTACCACGCCGCGGAGAAGGTCCGCGACGCCGGCTACCGCAAGTGGGACGTGTACGCGCCGATCCCCATCCATGGGATCGACGAGGCGATGGGCCTGAGGCCCAGCAAGATGGGCTGGATCGTCGGGACCTGCGCCGCGCTGGGCGCCTCGGGCGGGTTCCTCCTGCAGTGGTGGACCAGCGCCGTGGCGTACCCCATGATCGTGCACGGAAAGCCCTACGGCGCGTGGGAGCCGTTCACGCCCATCACGTTCGAGCTGGGCGTGCTGATCGCGGGGTTCGGCGCCGTCTTCGGGATGCTCGCCGTCAACGGCTTGCCCCGGTGGCACCACCCGCTGTTCTCGAAGGAGCGGTTCCTGCGCGCCAGCGACGACGGCTTCTTCATCGCCGTCGACGCCCGCGACCCCAAGTTCGACGAATCGGCCACGGCCCGCCTGCTCCAGGAGGCCGGCGCCAGCGCCGTCGAGACGGTGGAGGACGAATGACCGGCGCCCGATCCATCTTCATCATGCTCGCCGTCGCGACGCTGGCGCTCCCGGCGGGGCTCACGGCCGGCTGCCGGGGCGAGCGCACGGCGAAGCGCCCGAGGCAGTTCTTCCCCGGCATGGACGACCAGCCGAAGTACCAGCCGCAGGAGGCGTCGACATTCTTCGCCGACGGCCGGGCCATGCGCGAGCCCGTCGCCGGCGCCGTGCCCTTCGGCGCCCGGCCGGACGAGCACGACGAGTGGCTGCCCGTCGGCCGGCAGCGGCGGGACTTCCTCAAGGCGGACGACCGCGTGTACCTCGGCGTCAACGCCGACGGCTCGTACGTCGAGACCATCCCGGTCCGCGCGGTGCTGGGCCTCGCCGAGGGCGAGCCCGTTCCGCCCGGCGCCGTCCGCGCGCTGATCGAACGCGGGCAGGACCGCTACACCATCTTCTGCATCGTCTGCCACGGCGGGACGGGTGACGGCAAGGGGATGGTCGGGCTCCAGTGGTCCTACAACCTGCCGAACTTCCACGACCCGCAGTACCAGCCGGGAGGCGAGAAGGGTCAGGACGGGTACCTGTTCCACGTGATCCGCAACGGGGTCGCCAACGCGCCCGGGGCGCAGCCGCCCCTGCGCATGCCGAGCTACGCCGAACGTGTCAGCGAGCGCGACGCCTGGGCGATCGTGGCGTACCTCAGGGCCTTGCAGGAGACCGACAAGGGCGAGATCGCCGACGTGCCGGCGGCCCAGCGGCGCGACCTGCTCAACAGCCGGGGCGCGACGGCGCCGGCGGGGGGGACGAACTGATGGCCCACGCACCGGCCAACGCCGCGGCCCTGCTGTCGCCAGCGAACACCACGCTCGCTCGCGACGCGGGCCGACTCCCGGCGATCGGGCTCGTGGTCCTCGGCGTCGCGGCGCTGGCCATCGCCGTCGCCGGGGCGATCCTGGGCGATGACACCGCGAAGAAGGTCGCGCTGGCCTCCTACCACGCGGGGTTCCTGTTCACGCTGGGGCTGTCGCTGGGCTCGATGATCCTGGTGATGATCCTGCACCAGGTCAACGCGGGGTGGTCGGCGACGGTCCGCCGGCAGCTCGAGAACGTCATGAGCCTGATGCCCCTGTGCCTGGCGTTCTTCGTTCCGGTGGCCGTCTTCGCCCCCCTGATCTTTCACTGGATGGACCCGCACCACACCGCGGGGGATGTGATCTACGACGCCAAGTCCGCGTACCTCAACACGCCGTTCTTCTACGTCCGGGCGGCGGCGTACTTCGCGGCGTGGCTGATCCTCTCGCGGATGCTCGACCGGCACAGCGTCCGGCAGGACGCCGACGGCGACCGGTTCCGCACGGCCAAGGCCCGGCGGATGTCGTCCTACGGGCTGCTGATCATGGCTCTCACCGCCGCGTTCGCGGGCTTCGACTGGATGATGAGCCTCGATTACCACTGGTTCAGCACGATGTTCGGCGTGTACTTCTTCGCCGGGTTCATCGGCGCCGCGACGTCGCTGTGCGCGCTGCTGCTCATCCTGCTCCGGAACGCCGGCGTGATGGAGGGGCTCGTGACCCGCGAGCACCTGCACGACCTGGGCAAGCTCATGTTCGGGTTCACGGTGTTCTGGGCCTACATCGGCTTCAGCCAGTACTTCCTCATCTGGTACGGGAACATCCCCGAGGAGACGATGTGGTTCCAGACCCGCCGGACGGACCTCTGGATGCCATACTCCGTCGCCTTGGCGTTCGGGCGGTTCATCGTCCCGTTCCTCATCCTCATGCCCCGGCCCTGGCGGCGCAGCCCGCTGGTCCTGGGGGTGATGGCGGTGTGGATCCTGGGGTTCCACGCCTTGGACACGTACTGGGTCGTGCGCCCGACGGTCGAAACCGCCGGCGCCGAGGTCGCCCCGACCTGGCTCGACATCGTGGCGATGGCCGGGCCGATCCTGATCTTCTTCGGCGTCCTGGCGATGCGGATCGCCTCGCGCCCGCTCGTCCCCCTGAAAGACCCGCGCCTGGGCGAGGCCATGGTTCACAAGAACTACGTCTGACCCGTTCAGCGCCGACGGACTCCCGCCGATGACCACCTTCGATCCCGCCGAATCCAGCCGCTGGGCCGACCCGGATCACAGCGGCTACACCGACGACGAGTGGCACGCCCACGCGGGCGAGGCCCCGCCGCAGGCCTCGCACGGCTCGGTGGCGCCCGCGGCGATCTTCGCGGTGGGGATCGTCGGGTTCCTGATCGTCGTGCTGTGCGTGGTCATCATCGCGCAGTACTTCATCATGGAATCCCAGAAGGAGATCGCGGCGAAGCAGGAGGTGGACCTCAGCGCCGGGTACAGGTCGGCGCGGGCCCAGTGGGAGGAGCGGTTGGGCGGGTTCGGCTGGGCCGACCCGCAGGCCGGCGTCGTCCGCTTGCCGATCTCGGTGGCGATGGACAAGGTCGCGGCACACTACGCCGAGGCCGCCCAGCAGGAGGACCGATGACCGCGACGGCGCGACAGCTCGGCGCCTGGGCGCTGGCGGGGGCGACGGCTCTGGCGTTGTCGGCGGTCGCGCGGGCGCAGGCGACGCCGGACCGCGACCGCGAGAACATGGCCGCCGCGGACCTCGCCGAGCGGCGGGGGGAGCGGGCCGCCCTCGACGCCGTCTTCACCGATCAGGCCGGCCGGGCGGTGCGCTTCGGCGACCTGTTCGACGGCGTCCGCCCCGTGGTGCTCGTGCTGGGGTATTTCGATTGCCCGCTGGTCTGCCCGGTGGTGTTCGGCAACGCGGTCAAGGCGTTCGATCAGCTCGCCTGGACGCTGGGCGACGAGTACCGGGCCGTCACGGTTTCGTTCGATCACCGGGACACCCCGGCAAGGGCCGCCGCCCAGCGGGCCGCGTCGCTGGCGGGGCTCGACCGCGTCGCGGGTGAGGACGCCTGGCCGCACCTGACGGGCGACGCCGACCAGATCCGCCGGCTGTGCCGGAGCGTGGGCTGGGAATACAAGTTCCTGCCCGAGTCGGGCCAGTTCGCGCACCCCACAGCGCTGGTGGTGCTGACCCCCGAGGGCGTCGTCTCGAACTACCTCTACGGGGTCTCGTACCCGGAGAAGCAGCTGCGGCTGTCGCTGATGGACGCGTCGGACGGCCGGCTGGGCACGGTGTTCGACCGGATCATCCTCCGCTGCTACCACTACGACCCGACGGCGGGCTCGTACGTGCTGGCGGCGCAGAAACTCATGACCATCGCGGGCCTGGCGACGGTGGCGCTGCTGGCCGGCGCCGTTGCGGCGCTGGTGCGCCTGGACCGTCGGCGGACGCGCCGGGCCCGGGCGACGGGCGCCGGCCACTGGAGTCACGCATGATCGCGCAGGGGACGGGCATGACGACGCTGGCGGCGGAGCCGATCTGGAACGTCGGCAAGGGGCTGTGGTTCGGGGACGACGCCTCGACGGTGGCGCCCCGCGTCGATTCGCTGTTCATGTTCATCTTCTGGGTGTCGACGGCGTTCTTCCTGCTGATCGTCGGGCTGATCATCGTGTTCGTCATCCGGCACCGGCGGCTGCCGGGCGTCGCGCCGCAGCGCAGCGCCTCGCACAACACGCCCCTGGAACTGGCCTGGACGTTCCTGCCGATGTTCTTCCTGGCCATCATGTTCGTGTGGGGGTTCCGCGATTACATGTACATGCACGTCGCCCCGGCGCAGGCCGAGGAGATCAACCTCACCGCCCGGCAGTGGTCGTGGCTGGCGACGTACGATCATGGCGGCAGCCCGACCGAGACCATGCACCTCGTCGATCTTGACGTCCCGATCATCCCCGTGCCCAAAGGCCGGCCGATCAAAGTTGTCCTGCACAGCGTGGATGTCTTGCACGCGTTCTGGGTCCCGGACTTCCGGGTCAAGATCGATGTGATCCCCAACCGCTACACCACGACCTGGTTCGAAGCCACCGGCGGCGCGACGCAGTTCGACGAGAACGGCCAGCCGCTGCCCTACACCGATCACTACCTCTTCTGCGCCGAGTACTGCGGCAACCAGCACTCCCAGATGGCCGCGATCATCCGCGTCATGGACGAGGCGGCCTACCAGGAGGCCAAGGCCGCCATGACCAACATCTGGGACGGGCGGTCGCTGGAGGAGGTCGGGCAGATCCTCGCCCAGCGCAACGGCTGCTTCTCCTGCCACTCGGCGGACGGCTCCG
Source organism: Planctomycetota bacterium (assembly GCA_003696725.1). Classification (GTDB taxonomy): domain Bacteria; phylum Planctomycetota; class Phycisphaerae; order Phycisphaerales; family UBA1924; genus J020. The sequence goes on along the minus strand of RFGI01000019.1, from coordinate 9,562 downwards.
CGGGGACCGGGCCCACCTGGCTGGGGATCTGGGGCAAGACAGAGACCGTCCGCACCCGCGACGGCGCGACCGAGACCGTCACCATTGATGAGAACTACGTCCGCGAATCCATCTACGACCCCGGCGCCAAGATCGTTGACGGATTCGCCAACCAGATGACCCCCTTCACGAGCGAGCAGATCGACGACCAGGAGCTCGGGGCCATCATCGCGTACATCAAGAGCCTGGGCGGCGGGAGCAACTGACCAGACCCGCGGGCGGGCCCGCGCCCGCCGGGCCGCGACACGATCCGAGACGCACGCCATGACCACGATCCCAGCCGACACCGCCGGCGCCCACGACGCCCACCACGACCTGCCGTACCTGGCCCGCAAGGGCGGGTGGGCGACCACCGTGTGGGACTGGATGACGACGATCGATCACAAAAAGATCGGCGTCATGTACCTCTTCGCGATCCTGATCGCGTTCTTCGTGGGGGGCGTCGCGGCGCTGACCGTCCGCCTGGAGCTCTGGTCCCCGGTGCAGACGGTGCAGAACGCCGCCGGCGAGTCGGTGGTCACCGGCCGCGAGATCTTCTCCAGCAACACGGGGTACAACAAGGCGTTCACGCTGCACGGCGCCGTGATGGTGTTCCTGTTCATCATCCCCAGCATCCCGGCGGCGCTGGGCAACTTTGTCCTGCCGCTGATGCTGGGCGCCAAGGACGTGGCGTTCCCCCGGCTGAACCTGTTCTCCTGGTACGTCTACGTCGTGGGGTCGCTGTTCGCGGTGGCGGCGATCCTGCTGGGCGGGGTGGACACGGGCTGGACGTTCTACACGCCATACAGCGTGATCGCGGAGGACTACCACCGGGTGATCGCGATGACGCTCGCGGTCTTTATCCTTGGGTTCAGCTCGATCTTCACGGGGATGAACTTCATCGTCACGGTGCACAAGCTCCGGGCGCCGGGCATGGGCTGGTTCGACATGCCGCTCTTCGTGTGGGGGATCTACGCGACGAGCATCATCCAGGTGCTGGCGACGCCGGTCCTGGGCATCACCGTCCTGCTGCTGACGATCGAGAACGTGTTCAAGATCGGCATCTTCAACCCGGCCTACGGCGGGGACCCGGTCCTGTACCAGCACTTCTTCTGGTTCTACTCGCACCCCGCGGTGTACATCATGATCCTGCCGGGCATGGCCATCATGAGCGAGCTGATCGCCGTCCACGCCCGCAAGAGGATCTTCGGATACAAGTTCGTCGCGTTCAGCAGCCTGGGGATCGCCGCGATCTCGTTCATCGTGTGGGGTCACCACATGTTCACCGCGCAGGGCGAGCTGGCCAGCGCGATCTTCAGCGGGCTGACGTTCCTCGTCGCCATCCCCTCGGCGATCAAGGTCTTCAACTGGACGGCGACGCTGTACAAGGGCTCCATCGCGATGACCACGCCGATGGCGTACGCCCTGATCTTCATGTTCCTGTTCTCCATCGGCGGGCTGACGGGGCTGTTCCTCGGCTCGCTTTCCACGGACATGCACCTGCACGACACGTACTTCGTCGTCGCCCACTTCCACTACGTCATGATGGGCGGGACGGTGATGGCCCTGCTCGGCGGGATCCACCACTGGTGGCCGAAGATGTTCGGCAAGATGTACAACGAGCGCTGGGCCCTGGTCGGGGCGGCGCTGGTCTTCGTCGGGTTCAACACCACCTTCTTCACGCAGTTCATCCTCGGGACCAAGGGCATGCCCCGGCGGTACGCGACGTATGTGCCGGAGTTCCAGTCGCTGCACCAGCTGTCGACGATCGGGTCGATGATCCTGGCCGTCGGGTTCCTGGTGCACCTGATGGTGTTCGTGATGTCGCTCGCTGGCGGGCGCAAGGCGCCGCCGAACCCCTGGGGCGGGCTGAGCATGGAGTGGGAGACCGCGAGCCCGCCCATCGAGCACAACTTCCATCACGAGCCGGTGGTCCGGCATCACCCGTACGACTTCGACGACACCGTCCCGCCGCAGACCGACCCGGCGGAGTTCCCGCTGCCCGAGCCGGCGCCCGCGGGGAGGGGGCACTGAGCCATGACCACGATCCCCACCACCGGGCCCGGCGCCGGCGTTCAGGCCTCGGCCGAGCCGTGGGAGCGCTACACGCACCAGCCGCACTGGCGCAACCGAGAGGACGAGTTCGAGGGCGCCAAGCTGGGCATGTGGCTCTTCCTCTCGACGGAGCTGCTGCTCTTCTCCGGGTTCTTCTGCGCGTACTTCGTGCTCAGGCACTTCTACCCGGACGCCTTCCGCGGGGCGTCGACCCACTTCCTGGACTGGCGGATCGGGGCGATCAACACCGCGATCCTGCTGATCTCGTCCTGGAACGTCGCCGTCGCCGTGCGAGCGGCGCAGCTCGGGCAGAAGATGATCCTCGCCGGGAACATCTTCTTCGCGTCGCTGTGCGGGGTGGCGTTCCTGGTGCTCAAGCTCGCGCTCGAGTACTTCCCCAAGATCCAGAAGGGCGAGGTCCCCGGCGCCTTCTTCTCCTACGCCGGCGGACACGGGTACGACCCCAGCCCCTACGACCCGATCTTCCTGAGCGTCTACTGGGTCTCGACGGCGACGCACGGGTTCCACGTGCTCGTGGGCGTCCTGCTGCTGTGGTGGGTCGGCTGGAGGGCGCTCAAGGGTCACTTCGGGCCCAAGCACTACACCGCCGTGGAGAACGTGGGCCTGTACTGGCACCTCGTGGACCTGATCTGGATCTTCCTCTTCCCGCTCCTGTACCTCGTGCCCTGAGAGGCCCCGACCATGAGCCACGCCGAGCCGCACGCGATCGAGTTCGAGCACGGGCACACGCACCACGTGACGTCGATGCGCCTGCTCAACACGATCCTGGTGATCCTGCTGATCTTCACCGGGCTGACGGTCGCCGTGTCCCGGGTCCATCTCGGCGAGTCCTTGAACCTCTGGGTGGCGGTGGCGATCGCGGTGTTCAAGGCGTCGCTGGTCTGCGCCGTCTTCATGCACCTGCTGCACGACAAGGCGATCAGCTCGCTGGTGCTGTTCTTCTGCGTGCTGACCATCGGGTTCTTCTTCCTCTTCACGCTCATCGACATGGACTCCCGGCACATGGTCGACCCCGTCCGCGCCGCGCCGATCGCGGCGCCGACCATCGTCGAGGAGGCGCGGGCCGAGGCCATCGCCGCCGGCGAGCTGGACCCGGCGGCGCACACGGACGAGAGCCACGACGAGCACGGCGATGCCGGTGAGCACTGACCCAACCGCGCCTCCGCTGGATCCGGGCGCCCGGCCGTGACGCGCCGGCGCGCACGCTGGATCGGGCTCGCGGCCCTGGCCGTCGGCGGGGGCGTCTTTGTCTCCGCGGTGCTAGCGATGTCGCAGCGGCTGCGGCGCCTGCGGGACGCCGAGCCGGTCGCGCTGCATTATTTCATCCCGATCTCCGCCGACGAGTTCGAGTATCTCGGCCGGCCGGTCCGGTTCGAGACGATCACGCCGGAGGGCCGGCCGGCGTTCGTCCGGGTGCGCTACGGCGAGGCGACGGCGGCCCTGCCGATCCTAGGGCTGGACGTCCCGGCGCTGGGCCCGATCGAACGGCATCAGGACTGGATGCGCGTCCTGCTGCTGGCCGGCGAGGCCGGGGAATCCGCCGACCCCGCCCGGCTCATGCGCGACGGGGGCGCGGGGTCGCGGCTGATCGTCGCGGCGCGCGGGCCGGCGCCGGGCCTGGACGCCGACACCTGGGGCGAGGCGCACTACAAAGACTGGGTCTACACCATCATCACGTTTGACCCCGACGGCTCGCTGGACGAGCAGCGCGTCACCTACCGCGACCTGCTCAGCGAGCAGCACTCCTGGCGCTTCGCCGCGGCGATGAACGTCACCCCCGCGCTGCACACCCCGGCGATGCGCTCGAGCTCGCCCATCTCGTACCCGAACTTTGGGCCTGTCCGGCGCGCGTACGCCGCGATGGGGTGGACGTGGCCGGCGGCCGGGGTGGGCGCGCTGGGCGTCATGGTCGGGCTGCTCGTGCTCGGGGCGTCGCTCGTCAAGACGCCGGCGGGCGCCGATCCCGCGGCGTAAGAAGCGGGCCTATCCTCGTCGGTCGTGGAGGAGCGAGCGCCCGATCATCTCGAGCTCCAGCCCGCCGGGGGCGCCGCGGTCGCCGCCGAGCCCGCCCCTGCGCCCCGGCCCACAGTCGCGACGGGCGCGCGGCCGACCGAGCCCGATCGGGCCCGGCTGCGGTACTGGGTCGTCGTCGCGTCGCACTTTGTCGTCGACCTGTACCCGATGTTCATCATCTCGCTGGTGGCGAGCCTTCAGCACCGGCTGGCGCTGAGCGAGACGCAAGCCGCGGTCATCATCTCGATCAACGGCGTGGTGAGCGGTCTGTCGCAGCCGATCTTCGGCTGGCTCGGGGATCGGCTCAACACGCGACTGTTCGGCGCCGCGGGCCTCGCCGTCGGGGCGCTGGCCATCAGCGGGATCGGCTGGGCGCAGACGTACTGGCAGCTGCTGGCGCTGCAGATCCTGGGGATGGCCGGGGTGGGCGTCTTTCACCCGGTGATCACGGCGGTGGCCGGCCGGCTGGCGCCCGGCGCCCTGACGGGGAGGCTCGGCGGGCGGTCGGCGCGGGGGATGGGGCTGGCGATCTTCTTCGCCGCGGGCGTCGGCGCGGGCGGGTTCGTCGGGCCGATCGTGGCGACGCGGATCAACGCGGTCGGGCCCGACGGCGTGCGCTGGTTGCTGGCGATGGCCGTCCCGGGCCTGGTGGCGGCCGGGGCGTTGTGGGCGCTGACGAGGCGCGTCCCGCACCGCGCGGGCGCGGCCGAGTCCCGCGCCGACGGCGCGCTGGCGGCCGTGGCGTCGGAGCGCGACCGGTGGCTGGCGGTCGGGCTCCTGTTTGTCTCGAACACGCTGCGGTTCACGGTGAACCTGGGGCTGTTCTACCTGTTCAAGCGTCTCGCGGAAGAGCGGCTCGGCGCCGCGGGAACCGCCGCAGGCGTCGCAAGCCTGCACGGCGACGCGCTGGCGGCGAGCCAGATCGGGATGGGCGTCAGCGCGCTCCTGATCGGCCGGCGGTTGGCGCAGGGGCACGAGCGGGGCGCCATGATCGCGACGGGGCTGCTGGCGGCGCCGGTGATCCTGCTGATGCCGGCGCTGTCGGGGTGGGCGCTGTTGGCGGCGGCGTTCGCGGCGGCGTTCGGGTTCTTCGGCGTGATCCCCACGTCGATCTCGCTGGCCCAGCGGCTCCTGCCGCACGCCACCGGCGTCACCGGCGCGATCCTCATGGGCGGGGGCTGGGCGATCAGCGCGGCGGGGCCGATCCTCGCCGAGCGGGTCGCCGGCGCGTGGGGGCTGCCCGCGGCGTTTGCGGTCCTGGCCGGGCTGATGGCGTCGGCCGGGGGCGCCGCGGCCCTGATCTCTCGCCGGCTGGTCCGGGCCGCGTCGACTCTGGCGTAGAGTTGGAGCGCCGTGGAAAACCCTGCGGCCGAGCGCCGGCGAGCGCCGCCGCAGAACAGAACCCGTCAATTGCGCAACCGCGGCGACCGGAACGAGGCACAGTGCGCGGCTCGGAGGAGCGCCGCGATGGGAGCGACGACGATGACCGATCCGGCCGGCGCCGGCGAGATCCGCGACACGCCGGCCGAGACGCGGCTGGTCGACCTGATGGGCGGGGCGGCCCGCCGGGAAGCCCGGGTCCACGAGCACGGGCTGGTCGCCTTGCTCGACGTCATGCCCCGCCTGGCGCCCGAGGGCCAGACCGCCGACGCCGCGATCGTGCAGGCGGCGCGCGTCTCGTACGGCGCCGGGACGAAGAAGGTCTCAGAGGACCGGGGGCTGATCCGGTACCTCATGCGGCATCGGCACACCACGCCCTTCGAGATGGTGGAGTTCAAGTTCCACGTGGCGCTTCCGATCTTCGTCGCCCGGCAGTGGATCCGCCATCGCACCGCGAACGTGAACGAATACAGCGGGCGGTATTCGATCATGCCCGACCGGTTCTATACGCCCGATCGGGAGGAGGTCCGCGCCCAGAGCGTGGTCAACCGCCAGGGCCGGGACGAACCCATCGACGACGAGACGGCCGGGCGGTTCGCGGCGTACCTGGAGCGCGCCGCGTCGCTGCACGGCGAGTACCTCGAGCTGACCGAGCGCGGGCTGGCGCGGGAGCTGGCGCGCATCGGCCTGCCGCAGAGCCTGTACACCGAGTGGTACTGGAAGATTGACCTGCACAATCTCTTGCACTTTCTGTCGCTGCGCCTGGACGCGCACGCCCAGCGGGAGATCCGCGACTACGCCGAGGCGATCCTGCGGCTCGTCGAGCCGATCGCGCCGGTCACGATCGAGGCGTTCCGCGACTACCGGCTGGGCGGTATATCGCTGACGCGGCTGGAGGTCGAGGCCCTGCGCGAGGGCCGGGCCGAGCTCGACACCGCGAACCGCCGTGAGCAGAGCGAGTGGCGGGCCAAGCGCGCCGCGCTGGGGCTGGATCGGGGCGAGCCGACGGACTAACCGTGTGTCAGCGCGGGGGTTTGCGCTCGGAGAGGATCCGTTCGAGCTCACGCCGGACGCGGTCGGAGGTGTCCTCGCCCGCTTTGCCGGCGGCCGTGGGTGAGGGCCCGTCGGGCTTGAGCGGGGCGGCGGCCCTGGCTTGATTGAGGAGCCTGCGGCGTTCCTCGTCGGTGAGGTCGCGCCCGCCGGCGGCGAAGACCCGGTCCTGCCCCGAGGGCCCGTCCGTCTCGGCAGACGGCGCACGGCCGGTCGCCGCGTTGAGGGCCGCGCGGACCGAGGCGTCCGTGGTCCCGCCCTGCCCGAGCGTCCCGGCGAAGGTCTCGATGACCGTCGGCAGGCGCCACATCGCCACGCACAGCGAGATCAGCATGATGACCGAACGGATCGTGCGTCGCCGGCGCATGGTGTCCGGATCGGTTCGGCGTGGGCGTGGCATCGGGGCGGGGCCGACGGGAGCGGGTCCGGCGCCCCGGTTGGGCGGGCTGGTGAAAAAGGGATGGCGTGTTCGCGGACCGGGCTCGGTTCTCGGGCCGGCTCAGTCGGCGCCGCCGGCGGCCTTGAGCGTGACCCTGACCTCAATCTCCCGGCCGTCGCGGAGCACGACCAGGCGGGCGATGTCGCCCGGCTTGGCCGCGGCCAGCTGGGTCATCAGGCCCTCGACGCCGAGGAGCTCCTCGCCGTTCCAGCGGAGGATGCGGTCGCCGGCGGTCAGGCCCGCCTCGGCGGCGCTGGTCCCGTCGGTGACGCCCCCGACCAGGACGCCGGGCTGGTCGTCGGCGTAGTTGCCGGGCGCGATCCCCAGACGGACAGACAAGCGCATCCGCGGGGCCCGGGCGCGCGGGCGCTCGGGCTCGACGAATGTGACGCGGTCCGGCCGGGTGGCGAGGTCGAAGACGAACCCGGCCACCAGGTCCACCACGCGGACCGCGCCCTTGTGATGGATCTTGGAGCCGACGTCGCCCGGGGCGTGGTAGTCCTCGTGAAGCCCTGTGAAGAAGGCGATCGCCGGGACGCCCGCGCCCGAGAACGAGGCATGATCGGATCGGCCGCCGGGCTGCTCGCTGAGCGAGACGTCCAAGCCCGAGGCGCGGATGTGCGGCCCGAGCAGGTCGGCGAACTCGGCGCCCGTGCCCACGCCCAGCGCCTCGAGCGACCCGCCGCGGAGCCGGCCGATCATGTCCATGTTGATCATCGCGACGACCCGCGAGAGGGAGAACGGCGGCTCGTCCACGAAGTGACGCGAGCCCAGCAGGCCCATCTCCTCGGCGCTGAAGGTCAGGAACAGGACGGAGCGGGCGTCGGCGCCCTCGGGCAGGTCGGCGTAGGCGGTGGTCAGGAGCTCCGCGGCGAGCAGCACCCCGCTGGTCCCCGAGGCGTTGTCGTCGGCGCCCGGGTGCAGTGAGCCCGGCGACCGCGACCCGAATTGCCCCATCCCGACGTGGTCGTAGTGGGCGCCGATGACGATGTACTCGTCGGCGAGGTCTCCCCGGCCGGGCAAGACGCCGCCGACGTTCGCCGTGCGGATCTCCTCGCGCTCGACCTCGACGGCGAGGTCCGCGCTGAGCCCGTCGATCGGGATCGCGCCGTGCGGCCCGCGGTCGGCGGCGGCCTTGAGGTCGTCGAAGGAGGCCCCCGCGGCGGCGAGCATCGCGCGGGCGGCGTCCGGCGACATCGACGCCACGGGCGTTTCCCCGCGCCCGCCGAAGCGCGTGCCGCGGACGGACATGATCTCGCCGGCGCGCGGGTCGTCGGCCACGTCGGGCGTGACGATGACGACCCCGGCGACGCCGCGGTCGGTCAGGGCGCGGAACTTGGGCGTCAGGCCCGCGCGGCCGCTCCAGCCGTCGCCCTCGGCCCATTGGCTGCGGCCGGCGCCGTCCATCGGCTCGAAGCGGAGCACCAGGGCGATCGCGCCCTCGAGGTCCGGGTCGCCCTCGAAGGAGGTGTAGCCGTCGGGCCCCGACTCGATCCCGTAGCCCACGAAGACGACGGGGCCCCGGCCCTCGCCGGAGCCGGTGAAGGGCGCCGCGTCGAAATCGACCTCCGGGCGGAGGTCGCCCGACGCCTCGGCCGAGCGCCACGAGAGCCGGGCCGTCTGAACGACGGTCTCGCCCGGGACGGTGAAGGGTTGGCGGTACGAGCCTTCGACCACGGTCGAGCCGTCGGCGGTGCGGACGACCTCCTCGAACGGGGGTTCGAGGCCGAACTCCCGGAAGTAATGCTCGATGTAGTCGGCGGCGGCCTCGATGCCGGGCTCGCCCGGGACGCGCCCGCCGAAGTAAGGGTTGCTCAGCGTCGTGACGTGGGCGTGGAACGCCTTGACCTCGTCGCCCAGGGCGTCCAGGACCGCGGCGACCGGGGCGTCCAGGGCCGACACCCGGGCCACGGACCTCGCGGCGGACCGGGACAGCGCCGCATCGGCTTCGGCGACGGCCTCGGTCGTGGCGCCCGCGCCGCCCGAGCCCGACCGGGCGCCGGTGGCGCAGGCCGCGAGCGTCAGCGCGAGCAGCGCCGGGGCGGTGAACGTGAGGACGAATCGGCGGGCGGTCGTCATGCGGAACCTCCGGCGCGGGCGCGGGTGGATCGGGGTCGATCGCGCGCCCGCGATCTCGGGCGGGCGCGTCGGCAGGACTGTACAGTACAGGGCCCCGCGCGTTGCGGGACCGGCGGGCGACACCCGACCGGCCTGTGGCCTTTGGAGGCGATCGCCGGCCATGAATTATGTCTCCATCACGCCCGATCAGCGGTCGCGGATGCTCGGCGCGATCGGCGTCGAGACGATCGACGAGCTCTTCGAGGCGATCCCGGCCGGCTCACGCTTTACGGGTCGGCTTGATCTTCCGCCGCCGGCCTCCGAACTCGAGCTCCAGCGGGAGCTCGACGCGCTGGCGCGACGCAACCGCGGCGCCGATCAGCTGGCGTGCTTCATGGGCGCGGGTTCGTACGACCATTTCGTGCCGTCGTTCATCGATCAATTGGTGTCGCGCGGCGAGTTCCTGACCGCGTACACGCCCTACCAGGCCGAGGCGTCGCAGGGCGCCCTCCAGGCGTTCTTCGAGTT
>RFGI01000115.1 GCA_003696725.1 Planctomycetota bacterium | reverse complement strand
GGCGTGGGCCGCCGCGATGACGTGCTGCGCGACCAGCAAACACCCGCTCACGGGTGTCGAGGTGACCGCCTGCCTCGTCGAACCCTGCCCGTGCGGGGGAGGGTGCAGCGGGAAGTGGGTTCGCAACGCGGACGGCGTGCTCGTGCTCAAAGCTGAATGTGTCGTGCCCGAACAGACCGCTCCGCTCTGACGCAGACTGCTGACATGGCAACAACAGAACGGATGAGTATGGCTCGACGCGTCAGCGCGGCGCTGGCGGTGCTCTTCGCCGGCGTCGGGGGCGTGTTCGCGTGGCGGGCGATATCGCCGGCGTCGGAGCGCCCGCCGGCCGAGCATCGGCGCGCCGGTCCGGGCGAGGGTTCGCCCGGCCACGCGGCGCGCGCGGCGGGGTCCTCCGACAGCTGGTTCGGCAACGCCCAGACGCGGTCGAGGCTGGTCACGCCGACACCCGAGACGATCGACGATGTTGTGGCGACCGCTGTCGCCCGCGCACGGCGTGAGGCGCGACCGGCGCTGGGCTTTGATTCCGAGTGGGAGGAGGCGCTCGCCGAGGCCTTCGGCGCCAGCCTCCGTCACGCGCTGGCGCCGGACTTCGAGGCCTATCAGGCGTGGATCGCGCGGCTGGGCGGCGAGACCCCGTACCTGGCCGGGGACGGCGTCGCGACCGAGTATCGACGCGCGATCGAGAGCCAGAGCAGGGCGACGGCGTTCGCGCCGGTCGCGCCGGAGGCCGTGCGCGTGCGGGCGCGGTTCATCCGGGGCGAGCCCGTCCCGCCCGACCCGGCGTTCGGCGAGCCGTTGATGACGCTCCGGCACACGTCGATGTTCGACATCCCGCAGGACGCCGAGCGCGCGGGACTCGACGTGATCGAGGCGCTGATCCCCATCACGCTGCCCTCGACCGAGGACGACGGCCGACGATCGGATCGGCGGCTCGAGGTCGCGATGGGGTTCGGGTACGCCTGGAGCCCGGATCGGTCGGCATGGATCCCGTGGCGGATCTGGGTCTACGGCGCGGGGCAGGAGGTCATCCCTCCGAACTTCCCATGACGGCGCGCTCCGGTCCATCCGCGCGCGGCGTGACGATCGTCGAGGTGCTCGTGGCGATCGGCGTGATCGGTGTGCTGATCGGGATCACGCTCCCGGCGCTGCGGGGCGCCCGCGATGTGGGGCGGGAGGTCGTCTGTCTCTCGAATCTGCGCGGCATCGGGTTGAGTGTCGATGCCTACGCCGAGGCCAACGGCGATGAATACCCCTTCCTGCCGATGACCGACGAGCCGCAGTTCCTCCCCGCTTCACCGGACGGGCCTCGGGGCACGTTCTCGATCACCGTGTGGACCTGGGGGCTGTGGAAGAACTGGCCCATGCTGATGCACGACGTGGCGCCGTGGCGCGAGCATTTCCCGTCGTGGGTTTGCCCCGGCGCCGAGCGCGGTGAAGAGGGCCCGTGGGCTGAGGCGGATGACGCTGACGCGCTCGACGCGAGCCTGTCGTCGTACGCGTACTCGATGTCGTTCGTGGCGAGCCCGGCGGTGTGGAGCGGGTCGGCCCGGGCGGATCGCGCCCTGGTCAGGCCGACGCATCGGGCGGATGTGGCGCACCCCGCGCAGAAGGTCGTGTTCTTTGACCGAGAGATGGCCCACCTGTCGGTGCGGGACCACGCCAGGCTGGACCTGCGACCGATGCTGTTCGCGGACGGGCATTCAGCGGTCCGGTCGCTCGAGGCCGCGCGCGAGCCGGTGCGCAACCCGTTCACCCAAGCCGCCCTCCGGCTGCACGACACGCCCGACGGGGTGCTGGGCCGCGACTACTGACGACCGGCGCGGGCTGTCCTCACATCGCCCGGCGGGCGGCGCTCTTGATGGCGCGCCACCGCGCCGAATCGTCGCTGAGCTTGCGGTTGAGTTTCGCCAGGGCGTGGATCTCGATCTGCCGGACGCGCTCGCGCGTCAGCCCGATCTCGCGCCCGATCTCCTTGAGGGTCAGCGGCGCCCGGCCGTCCAGCCCGTAGCGCAGGCGCAGCACCTCCGCTTCGCGCTCGTCGATCGCCGCCAGCAGCGTCTGGATGGCCCGCAGCTCCTCGTCGAGGATCGCCTTCTCCTCGGGCTTGGGCGTGCGGTCGTCGCGCAGCACCCCGGCCAGGCGCACCGACTCGCCGTCGGCGTCGACCGGGCCCGACGACCGGCTCTGCACGGCGCGCACGGCCTTCTTGATGATCTTGATCTTCTTCACCGGGAGCTTCATCCGCTCGGCGAGCTCCTGCGAGGTCGGCTGCCGGCCCAGCTCCTCCTCCAGGCGCCGGCTCGCCTGCTTCCACTTGGCGATGAGCTCCACCATGTACGCCGGGATGTGCACCGGCTGCACCGCATTGATGAGCGCCCGCTTGATGGCCTGCTTGATCCACCAGGACCCGTAGGTGCTGAACCTGGCCCCCTGGGCCGGATCGAACCCCTCCACGGCGCGGATCAGCCCGACGTTCCCCTCCTCGATCAGGTCCTGCAGGGGCAGCCCGCGGTTGGTGTAGCGCTTGGCCAGGGCCACCACCAGGCGCAGGTTGGCGCGGATCATGTGCTCGCGCGACGCCGGGCAGTTGTCGTTGACGATCCGCCAGCCGAGGGTCTTTTCCTGCTCGGCGGTGAGCAGGGGGACCTCGTCGATCTCGCGGAGATACATCTCCAGGTCGGTCTCGACGCGGCGTGAGGCCATCGCGCGTGGGCTCCCCCGGCTCCCGCGCCGCGCGCGGTCCCGGCGCCGGCCGGGCGCGAGGGGCGCCACCCGTCGTCCATCGGCCCGGGCCGACCCCCGCTTGACGCCGCCGGCC
>RFGI01000114.1 GCA_003696725.1 Planctomycetota bacterium | reverse complement strand
TGCATGGCTGTCGTCAGCTCGTGCTGTGAAGTGTCGGGTTAAGTCCCTTAACGAGCGCAACCCCTATCGCTAGTTGCCAGCACTCCGGGTGGGGACTCTAGCGAGACCGCCGGTGTCAAACCGGAGGAAGGTGGGGATGACGTCAAGTCCGCATGGCCTTTATGCCCAGGGCTGCAAACGTGCTACAATGGCGCGGACAGAGCGACGCGATGCCGCGAGGCGGAGCAAATCGCAAAAACCGCGCCCCAGTTCGGATTGGAGTCTGCAACTCGACTCCATGAAGTCGGAATCGCTAGTAATCGGAGATCAGCTACGCTCCGGTGAATACGTTCCTGAGCCTTGTACACACCGCCCGTCAAGTCATGGAAGCCGGGAGCGCCCGAAGTCGCCGCGATTCAGCGGCGCCTACGGCGAGCTCGGTGACTGGGACTAAGTCGTAACAAGGTAGCCGTAGGAGAACCTGCGGCTGGATCACCTCCTTTCTAAGGGATGTCCTTAGACGCGCGCCGAGAGCGATCTCGTCGCGCGATCATTCGACGCGATCTCGCCCGCCCCTCGGGGCGGATAGCCGGCCGGCGACGGTCGGCGAACGACGCGACCCAACTGTTCGCCATACACCAACGCCCGGGTCCCACGGCCCGGGCGTTGTCTTTTTTGCCGTTCAAGTCAGGCCTTGATCAGAAGCAGCCGGCCTCGATCTCCGTCTTCACCAGCGAGCGCATCCGCTCGATTGTCGCCAGCTCCTGCCGCTTCAGATCCCGCCACAACGCCGCCAGCTCGCCGTGCCCCTCCGCGTTGGCGATGTACTGATCGACCCGCCACACGAAGTCGACGCGATTCGACAACTCATGCACCAGGTCGCGGTCATGGTCCGCCATCCCGGCGGTCTCCCCAATATGGGCACAGCACCTCTCCAATGTCGCCGTGGTCATATCGTGTCTCCTGTCAGCGCGTCCCGGCGCCGGTCGGGCCGGCGTCCTCGTCCACGCGACGCGGGCGTCCGGAGGCCGCTCCGACGCCGACGGCTATCTGACTTTAGGCGCGCCCCGCGGCCCGTCCAGAGCCCGCATTCCCGCTATCCTGCCGCCATGATCGACAAGGTCCGCGCCACGCCCGCTGAGGTCATGGCCGAACTCGTTGCCCGGGGTGTGGCGCGCGACGGCATGACCGTCATGGCCGGGGGCTTCGGCCTGTGCGGCATCCCCGAGCGGATGCTCATCGCCCTCCGCGACTCGGGCGTCAAAGACCTCACCGTCATCAGCAACAACGCCGGCGTCGACGACTGGGGCCTCGGCCTCCTCCTTCAGACGCGCCAGATCAAAAAGATGGTCTCCTCCTACGTCGGCGAGAACGCGGAGTTCGAGCGGCAGTTCCTCGCCGGGGAACTCGAGATCGAGTTCAACCCGCAGGGCACCCTCGCCGAACGCATCCGCGCGGGCGGCGCCGGCATCCCCGCGTTCTTCACCGCCACCGGCGTCGGCACGCCCATCGCCGAGGGCAAGGAGACCCGCGAGTTCGACGGCCGGGTGTACCTCATGGAGACCTGGCTCCGCGCGGATCTCGCCCTCGTCAAGGCCCACACCGCCGACCGCGCCGGCAACCTCGTCTACCACGAGACGGCCCGCAACTTCAACCCCATGATGGCCCAGGCCGGCGCCGTCACCGTCGCCGAGGTCGAGCGCCTCGTCGAGACCGGCGAGATCGACCCCGACCACGTCCACACGCCGAGCGCCTACGTCGACTACATCGTCGTCACCGAGAGCGAGAAGCGCATCGAGCAGCGGACGGTCAGGGCCGCGCCGTCGTGATCGAGTTTGATCGCCTCGTCGATCTCTTCGCCCGGCTGCTCCTGGTCGGCGGCCCGCTCGCGGCGATCATCCTGGCGTTCGTCTCCGGCGAGACCCGGCGGGAGATCGTGGCCTTTGTCATCGAGGGGATCGCGCTGTCGCTCGCCTCCTGGGCTCGGCTGCGCTGGTGGTGGGGCTGAGCATCAGAACGACAAGGATCTGTTTGACAGATCAGTGAGACAAGCGTCGCGCCGGTCGATGCTGGTTTGAAGACGGCCGAGACGGCCGTCCCACCGGCTTGCTCCGACGCCGCGTCTCCGCGGGGTGATCCCTCAAACACACCCTACAGCAGCGGCCCGGCCAGCGCCGCGATCGACCGGGCGGTCTGTTTCCAAGCCGGCTGCTGCGCCCATGCCCGGCGCGAGAGGGCGGCCGACTCGGCGATGTACGCCTCCTGCGCGGCGCGGAGTCGGCCGGTCGCCTCAGCGCCGTACAGGATCAGGCTCAGCTCGAAGTTCAGGAAGAACGAGCGCGAGTCGAGGTTGCCCGACCCGACCAGCGCGAAGGCGTCGTCGACGCTCATGGTCTTGGCGTGCAGGAGGCCGGCGCCGTGCTGGTGGACGGTGACCCCCGCGTCCAGGAGGTCGCCGTACCGGGCCGCCGCCGCCGCCCCGGCGAGAACGTGATCGCAGCGCCGGGGCACGACCAGGTCGATCCGCACCCCGCGCAGGGCGTTGAGGCGCATCGCCTGCACCACGCCGTCGTCGGGGACGAAGTAGGGCGTCGTGATGATGACCCGCCGCTGCGCCTCATACAAGGACGCGATCACCACACTGCGGAAGGTGTCGCGCGGGTCGTCGGGCCCGCTGGGAACGGGCTGGACGGCGGTCGGCCCGCGCGCCTCGGGCCGTGGGAACAGGCCCGGCTCGTCCGGCAGCCGGCCCGTCTCGGCGAACCAGTCCTCGAGGAACACGGCTTGGAGGGTGGCCACGGCCGGGCCTTCGATGCGCACCATGAGGTCGCGCCAGGGCCCGGCCCTCCGCCCGCCGTAGTCCGCGTCGACCAGGTTCTGCGACCCGGTGTGGGCCACGCGCCCGTCGATCACAGCGAGTTTGCGGTGGTTGCGCAGGTCGAGCCTGCGGAACCACTGCCGCAGTACGCCCGCCGGCAGCGCCGCGGCGACCTCGACCCCCGCCCGGCGCAGCGTCGGGGCCAGGACCCGCAGCGCCGGTTCGGCGCCGACCGCGTCGAGGAGCACCCGCACGCGCACGCCGCGCTGCGCCGCCCGGGTCAGCGCGTCAGCGACGCGCCGCCCCGTCCCATCGGCGCGCATGATGTAGAACAGCAGGTGAGCGTGGTCCGCCGCCGCGTCGAGGTCGGTGATCAGCTTGTCGACGGCGCGATCGGTGTCGGCCTCGTATCCGACGGCGTTCCCCCCCTGGACGGGCAGGCCGCTGAGGCGCTCGGTCAGCATGACCAGATCGTCCTGCTCGGGCGCGACCGCGGGCCTGATCACATATTGCTGGGCGGCCCGGCTCAACCCGCGCGCCCGGCAGGCGTGGGCGGCCTCCCGTCGACGCCGGAGCCGGAGCCGGCCAAGCCGACGCTCGCCGACCAGGGCGTACGCGACCAGCCCGGCCCACGGCAGGAAGTACACGATCGCCAGCCACGCCAGGGCGTTCGTCGGGGGGCGCCGTCGCACCACCACCGGCGTCATCGCGATGCGGATGACCCACTCGCTGACGAGGTACGCCGTTGGCAGCCAGGCGATGACAGTGGCGGTCAACGGCGCCTCCTCGCGGCGGCGTCCGGGCCGCGCTCAGGCGTCAATGTACCTCGACGCCCACGCGCTGAGCATGTGCCCGACCATCGCCGCGTCGCGGGCGTCGCTGAGCAGATGGTCCGCCCGCCCCAGCGACACGAACGACCGCGGGTGCTTCGCTGCCTTGAACAGCCGCTCGGCGTTCTCGATCCCCACGACCGCATCCACCGGCGAATGAAAGATCAACAGCGGGACGCCGAGCGAGGACACACGCGCCGGCAGGTCCTGCCGATCCAAATCCTCGATGAACTCCCGACCGATCGTGAACGAGCGCCCGGCGATCCTGACCTCGGCCCGGCCTCGCTCGTCGAACTCGGCGCCTTTGAGCAGATGCGAGACATGGGCGGGGTCCGCCGGCGCCCCGATCGTCGCCACGCAGCGGACGGATTCGATCGACGACGCGACCGCGAGCACCGCGGCCCCCCCGAGGCTGTGCCCGATCAGCGCCGCGGGGGGTTCGTGCTCCCGCGCCAGATATGCGGCGGCGGCGCGGAGATCCAGCAGGTTGCTGTAGAACGTGGTGTCGGCGAACTCACCCTCGCTCTCGCCAAGCCCTGTGAAGTCGAAGCGCAGGAGCGCGATCCCCTCGGCGGTGAGCTGCTCGCTGAGCCGGCGGATCGCCGTGAGCCCCTTGCCGCAGGTGAAGCAGTGGGCGAAAAGGGCGTAGGCCCGAGGCGCGCCCTCGGGCATGTCGAGGGCCCCGGCCAGGGCGTGCCCGGACTCGCTCTCGAAGGTGACGCGGGCGGTGTTCATCAGCCGAACCGTACCGCGCCGGGCCCGTGGTATCCTGCCGGGCATGGCGCTGACACGCGACGAGATCACTAGACGGGCCGCGAAGGAACTCCGCGACGGGATGGTTGTCAACCTCGGGATCGGGATGCCGACGCTGGTCGCCAACCACATCCCGCCGGGGATGGAGGTCTGGCTTCAGTCGGAGAACGGGCTCCTGGGGATCGGCCCCTTCCCGACGGAGGACGAGGTCGACCCGGATCTCATCAACGCCGGCAAGCAGACGATCACGGCCGTCCCCGGCGCCGCGTTCTTCTCCTCGAGCGAATCGTTCGAGATGATCCGCGGCGGGCACGTGGCCCTGGCGATCCTCGGCGCCATGCAGATCAGCCAGGAGGGTGACCTCGCCAACTGGATGATCCCGGGCAAGATGGTCAAGGG
The DNA here is from genome assembly GCA_003696725.1 of Planctomycetota bacterium. Classification (GTDB taxonomy): domain Bacteria; phylum Planctomycetota; class Phycisphaerae; order Phycisphaerales; family UBA1924; genus J020. The sequence goes on along the minus strand of RFGI01000114.1, from coordinate 13,141 downwards.
GATGGGCGGCGCCATGGACCTCGTCGCCGGAGTCCGCAAGGTCGTCGTCACCATGGAGCACGTCACCAAGAAGGGCGACCCGAAGATCCTCAAGGAGTGCACGCTCCCGCTGACCGGGCAGCGCTGCATCGACATGATCATCACGGATCTGTGCGTGCTGGTGATGGACGAGCAGCGCCGGCGGTTCAGGCTGACGGAGCTGGCCCCGGGTGTGACGACCGAGGAGGTCGTCGAGAAGACCGGGGCCGAGATCCTGACGGACGCGCCGGTGTCGTCGATCGAAGTCTGATTGAGGGCGCCGACCGATGCCCGATCGAATCCTCGAGCGGATCGCCGGCGGGCGGACGGACCTTGTGTTCGATCTGCTGCGGTCCGAGGGCTGGCGCGAGTCGATCGCCGAGGGCCGCGTCAACGTCCTTCAGTGGTTCGTGTACTACGGCGACGTCACCGCGATGAAAGCCGTGCTGGAGGCGGGCGGCGATCTCTCCGCGATCGATCCGGACCGCGAACTGGAAAACGCCGCGTTCTTCGGCCACTGGAAGATGTGCGACTTCCTGCTGGCGCACGGCGCCGACGCCGCGTTCGCCGATCCCGACACGGGCGAGACCGCGCTGCACAGCGCCCTGGCCAAGGCCGGCCGGCCGTACTACCTCTATGTCGTCCGCCTGCTGCTGGAGCGCGGCGCCGACGTCAACGCCCGCACGACGCCCGGCGCCGAGACCGGCGCGTTCATGCGCGACGTGCGCTGCTGCGGCGAGACGCCCCTGCACCGGGCCGCGGCGTACGCGGACGGGCCCATCATCCGGACGCTGCTCGACCACGGCGCCGACCGGGAAGCCCGCGACGCCCACGGCGACTCACCCATCACCTGGGCGAGCCGGCACCTCCGGCCGGGTGCGGTCCTCGAACTCCTGGCGTTCGGCGACCACCGCATCGGGCCCAACGCCCTCGAGCGCATCACCAGCGACCACGGCGCCGGATGGGGCAACGGCATGGAGTGGAATGTTGTGGGCGACTACCTGCCGGAGTCGACCTGACTGCGGCTCGCGCGCGGACGGTTCACTCGGGCGCCGGCAGGCGCGACAGCGCCTGCGTGCGGAACCGCTCAGGGTTGCGCACCAGCCCGGTGCGGGCCTCTGGGGGGTACTCGCGGGCCAGGCGCTCGTCGATCTTCGCGATGCGCGTCTCGGGGTATGGGTGGGTGCTGAAGATCTGCGGCGGTCGGGCGCCGCCCGCCTCCCGACCGCCGCGGCCCGAGGCGTCTTCGAGCACGATCATCACGTCGCGCAGCGCCCGCGGGTCGTACCCCGCCCGGGCCATGTAGCGCATGCCCAGGGCGTCGGCTTCGAGTTCGTCATTCCGGCTGAACTTGAGGAGAAACCCCGAGCCGCCCACCCCCACGAGCAGCGGCACGCCCGCCCGCACCCAATCCGAATCCGAGGATCCGGCCGCGACGGCCGCCCCGGCCAGCCCGATCGAGAAGGCCAGCTTCTCGGAGAGCTGCTTGTCGGCGTGCTCGGCCGTGACGTGCCCGATCTCGTGCCCCAGGACGCCGGCGAGCATCGCCTCGTCGTCGAGCCGGACGACCAGCCCGCGGGTGATGAAGACCTTCCCGCCGGGCAGCGCAAAGGCGTTGATGACGTCCGAATCGAGCACCGTGAATTCCCACGGCAGTTCGCCGTAGTCGCCCTCGACGTGCTCGACGAGGCTCAGGCCGACGCCGCGGACGTACGACTGCATGTAGGGGTCGTCGACGGGCCCGCCGTACTGGGCGGCGATCTCGCGCTTGGCCTCCTCACCGATGGCGATCTCGCGCTGCCGGCCGATCAGGTCGAACTGCCGCCGGCCGGTGGCGGGATTGGTCGTGCAGCCGCCGAGCAGCCAGGCGCCCTGGCCGACCACGAGAAGCAGCATCAGCAGGCGGGGTCGGATCGAGCGGGTGAGCATCGCGGCGGCTCCAGTGGACGGCGCATCTTCGCACGCCCGCGGCGCTCGTGCCACTGGGGCCTGTCCGCCCTACGATCGCCCGTCCATGCCCCCAGCGACGCGAGACCCCGAACCCCCGGCGCCCGCGTGGACCGGCGCCGACCTCGCCGGCGACCCGCACGCGACGGACGACAAGCCCGAGCGCGTACGCCGGATGTTCGCCTCAATCGCCCCGCGATACGACCTGAACAACCGCCTGCACTCCTTCGGGCGGGACCGGGCCTGGCGACGCTCGGCGGTGCGCGCAGCGGGCGTGAGGCCCGGCGAGCGGGCGCTGGACGTGGCCTGCGGGACGGGCGATCTGACGAGGCTCCTTGCGCGTGCTGGCGCTGGGCGCGTCGTGGGCGCGGACTTCTGCGACGAGATGCTCGAGCGGGCGCGGGCCAAGCCGCCGATCGCGGAGTCGGCGCCGATCGAGTACGTCCGGGCCGACGCGATGGACCTGCCGTTCGAGGACGCCGCGTTCGACGTGGTGACGATCGCGTTCGGGCTGCGCAACGTCGCGGACCCCGCCCGGGCCGTGAACGAGTTTCACCGGGTGCTCCGCCCGGGCGGCCGGCTGGTGATCCTGGAGTTCGACCGGCCGGCGAGCCCCGTGCTGGCGTGGCTGAACGATCTCTACTGCCGGCGGATCATGCCGATCACGGCGACGCTCATCAGCCGGGACCGCAGCGGCGCGTACCGCTACCTGCCGCGGTCCGTGGAGACGTTCCTCGACCGCCAAGCGATCGCGCAGCTCCTGCGCGACGGCGGTTTCACCGAGATCGAGCAGCGGCCGCTGACCTTCGGCGTGTGCGTGTGCCACCGCGGCGTGCGTGTGTAGGCGCGCCGGTTATTGGACGCGCAGGATCTTTTCGGACGTGTGTTGGGTGAGCCCGCGCGATGGTTGGGTCGGGCCCGTCGGCGTCCCCGATAGTCGCCCCATCGCCGGCGTGATGGGCGCCGGACCGGCCGTCGGCCCGGGGCCCGCCGACCTTCCCGACCGCCCGTGAGGAGCACACGAGTGAGCCACGAGATCCTGCTCGACCGCCTGTTCGACGCCCTGGTGTCCGGCGACCGCCGCGAGGCCCGCGCCATCGTCTCGGAGGTCTTTGATCAGCAGAACGTCCCCGCCGATCGCGTGATCACGGACCTGTTCTGGCCGGTGTACGAACGGGTGGAGACGTTCTACCGCAACGACCAGCTCTCGACGCTCGGCCGGCGCCTGGCGACACGGCTGCTGCGCGTGCTGGTGGACCAGGCCGCGCTGCGGCTGGAGCGCAAGGGCGAGATCGGGCGGCGGGTCTTCGCGGTGTGCGGGCCCAACGACGCCGACGAACTCGCGGCGCAGATGGCCGTCGACCTGCTCGAGGCCGAGGGGTACGACGTGCGGTTCGCCGGCGGGGGGATCGCGATGGACGAGATCCTGGGCCGGGTGCAAGAGGAGAAGCCGGAGCACCTGGTGATCTTCGCCTCCTCGCCGCGCGACCTGCCGGAGATCCGCGGGCTGATCGACTCGCTCAACGAGATCGGCGCGTGCAGCCCGGCGTCGGGACGCGTGCAGGTCATCGTCGGCGGGGGCGTGTTCAACCGCGCCGAGGGTCTGGCGGAGGAGATCGGCGCCGACCTCTGGGCCGAGACCCCGGACGAACTCGTCGAGGCCATGACCGACGAGCCCGAACGCCGAGCGACCCCGGACCAGCGGACGGTCGGCAAGAGCAAGGCCGCCCGCTCCCGCCGGGCCGTCGCCTGAGGCGACGATCGCGAGCGGCGCGACGCTCGATCGCCGCGGGCCAGATGGGGGCGATAGGATCGCGGCGTGTACCAGTCGCTCCTGACACGGCGGTATCTCACGAGCCGGGTGATGCCGCTGCTGGCGGCGCTGGCCGTGATGCTGTGCACGGCGATGGTGCTCATCGTGTGGTCGGTGATGAGCGGGTTCCTGGCGTCGCTGCTCGCGTCGGGGCGGACGATGATGGGGGATGCGGCCGTCACCTGGCCCGTCAGCGGCATCCCGCATTACGAGGATCTGATGAGCCGCCTCGAGGCCGAGCCCGAGATCGCCACGACCACGCCGACGATCGAGACCCTCGCCCTGGTGGGGCTGCCCGACGGCGAGCCTCGGATCTGGCGGCTCATCGGCGTTGACGGCGAGTCCTACGACCGGGTCACGGCGTACCGCGACACGATCTGGTGGAAGCCGATCGACCGGCCGCTGCCCAAGGATCGCGAGCGGCTGGACCCGCGCCTCACCATCGGCGGTGAATACCTGGCCCACGCCCTGACGCTCACCGAGCCCGACCCGGCCACCGGGGCGCCGCGGCCGGCCGTCGTCCCCGGGCTCTGGGCGACGGGCTACAACCAGCGCGCGCCCGGGGGGGTGGCGATCCCGCGGTTCCGGTTCATGCCGGATGAGGAGGTCACGATCAGCGTGCTGCCGATCTCGCAGCGCGGCGCCGCGATCGACGTCAAGGCCCGCCGGTTCCCAATCGCCAACGAGTTCCAGACGGGCCTCTACGAGGTCGACGCCAACACGGCGCTGATCCGCCTCGACGCGGTGCAGGAGATGCTCGGGATGGACGCGGCCGAACGCGTGACCGGGTTCGATCCCTTCTCCGTGGACGGCGCGGGCGACCGCTTCGTCGAGCCCGAGCCGGCCGGCGTCGATCCCGCGCGCGTCACGACGGTGATGGTCCGCGCCGCCGAGGGGTTCACGCCCGAGGAGGCCCGCGCCGCCGCTCAGCGGGCCTACGCCGGCTTCGCCGCGGCGCACGGGCCGGGCGTCCCCGACCCGTCCTTCGTCCGCATCTACACCTGGCAGGAGCGCGACGGCGTGCGGACGTTCATCGCCGCCGTGAAGAAAGAGATCGCCCTGACGGTGACGCTGTTCGGGTTCATCTCGCTGACGGCCGTGTTCCTGGTCTTCGCGATCTTCTGGTCGATGGTCAGCGACAAGGTGAAGGACATCGGCATCCTGCGGGCGCTGGGCGCCAGCCGGCCGGGAGTGGCCTGGCTGTTCCTGCGCTACGGCGCCGTGGTGGGACTGGTCGGGTCCGCGCTGGGGGGGGCGGCGGCGTGGGTGATCGTCACCAACATCAACCCCATCCACGACTGGCTCGGCGCGGCGCTGGGCATCACCGTGTGGGATCCCTCGATCTATTACTTCCCCGAGATCCCCAGCCGGGTTGACCCGGCGGCGGCGGCGCTGGTGCTCGCCGGGGGGGTCGCGTTCAGCGTCGTCGGGGCGCTGGCGCCCGCGATCAAGGCCGCCCGCCTCGACCCCGTCCGCGCCCTGCGCTACGAGTGACCTCGCACGCCGACCTCGGCCATGGTCCACGAGACGCCCATCCTGGAAGCCCGCGACCTGCGCAAGACGTACCGGCTTGGCCGGGCGCGTGTGCCGGTGCTCCGCGGCGCCGATCTGGCGGTGGCGCGCGGGGAGTTCGTCGCGGTGCTGGGCGCGTCGGGCTCGGGCAAGTCCACGCTGCTGCATCTGCTGGGCGGGCTGGACCGGCCCGACGGCGCCGACGCCGACTCCGGCGTCTTCTTCGAGGGGCAGAACCTCGCCCGGTTCTCGGAATCGGCGCTCAACGCCTACCGCCGACGGAGCGTCGGTTTCGTGTTCCAGTTCTATCACCTGCTCCCCGAGCTGACCGTGCTCGAGAACGTCATGCTGGGGGCGATGGTCGGCCGCGGCCGGCTGGGCTACCTCCGAGAGCGGGCCGCGGTGCGTGCGGGGGCGTCCGAACTCCTCGACGCGCTGGGGATCGGGCGTCTGAGCCACCGCCGACCCCGCGCGCTCTCCGGCGGCGAGCGCCAGCGCGCCGCGATCGCCCGGGCGCTGGTCAACCACCCGCCGGTGCTCCTGGCCGACGAACCCACGGGCAACCTGGACCGGGCCACCGGCGCCGTCATCCTGGACAGCCTCGCCGAGGTCCGCGATCGGCTGGGACAGACCATCGTGATGGTGACGCACGACCCGGCGATCGCCGACCGCGCCGACCGGGCGGTGGAGATCGTCGACGGCGTCGTCCGCCGGCACGCTGGGGTGATCTGAGCGCGCCGCCGCCGGCGATCGGGCCCCATCGGACCGATATACTCGGCGAGGGTGGCAGGAGTCGTTAGCGATGACCCGCGCTGCGACAGGGCCGCGGCCGGGAGCCGACCGACGTGATCCGCTTCGAGCCAATCCGCCAGTTGATCGACCGGCTCGGCGGGTACGCCTGGTGGGAGGCGCTGGTCGAGCTGGCGGTCATCTGGGGGATGGTGTACCTGCTGTGGCGGTTCGTGCGCGGGACGCGCGCCGCCGCCGCGGTCCGCGTGGCGTTGATCCTGGCCGTCGCGGCCCTGGTCATCCGGCTGGTCATCCCGCTGGAGCGGTTCGAGCGGCTGGCGTTCCTGTTCGACAACGTGATCGGGATGTTCGCGCTGGGCCTGGTGGTGATCTTCCAGCCGGAACTGAGGCGGGCGATGATCCGGCTCGGCGAGGGGGGGTTCTTCCGGCCGGCCCGCGAAGACGTCGTGCCCGTCGTGGACGCGGTCGTCTCCGCGTGCGCCTTCCTGAGCCGGAGCAAGTTCGGTGCGATCCTCGCGATCGAGCGGAGCGTGGGCCTGCGCGAGTTCATCGAGACGGGCCGGCGGATCAACGCGGAGGTGTCGGCGCCGCTGCTCCAGGCGATCTTCTGGCCCAACTCCCCGCTGCACGACATGGGCGTGGTGATCCGGGGCAACACCATCCTCGCCGCGGGCGTCCAGTTCCCGCTGGCCGACCCCGGGGAGGTCGGCGACGCCAAGCTGGGCACGCGGCACCGCGCCGCGATCGGGCTGACCAAGGTGGTCGACGCCATCGTCATCGTGGTCAGCGAGGAAACCGGCTCGATCAGCCTCGCTGAGCGCGGGGAGCTGATGCAGTGGCTGACGCCCGAGGCCTTGCGAGCCGAGCTGCTGCGCCGGCTGGGGGCGCCGGAGGTCGAGGCCCGCCCGCTCCCCGAGATCGCCGACGAGCCGGACAACCCGCTGGACCAGGACCAGGCCGTCGAGGACGCCGCCCCCGGACCGACGCCCAAGAAGAAGGAGGAAGCCGCGTGAGCCCCGAACGCCGGTCCAACCTCATCGCGGGCCTTCGGCACGGGGCCACGATCACCCTGGTGTCGGCCCTGGTGTGGCTCTTCGCCGAGGCGCAGTCCGTCAGCGAGCGGACGCTCGACCTGAGAATCCGGTTGTCGGCGCCGGCGGGGTCGGCGTGGATTGTCGAGCCGGTCGACTCGGGCTGGTCGGGGGTGGCGGCGGTGCGCATCCAAGGCGCCCGCGTCGCGGTGGACGAAGCCGTCCGCGCCGTCGCCGGCGGGGTGGACCTCTTCGTGGGTGGCCCCGCGTTTGCGGCCCAACGCGGGCGGCAGGTCATCGACCTGCGCGAGGCGCTCCTTCAGAACCCGCCGCTGGACCGCGCCGGCGTCACGATCGCGTCGATCGAGCCGCGCACCGTCGAGGTCGAGGTCGACGAGCTGGTCCGGCTGGACTCGGTCCCGCTCCGCCCCGCGCTAACGGGGGTCGCCACGGTCGGGGAGATCACGTCGTCGCCCGCGGCCGTGACGGTGCTCCTGCCGTCGCGCGTGCGCGACCAGATCGGGCAGAGCCTGATCGACACCGGCGTCGAAGCGCGCCTCCCGCGCGCCGTCCTGGACTCTCTGCCGCAGGGAGGGCCGCAGCAGCACGAGGCGCGCGTGGTCCTCCCCGACGCCCTGGCCGCGAACCCGGGCGTGTCGGTCGAGCCCGCGACGGTGACGCTCACCTTCACCGTGCGCAGCACGACCGAGCGCATCACGCAGGCGTCCGTGCCCATCTGGCCGCAGACCCCGCCGACGGAGATCAACCGGTGGGACATCGAGGTCTCGCCGGTGGTCCTCCGCGACGTGGTGCTCGTCGGTCCCAGCGACGTCATCCAGCGGATCCGGTCGGGGGACCTCCGCGTGATCGCGACGCTGCGCCTGTCGAGCGACGAGCTCGAGCAGCGGATCACCTCGAAGACGCCCGAGATCCTCGGCCTGCCGGACACGGTCACCGTCGAGAGCCGGCTCGAGCCCGTCACGCTCACGATCACACCCCGGATCGAGCCCGCCGGCGAAGGAGGCGCTCAGCCCGCCCCGGGCGCCGCGCCGCCCGCGCTCGACGAGGACGACGCCGAGGCCCAGTCCGAGCCGTCCTGACCGGCGTCCGCCGCGATCGTGTCGATCAGATCACGGAGCCAATCGTCGAACGCGCCGTCGCGGAGCGTCGGCCCCGGAGGCGCCGTCGGCTCCGACGCCAGCGCCCGGCTGAGCGACCGCGCCGCGAGGTATCGCAGCCGACGGGAGTCACGCTCGTCGCGCACGCCCGCTGGCGCCGGTCCGATGACGGGCGCCCCGGCCGACCTCGCCCAGCGAGCGTCGTCCTCAACCGGCGCCGAAGCCTCGCCGATCGGGGCCAGTGTCAGGGCCCACCGGCACGCGGCCAGCACAGCCCAGGGCGGGCCGTCGGCGACGACGACACCCGACGCCGGCGCCACACACTCAAGGGCGCGGCGGTCGCGCCGGCTCGGTCCCGGGCCGTCCAGCACGACGATCACGACCGGCCGGCCGGCCATCCCCAGCACCCCCGCCAGCAGCGCGGGATCGCCGGGTTCGTAATCCTCGCCCGCCCGGCCTAAGAGCGCCGCGGCGCGAACCCCATCGCGCAACCGCAGCGTGCGCGCGGCCTGCTCGGCGCCGGCGATCAGGGCGGGTCGCGGCGGGATCGGGCCCGGGACTCGCCAGCCGGGCAATCCGCGCCGACGCCGATGACCCTCGCCGGCGTCGTCCCAGGCCAGCGTGAACACCGGGCCGGAGGGCCGTCCGCCGGCTGATGGGGCGACGCCCGCCCGCGCGGCGCGGGCCCGGGCGCGTCGTCCGCCGAGAATCTCGACTAAGTGATCGAACCGCGGGACTTCGATCAGGGCCGACACCGCCGCGAGCGCTGACCACGTCGCCGCACTCCCGTCGATCAGATGGCGGAGCCCTGGCGCCGGAGTGCCCACGGCGTCAATGCACGCCCATGGATCCGAGCCACCGCTCGGCGTCCAGCGCCGCCTGGCATCCCATCCCCGCCGCGGTGACGGCCTGGCGGTACACCGAGTCGGCGACGTCGCCCGCCGCGAACACGCCCTCGATGTTCGTCGCGCTCGAGCGTGTCGCCAGTCGGATGTAGCCCTTGTCGTCGAACTCGAGCCCGCTCTCGCGGATGAACCGCGTCGCGGGCGTGTGCCCGATGGCGATGAACAGACCCTTGATCTCCAGGTGGGATCGCTCGCCGGTGGTCGTGTCCTCGAGTTCGACGCCGGTCACACGGTCCTCGCCCAGGACGTCCGTGACGACCTTGTTCCACATCATCTCGACGTTCGGCTGAGCGAAGAGCCGGTCCTGCATCACCTTGCTGGCGCGGAGCTCATCCCGGCGGTGGATCACGTACACCTTGGACGCGAACTTGGTCAGGTAGAGCGCCTCCTCCATGGCCGTGTCGCCCCCGCCGACGACGGCCAGCGGCTGGTCGCGGAACATGGGCAGGGCGCCGTCGCACACCGCGCAGGCGCTGACCCCGCCGCCGGACTGCGCCAGCCGCTGCTCGTTGGGCAGGTTCAGCCAGTTGGCCGTCGCGCCCGTGGCGACGATCACGGCGTGGGCGTGGACCACGCCTCCGCCGCTCGTCTTGAGCGCGAAGGGACGCCGGGAGAAGTCGCACGACTCGATGTCTTCGCCGACGACCGTCGTGCCGAATCGCTCGGCCTGCTTCTGGAAGAGGCTCATCATCTCCGGGCCGGTGACGCCCTCGGGGAAGCCGGGGTAGTTCTCGACGTCTGTGGTGAGCATGAGCTGCCCACCCGGCAGGACGATCGAGGGGTTCTGCTTGGGAACGCCGGTGTACACCACGGGGCCGAGGCTGGCGCGGGCGGCGTAGATCGCGGCCGTCCAGCCGGCGGGGCCAGAGCCGATGATGACGAGTTTGTGCGAGCCGGTGTCTGTCATGGGTCTTGGGTCAAGAGGTGGTCGTGTGTGGTGCGCCGGGCGGCCGGGCGCCCCTTCGAGGCCCTCGGCCCCGGCGCTGTTTCGGCGTCGCCGATCAGCCGCCGGCCTGCTCGCGCACGAGACTGAAAAGTGGGGGCCAGATCAGGATGTCGTCGCCCCCCGGGCCGACGGCCGCCGCCCGGTTGTCCGTCTCGTCGGGCCCGCGGGAATACAGGATGAACTCGCTGTCGTCGTACACGCGTTCGAAGGAAGGGACGCCGAACAAACCGCCGGCCGCGCTGACCGATGCGCTCCCGCTGGCGAGCAGGCCGAGGACCACGTTCGCGATCCCCGTGCGGATCTCATCCAGTGTTGGGCTCTCCTGCTCGGCCAGGCGCAGCAACGCCGCCTTGAACGCCGGCGCGAACTGGATCCGCAGCGCCGCGTCGGCCACGATCTCGTCGTCCGAGCGCGGGTCGTTCGGGTCGGCCTCGGCCAATCGCCTGACCCACCAGGGGATCTCGCCGCTGACGCCCCCGGATTGGGTCAAGGCCCTGAGCAATTGTTGTCTGGCCCGGCGTTGCAGCTGCGGCGTGACCGAGTCGGGGATCGAGCGCGCGATCTGGCTGAGCATCTGTGAAGAGGTCGGGAACGGCCCGCCCCGGCTCATCCACGCGGCGATCTCCTGCGGCGTCGGCATGGCCGGCCCCTCGCCCGCGTCGGCCTCGCTCACCACACGGAGGGTGTGCGGTGTCGGCGTGGCCCGCTCGTCCGTCGGCCCGTCGTGCATGGGGATGATGTAGCCGTACGGCTCTTTCTCCTCCGGGTCCCACGGGTCCACGGGGATCTCCGGGATGAACCTGGGCCGGACGGCGAAGATGGGCTCGGGCCACGCGCCGGTCGCCGTGCGGTAGCCGCGCACCGCGAGCGCCAGCCGTGTCCCGCCCAATTCGACGCGCAGCGCGAACCGCTCGTCGAAGAGCTCGCCCAGGTCCGGCACGACCGTCGCGATCAGCATGTACCGCCCGCGGTCGAGCCGGTCGTAGTCCGTCGGGGACTCGTTGACCACGTCGCGCGGGTCGAGGCTCCACCTCAGGCGCCAATCGTTGAAGACCGCCTCGATCCGGTCGCGGGTGGCGAAGAAGTCGCCGTGCTGCTGGCCGATCTGGCGCCAGCGGGCGGCCTGGGCGAAGAGGCGCAGCGGCCGGCCCCGGCTCTGCATCCGCGCCATCGTGGGCCCGAACGTCTCGGGGTTCGGCCCGCCGCGCTCCACGAACGTGATGGCCAGGAGCTCCTGCGCCGCCAGCCGCTCGGCCCGGGGCAGCAGCACCCGGTCCAGCATGATCTCGCGGTCGTTGAGCGAACGGATGAGCTGGCGCATCTCCAGTTCATCGATCGAGTCCGGGTAGAGATACGCCAGGTCGCGCAACCGCTCCGCGCCGAACCGCATCCAGCGCAGCGCCGCCCGCTTCTCGGCGAACGTCTCGCGGTCGGCGAACATCCGCGCCAGCCGGATCCAGCGAAGGACGAGGTCGGCCCCGTCGGCGCCGGCGCCCTCGCTAGCCAGCCGGGTCGCCTCGATCTGCGCCAAGGCGCCGAGCCGCTCGAGCCCCGCGATCCAGCCGCTCTGCGCGTTGGCGATCAGCTCCGGTTCGCCCAGATCGACGTACAGCCCGGCTCGGACGGCCTCATCGCCAGCGGCCCGGCCGTAGGGCTGGGCGAACGTGTACCGGGTCCGGCGCTCTGTGATCGACTTGAACGCGTCGAGCGCGTCCTGCTGCGGCTGGGCGCCGGCCCACGCCAGCGCCGAGCCCCACTCGGGGTCGCCCGGGAGGATCATCGCCGCATCGACGACCGTCCGCGCTGCGGCCGGTGGCGCGTCCATCGCGGCCAGCGCCGGGACCAGCACAAGATCGGCCCGGTCCTCGTCGGAGATGTCGGCCCACAGGGCGTTGAGCTCCTCCAGCTGCGGGCTGGGCTGGGCGACGGCGCGTGCGGCCAGCGCCATCAGGGCCACGATCGGGAGAGCGGCGGTGAGTCTGAGCATCGGGGTCGGTCCGGGGCGGAGAGAGGGCCGGCGGGCACGCGTCGGGCGTCCCGAGACCCCTCACCGTACACTCTCGGTCCCCGCTCGGCCGGCGGGCGATGGGCCCGTCCGCCCGTCACGCCGCCGATCGTGACCCAAGCCGCCAGGAACGGCAGGAGAGCCCCGCGATGATGGTCGGCGTCCCGCGTGAAGTGAAGCCCGATGAGTACCGGGTGGGCCTCCTGCCCGTCGGCGCCGAGATGCTCGCCCGCGAGGGCCACACCGTCCTCATCGAGACCCACGCCGGGGAGGGCTCCGGCTACACCGACGAGATGTACGTGCGGGCCGGCGCCCGGATCGTCGACTCCGCCGCCGAGGTGTGGGCCGGCGCCGACCTGGTCGTCAAGGTCAAGGAGCCGCAACCCGCCGAGATCCCCCTCATGAAACGCCGGCAGGAGGTCTTCACCTACTTCCACTTCGCGGCGGATAAGGCCCTCACCGAGGGGTGCCTGAAGCAGGGGATCTGCGCCGTCGCGTATGAAACACTCGAGGCCCCGGCGCCGGGCGGCAAGACCACGCTCCCGCTGCTTACCCCAATGAGCGAGGTCGCCGGCAAGCTCTCGATCCAGGAGGGCGCCAAGTACCTCGAACGCCCGCAGGAGGGCCGCGGCATCCTGCTGGGCGGCGTCCCGGGCGTCGAGCCGGGCGACGTCCTGATCCTTGGCGGGGGGGTCGTCGGCTCCAACGCGGCGAAGATGGCCGCCGGGCTGGGCGCCAACGTCACCATCATGGACATCGACCTGGACCGCCTGCGCTACCTCTGCGAGGTCATGCCGGCCAACGTCACCACCATCTACTCCGACATCCACGCGATCCGCGACTACCTGACGCGCGCCGATCTCGTCGTCGGCGCGGTGCTGATCCCCGCGGCCAAGGCCCCCAACCTCGTCAGCCGGGCCGACCTTAAGACCATGAAGCCCGGCGCCGTGATCGTTGATGTGGCTGTCGACCAGGGCGGCTGCGTCGAGACCACCAGGCCCACGACGCACGCCAACCCGACCTACATCGTCGACGGCATCGTGCACTATTGCGTCGCCAACATGCCCGGCGCCGTCGGCCGCACCAGCACCCAGGC
>RFGI01000018.1 GCA_003696725.1 Planctomycetota bacterium | reverse complement strand
GGAAGAGGCGGACTGGGCCAGTTCGGAGTTCCTCCCGGCGACTTCATCGACATCCGCGTTGGTCAAAGCCTGGCAGCCCTCGATCCATGACCCGGATCAGGTCCTGACGCCCGCGCAGCGTGACGCACTGCTAACCAAGCTCGCCGAGTATGTGCGGGTCCGCTCGCTCTCGACACCCGACGCCTACTTCAGCCTGGCTGCGCGGGAACCTAACTTGGTCTGGCACAAACCTGATGCGCCGTACATCGAAGGTCACGACCAGCGTCCCTTCCGCGAAGCCATCGGATGGCTCTACGAGTACTACGGCGAAGGGCCCGTGGACCCGGACGCGGACACGCCGAAACTGCTGCGTGATCTCTGGCCGTCGATGATGGGGACGTACGGGCAGCGCATCGCCGAGGTCGGCGTCGGCGAGCGCGGCGCCGCCATCATCGTCATGCGGTCGAGGCTCCCGCAGCGCAGCACCAACGGCGGGTTCGCCGAGCCCTACGCGTCGCAGCACGGCCTGACTGTCGACCGGTGGATCGGGTACGGCACGTCGTGGGCCCGGCCGTTCCGCACGCCCGTGAGGACGAGCGATGACGTGCTCGAGGAGCGCGGCATCGTCACCCTCGCCGCCGCTCACATCATCGTTCGCCTCGCCAGCAGCCCCGACCACCTGTTCGTCTGGGGCGTGTATTGCTTCCTCGACCCGGAAACGGACCAATGGCAGGTCGAGCTCATGGACAAGTCCGGCAGCCGGAACTGGCAGGTGGTGTTCTGACGACGCCAGCGATCAAGGGATCGGACCGGCGAGCGGGTGCGTTCACGCTGGTGGAGGCGCTCGTATCCCTCGCCGTGATCGCTGTCTTACTCGGGATCACCGTGCCGGCGTTGCGGTCGGCCCGCCGGGCCGCCGGCGGCTCAGAGTGCCGGGCTCGGCTCGCCGGGATCGGGCGCATGTATGAGCTCTCCGTGTCCGAACACGCCGGCCGATGGCCGACGCTCGACTATCCGACACGACCCAACGGGAGCCCGGACGTGCTGCGGACGGCGCCATGGGGAGATGCGTATTGGTTTGTTCTTTCAGTCAATGAAATGACATTCTGGGGATTCCCGCTTCGGGACTACGCGACAGAACGGGGCGCCCTGGACCGCGCCCGCGCGATCGAGGCGCTGAGCTGCCCCGTCGTGCACGGGCGCTGGCTGGATGCCCCCGACGACAACCGGGCGGGCGACCTGTCTGCTTCCGATCCGATGTCGGCCCCACAAGCCAGCTACTTCCATTCGTTTGCTCTTTTCACGGCGCCTTCCGGATGGGCTGCGTCGTCCTCCCCACCCGAGATCAACACCATCCACGCGCCGGTGATGGCGAGCGACATCGCCCATCCCTCGCACAAAGCGTCGCTGGTCGAGAAGGCGTCGCACCACAGCGCACACGAAGAGCGAATCGATGCGGCTCCCGGTTCGCGTGAACTGTTCAATATCCTTGCTGCCGACGGTCACGTGGAACGCCGCTGGGGGCTCGATGCGAGGCGTCCCGCGGGATTCACAGCCTTCTACACGGGCATGGAGATCCCGCCGCAGCGTCCGGACGCCCATGCGATGTCAGGGATCCCGTACGTCTCGACGGCCGGCGGCGCGATGGGGCGCGACTGGTAGCGCCGGATCGCGGCGTCTACGCCGCCTCGACGGCCTCGTCCTGCTTGACCGGCTTGCCCTCGACCGTGACACCCAGAGCGCCCGCGAGGTGGGCCATCGGGCCGTGGGGCTGGGCCTGCTCCTCCTCGAGCCGCCGGGCCGCCGCCGGGTTGGCGTAGCGGTTGAAGACCATCGCCTTGATCGTGCCCCACAGCCCGCCGAAGGAGCTGAACGTGTGGTCCACGGCGCTGGGCTCGTACCCGCAGTGGACCATGCACTGCTGGCACGCGGGGTTGCCGCTGGCCCGGCCGTAGTTCTCCCACTCGGTCGTCTCCATCAGTTCCTTAAAGGTGTCGACGTAGCCGTCCTGGAGGAGGTAGCACGGCTTCTGCCAGCCGAACAAGTTGAAGGTCGGGTTGCCCCAGGGCGTGCACTCGTACTCGCGCCTGCCCATCAGGAACTCGAGGAACAGGGGCGACTGGTTGAACCGCCAGCGCTTCTTGCGGTTGGAGAGGACCATCTCGAAGAGGCGGTTGGTGTTGGCCCGTTCGCGGAGGAACGAGCGCTGGTCCGGCGCCTTGGGGTAGGCGTACCCCGGCGAGACCATCATCCCCTCGACCCCCAGGTCCATCATCTCGTCGAAGAACGCCCGGAGGGAGTTCGGGTCGGCGCCGTCGAAGATCGTGGTGTTGGTCGTCACGCGGAACCCGCGCTGGACCGCGAGGCGGATCCCGGCGGCCGCCCTCTCGTATGTCCCCTCACGGCAGACCGCGAAGTCGTGATGCTCCGCCTGGCCGTCCATATGCACGCTGAAGGTCAGATACTTGCTGGGCTCGAACCAGCCCGCCTCCAGTTTGTCCTTCAGCAGCAGGGCGTTGGTGCAGAGGTAGATGTACTTGCGCCGGGCGATCAGGGCGTCGACGAGTTCGCGGATGTGCGGGTAGAGGAGGGGCTCGCCGCCCGGGATGGAGACCATCGGCGCCCCGCACTCGTCGACCGCTCGCAGGCAGTCCTCGAGCGGGACGTCGCGCTTGAGGATGTGGGCCGGGTATTGGATCTTCCCGCACCCGGCGCACGCCAGGTTGCAGCGGAACAGGGGCTCGAGCATCAGCACCAGGGGGTAGCGCCGGTGGCCGCGGATCCGCTGCCCGAGGACATAGGTCGCGACGGTCCACATCTGGCTGACGGGCACACCCACTGGGTCGGTCTCCTGTCCTGCGTGGTCGCGGGGCGCCGGCGTTCGGGGTTCTCGGCCGTCCCGGGCGGCTGATCGTACCGCCTGGGCCCCGGCGGCGTTCGGGGGCGCGAACCCAGGGCCGCCCGAGCCGTACCGACCCGATGGAGACGAGGGGCGCGGTCCGGTGCGCCCCGCCTACAGTTCGCGCCTGTCAGGAGCCCACGCCTCCCCATGGCCACGCCCGCGAGGAAGCCCGCCATCGCCGAGCCGAACCCCACGTCGCGCCTCCGGCTGGTCGATGATCGGACGGACGAGGAGCTGCTGGTCCTGCACCGCGAGGGGGACCCTACGGCGTTCCGCGTCCTGATGGGCCGGCACCGCGCGGACCTCATGCGGTTCCTCACCCGGTTTATGGGGAGCAGGCAGGCCGCCGAGGACGTCTTCCAGGAAACGTTCTTCCAGGTGCACCTGTCGGCGGCGACGTTCGACGAATCCCGCCGATTCAAGCCCTGGCTCTACACCATCGCGGCGAACAAAGGACGGGACCTGCATCGTAGAAACGCCCGGAAGCCCACGGTGGGCCTCTCCGCCCCCCTCGACGCTGACAGCGGGCGGACGTACGTCGATCTGATGGAGCTCGACGCCCCGGCGCCCGGCGACTCGATCGAGGCCGCCGAGCAGGACCGCCTGGTCCAGCGGGCCGTCGACGCCCTGCCCGAACGCCAGCGCGAGATCCTCCTGCTCGCCTACTTCCAGAAGATGACCTACGTGCAGATAGCCGAGGTGCTCCAGATCCCGATCGGGACGGTCAAGTCCAGGCTGCACGCCGCCGTCGCGATGTTCGCTCGCCACTGGAAGGCCGTGCTCGAAGCCCGCGGCGAGGCCGCCCCCGACGACTGACACGACCCATGCGCCACCCCGACGACCCACCCCGTCTGTCCCCCGCCGACGCCGACGCCCTCGACGCCCTCGCCGAAGCCGGGTTCGACCCTGCCCGGGTTCCCCCCGTCGTGCGCGACAGGGCCGAGCGCGTCGCGGCCCTGCTGGGGCTGCTCGATCCCCCCGCCGCATCGGCCCCCGCCGGCGCCTCTGAGGCCGTCGGAACCATGCTCAGCCCCGCCGACGCCGCGGCCGTCGACGCCCTCGTCAACGCCGGGTGGGACCCGGCCGCCGTCGAGCCGCAACACTCGGCCCGGGCTCGCGCCGCGGACCGCCTGCTGTCGGCGCTGGCCCTCACACACACCGACACCGCGGATGACACACTGCTGGACGCGACCCTGGCCCGGATCCACCGTCACGATCGCGCCGCGACCGCTGCCGCGCTGGCCGAACCGCGCCGCCGGCGGTTTGGGCTGCCCTCGCTCGCCGACCTCATGACGGCCGCCGCGGTCCTCCTGATCGGGACCTCGATCCTCTGGCCCATGGTCGCGGGCCTCCGCAGGCAGCAGGTGAGAACCCTCGACGCGGCCCACCTCGCGAACGCCGGCCTCGGGTTCTCGATGTACGCCGACGACCACCTCGGCGCCCTGCCGGCCGCCGACGTCGCCGCCGGCCGGGCCCCGGGCGTGGTCTGGTGGGATGTCGGCGAGCCCGGCCGATCCCACTCGGCCAACCTCTTCGTCCTCATCCGCCAGGGCTACGCCACGCCGGAGGATCTGTCCTCGGCGGCCAACCCGCACGCACCCATCCGCATGGACGCCGACGCCCAGCAGGACTGGGCCGCCCCCGAGCAGGTTTCATTCTCGTACCAGTTGCTCGGGCCCGACGCCGTCCGCTGGTCCTCGCCCCAGCGGCAGGTCGTCCTGGTCAGCCGATCGCCCGTCATCGAGTTGGCCCGCCAGGGCGTCCCCGTCGATCCCCTGATGAACTCCCTCCTGCACCGCGGCGCCGGCCAGCACGTCCTCTTCAACGACCGCTCCGTCCGCTGGCTGGACTCGCCGGTGACCCCCTGGGGCGACAACCTCTGGCTGCCCCGGACGCTCGAACGCCGGCTCCGCGCCACGCTCAAGGGCGTCGAGCTGCCCGCCGGCCGGGACGACGCCTTCGTCGGGCCCTGACCGGCCAGCCCACGCCCGCCCGATGTCGCCCCCCGAGGGCTCATCCCCCCACTGTGGAGCGCTTGTCCCGGCGCCGGCGCCCCGCTAGATTGCCCCGCTGCACCGATCCGCCAGGCCCCCGCCGGACCCACCCGCCATGCACAAGAACAAGCCCCACAAGGGCCTCCTCAAACGTGTCAAGATCTCCAAGACCGGCAAGGTCAGGCACAAGTCCTGCGGCACGGGCCACCTCAAGTCCGGCAAGACGCCCAAGCGCCTGCGCCAGCTCCGTAAGGACACCATGATCGCCGATAACGAGATCCGCCGGGCCAGCCGGATGCTCTCACGCCGGCTGCGCGGGCGCACACAGCCACGTTCCGCGATCACGCGAAGCCCCTCGCCCGCCGAGCGCCCCTCGGCGGACTGATCCTGACCGACCAACGCCCGGGCTTCTCGCCCGAGAGACCACCCACGACCTGCCGCTGTCCGGGACTCAAGCCGGCGTTTGACCGCACGCCGCCCCGTCCGGCGCAGAAGGAGAAGACCCATGCCCCGCGTCCGCAAAGGCGCCGCCCGCAAGAGAGCCCACAAGCGCGTCCTCCGCCAGGCGCGCGGCTACTTCGGGACCAAGAGCCGTCACTTCCAGCAGGCCAAGGTCGCCCTGACCCGCGCGGGGCAGTTCGCGTACCGCGACCGCCGGGCCCGCAAGCGCGACATGCGCCGGCTGTGGATCACGCGCATCACCGCCGCCTGCCGGATGCGGGGCACGCGATACTCCCGGTTCATCAACGGCCTCTCCCTCGCGGGCGTGACGCTCAACCGCAAGATGCTCAGCCAGATCGCCATCGACGACCCGGGCGCCTTCGACCGGCTCGTGGCGCTCTCCGACGAGCGCGCCACCGCGGCCAGCGCCAAAGCCCCGGCTGACTGAGCCGGTGCGTTAGTCGTCCGCGCCCGCCAGGGCCCGCGCCGCGCGGTACAGCGCCGCCGGCCGAAGCGACGGCCGCAACGCCCACGACCCGTCCAGCCCCAGCGCCGCCCCGGCCGCGAGGTATCCCGCGCGCGCGGCGCCCTCCATCGTCGAGGGCCAGCCCGTCCGCACGTAGTCCGCCGCCAGGATCACGCCGCTGGGGCCCGACACCGCCGGCCGGGCGCGCACGGACTCGATCGTGGGCAGGAACGTCGCCCGCTTCTCCTTCACCGGCCGGCCCGCGACCAGGCGCGCGCCCCGCGAGCCGGGCAGACACCGGCGGACGTCCTCGACCACGCGCCCGACGATCTCGTCCTCGTTCAGGCTCATCCACGGGTCTGCGGCGCTCACCACCGCGTGCACGCGCGCCCCGGCGTCGTCTTTTCGGAAGAGCCACTGCGTCCCCGTCCCCACGAGCGCCGCGTGCGGCAGGTCCAGCACCGGCGCGTCGAAGGTCAGATGAACTCCCAGGATCGGGCTGTGCTCCAGCCGGCGCATCGCGGCGAAGCGCGGGTCGGTGGCTTGTACGTCTTGCGCCACGATCGACAGGGCCCGCTCGAAGGGCGTGGCGCAGATCACGCGGTCCGCCTCGAGCCGATCGCCCGAGGCGGTCTCGACGGCGCTGGGCTCCAAGCGCGCCACAGACACGCCCAGCCGGACCGCGCCCCCGGCGCGCTCGATCACGCCGGCCGCCGCGTCGTACAGCTCGACCAGAGGCGTCGTCGGCACGCCGATCCTCGCCGCGTCGCGGTGGGCCAGGAACCCTTCCTGGAAGACGTGCGCCGCCTCGGACGCGGCCACGCGCCCGGGCCAGCCGTTGCAGGCGCTGACCACCACCGGCGCCCAGAACCGCTCGACCGCGGGCTCGGTCTGCTCGGCCCGCGCCAGCCACTCGGCGAAGGTCTCATCCTCCAGGTCCACCAGCCGGGCCCGCGCCAGCCGGTGCATGGCGCCGGCGATCGAGACCTTGTCCTCCGCGCCCAGGAATCGAGCCCGCAGGAACGACCCCGCGAAGTGCGCCGGCGCGGGCGCCAGCCCGGGATGCATCACGCTGCGCCGGCCGCCCGGCTCGATCCACCAGATCGACCGCGACCACGCGATCTTCCCCGAGACGCCCAGCCTGTTGAGCAGGTCGAGGAAGTTCGTGCAGCAGCCCATCACGATGTGCTGGCAGTTGTCCAGCCGCTGGCCGGTGCGGGCGTCGTCGAAGGAGGTGGCCCGCCCGCCGAGCTTCTTCCGGGTCTCCAGGATCGTCACCCGCACGCCCGCGTCGGCGAGGCGCACCGCCGCGGCGATCCCCGCGATCCCGCCCCCGACCACGATGACCCGCCGCGCGGCGCCGGGGCGCGTCACCATCGGCCGCGCGTGCTCCGCGCGACCGCCCGCACGGCGATCGACGCCTTGCGCACCGACGGCAGGCGCACCCGGGCCCGGCCCGCGATCCGCTCGGGCCTGGCCTCGATCTTCGCCAGCAGGCCGGAGTAGATCCGCGTCATGGCCCAGCTGGTCGGGGCGCACGTCGGGTCGATCAGGCCGTCCAGGGGCGCCGACGCCTCGAACTCCGCCCGCGCGACGCGGGCGATGTCCAGCGCCAGGGCCGCGCACGCCCCCGGGTCCGCCCACCGGCGCAGCTCGCCCGGCGTCACGCCGCGCCGCTCGAACGCCTCGGCCGGCAGGTACACCCGGCCCTCGTCGAAGTCCTCGGCGTAATCACGCAGGATGTTCGTCAGCTGGAACGCCACGCCCCGGCGGTCGGCCAGCGCTCGCGCCCGGTCCAGGTCGGCGCCGTCGCGCACGCCCCAGATGGTCACGCACACACGCCCGACGCTCGACGCGACGCGCCCGCAGTACCGCCGCAGGTCGCCCATGGTCGCGTACCCGGTGTGGTCCAGGTCCTCGGCGAGGCCCGCGAGCATCGCCTCGAGGTCCTCCCGCGCCACGCCGAACCGCGCCACGGTGTCCGAGAACGCCGCCCACATCTCCGGCGCGCCCGGGGCCGGCTCGGCGGGTCTGACGCCGGACAGGGCCTGCTCGGTCGCCGTGGCGAACCGGTCCAGCGCGTCGCGCTTGGCCCGCGCGTCCCCCGCGTCGTCGACCAGATCGTCGCCGGCGCGCATCCAGGCGTACATCGCGTAGACGCCCGATCGCTTGGGCTCGGGCGTAAGCCGCAACCCGTAATAGAAGTTCCTCGCCCGCGCCCGCGCCACCGCTCGGCAGCGCGCGTACGCCCGGCCGAGTCCGACCTCCGCCACACTCTGCTCGGCCCCGGGCATCGGGCGCCGAGTCTACCGCCCGCGCCGCGCCAGCGCCGCCCGCGCCGCCGCCAGCCCGACGAGCCACGCCTTGCGCGACCGGCTCAGCCGGGGCCGGTCCCACAGGGTTGCGCACCCCACCCGTTCGATCCGCGACAGCACGGCCTCGCCCCCGGCGCCGAAGAGCCACACCACCGGCCGCATCGGTCGATCCAGAGTCCTCGGCAAGGGCCGGCCCGCGCGGAACATCTCGCGCGTCCGCTCCACCAGCGGCCGCACGGCGCGGATGTACCGCACCCGCGCCGCCGGGTCATCGGCACGATCCAGCATCCGGCGCAGATCCTCGGCCGTGAGCCCCGTCTCCTCGCTGGGCAGGTACACGCGGTCGCGCTCGACGAGGTCCCGCCGGACGTCCTGCCAGTGGTTGGTCAGTTGCAGCGCCGAGCAGGTCGCGTCGGACATCGCGAACCGCTCGGCGTCGCCGGGGCGCGACCCGTCGTGCCCGGCCAGCGCCAGCACGATCCGCCCGACCGGGTCGGCGCTGTTCTTGCAGTATCCCATCACCTCGTCCCAGGTTCGGTAGCGCGAGACGCGCTGGTCCTGCTCGAACGCGTCGAGCAGGCGCCCGAAGGGCTCGGGCGAGAGCCCGTGGCGCCGGGCCGTCTGGGCCAGCGCGACGAAGACCGGGTGCCGGGGTTCGTCGGCCGGCTCGGCGCGGGCGTGCGCAAAGCACGCGAGCATCTGGCCGCGCCACCACGCCAGGAGCCTCCGGGCGTCGGCCCGGCCGGCGTCGCCCGCGCCGGTCTCGTCGGCGAGGTCGTCGGACCATCGGCAGTAGGCGTACACCGCTGCGAAATCGTCGCGCAGGTCCGGCGGGACCAGCCTCGACAGCACGCTGAAGTTCTCGTAGTGCCCGCCCGCCAGCCGCCGGACGTACGCCCACGCCTCCTCGAGGGTCG
Source organism: Planctomycetota bacterium (assembly GCA_003696725.1). Lineage (GTDB taxonomy): Bacteria > Planctomycetota > Phycisphaerae > Phycisphaerales > UBA1924 > J020. The sequence goes on along the minus strand of RFGI01000018.1, from coordinate 4,506 downwards.
GCGCCCGGGTTGGGATCGGCAGCCCCGACGCGTCCGCCGGCACGTCCAGCAACACCCCCGCCCGCCCCGTGGGCGGCGCGATCACCGGCGTGTCGTCGGTCCTGCTCACACGGCGCTCCCGGCTATCATCATGCCCCGCACACCCGGCCCCCGCCACCCGGAGCACCCCATGCGCATCCTCCTGGCCAACCCCCGCGGCTTCTGCGCCGGCGTCGGCATGGCCATCGAAGTCGTCGACCAGGTCCTCGCCCTGTGCCCCGACGAGCCCATCTACGTCTACCACGAGATCGTCCACAACAAGCACGTCGTCCGCCGGTTCGAGGAGCGCGGCGTGACCTTCGTCGAGGACGTGGGCGAGGTCCCCGAGGGCGCCATTGTCATCTTCAGCGCCCACGGCGTCTCACCGGCCGTGCGCGACGCCGCCCGCGCCCGCAACCTCACCACGATCGACGCCACCTGCCCGCTGGTCACCAAGGTCCACATGGAGGCCATCCGCTACGCCCGCCAGGGCTACCAGATTCTCCTCATCGGGCACGCCGACCACCAGGAGGTCGTCGGCACCCGCGGCGAGGCGCCCGACGCCATCCAGGTTGTCGAATCGCCCGACGACATCCCCTCGCTGACCATCCATGACCCGGACAAACTCACTTATCTCACCCAGACCACGCTGAGCGTGGACGACGCCGAGGTCATCATCTCCGCCCTCAAGCGGGCGTTCCCGAACATCAAGGCCCCGCCGACGAGCGATATCTGCTACGCCACCACCAACCGCCAGGCCGCCGTCCGCCAGCACGCCCCCGAGTGCGACCTGGTCCTGGTGGTCGGCTCGCAGAACTCGTCCAACTCCAAACGCCTGACCGAGATCGCCGAGCACCAGGGCGTCCCCGCCCACCTCATCGACGACCTCACCGAGCTCGACCCGGCCTGGTTCAGCCCCGACCAGACGGTCTTCGTCACCGCCGGCGCCAGCGCCCCGGAGTACCTCGTCGCCGACGTGTGCAAGCATCTGATCGAGACCCACGGCGGGACGATCGAGCTCCGCACCACCGTCAACGAGGACGTCGAGTTCCAGATCCCCAAGTCCCTCAAGGACATCATGCGCCAGACCGGCGTCGACCCCTCCCAGCGTCGCATCCGCGTCACGCCGCCCGAGATCACCGCCGACGCCTACGGCGCCACGCCCCTGACCGTCGGCGCGACGTGAACTCAGGACCGGTCCGGTCCGCCGAGCCGGGGGTCACGGATCGCACGGCCCCCACGACGAGAGCATGAACGTGACGTCGACGCCGTCGACGACCCCGTCCCCGTTGAGGTCCATCGGCCCGCCGGGCAGGCCCCAGGCGTTCAGCACGAGCGTGATGTCCAAGGCGTTGATGATCCGGTCTCCGGTGAGATCCAAGGGGCACGGCGGCGGGGGCGGCGGGGGCGGCTCCTGCTGCATGTAGACACGCCATCCGGAGCACAGCCCCATCACGATGTCCAGCATCCCGTCGCCGTCGAGATCCAGAAATTCAAAATCATGCGGACGCTGGGACAGCACGTCCCCCGCGACGATCGGCATCACCGACAGCCCGCCGGCGCCGTCGTTGGCGAGCAACTCGAACGAGCCAGCCTGAGGACCATCGCAGTTCTGGATGTCGGTGTCCACCGGGCCGACGCCGACGTCCAGATCGCCGTCGCCGTCGACATCCGCCATGTGGATGTTCCCCCCGAGCTCCGTCGTCCTCGGCGACACCACTCCCGTCACGAGGTAGCCCGCGCCGGCGGCGCCCGCCGTCGTCAGCGTGAGATCGTCCGTGTCTTTGACGACGTACAGGTCCGGGCGCTGATCCTGGTCCAGCGCTCCGGCCGCGACCATGTACGGATCCACGCTGGCGAGCCTCGTCGGCGCCGACCCCGTGAACCGACCCGCGCCGTCGTTCAGGAGCAGGAACACGCCCGTCTCGTTCCACGGCGCGACGTCGTACAGCGTCGAGACCTTCACGATGTCTTGATCGCCGTCGTTGTCGGCGTCCATGAAGAGACCGCTGGTGTTGAACGCCGAGAACCGGAAATCGCCGAGCCGGCTCGCCGTGTCATCGGTGAACACGCCCGCGCCGTTGTTGATCAGCAGGACGTCCTCGGTCACCCCGGCCGGCTCGGGGTTGTAGTTCGAGAAATACAGGTCGAGGTCGCCGTCGCCGTCGATGTCGCCCGCCGCCCCGGCGCAGAATCTCGGCGCCGACGGCTGGTTCAACAGAGTCGCCAGCCTCGGCAGCCGTGAAACCGTCTCATCCATCAGGCCGAGCCACGCCCCGCCGGCGTCGAGCCCGCGGTTGACGTACAGCCGCGGCCGGCTCCCGAACGTCCCGACGATCACCACGTCCGGCCAGGCGTCGCCCGTCACGTCCGCGATCACCACGTCGCGAGCGTCGGTGAACGCCGTGAGGAAGCCGGGCGCCAACTCGGCGGTCCGATCGATCAGCACGCCGCCCTCGTTCATCAGCAGGATGTCCGGCCGCGGGCCCGCCACCGAGAACGGGGCCTTCCGCACGACGACCAGGTCCGGATCGCCGTCCGCGTCGAGGTCGGCCGCGGCCATGTCCTTCTCTTCCGCGTCGGTGAATGTCGCCACGGAGAGCACCAGCCTCGCCGAGGTCTGGTCCATAAACCGGAGCCCCTGCCCGGCGGCGGTCCCGGCCGCCCATACGCAGGTCAAGGCGGCGCTCATTCTCAATGGATTCAACATGACGGTCACCTGTCGATGCGGGCGTCGCGCCGGCCGGTCCCGACGCTCGGGTGGTGGTGATGGAGCGACGATCGATTGTACGGCCCGCACCGAATCGATCGACAACTCACGCCGGATAACAGCCATCAGAACGAGCGGGTGACGGCGCCACGCCTGTTCCGCCCTCTACCCTATCTTCTCGCCGACCGGCCATGCTCGCCAACCCTGCTCATCACGTCTTCGGCCTCACGCCCGCCGAGCTCCGCGAGTTCGTCACGGGCCTGGGCATGCCCGCTTTCCGCGCGGATCAGATTCTCGAGTGGGTGCACCGCCACGGCGTCGCCGACCCCGCGCAGATGACCAACCTCGCGCGCCGTGACCGCGAGACTCTCGACCGTCAGGCGGTCTTCCTCTCGGGCCGGACGCTCGCCCACCAGACCGCGACCGACGGCGTGCAGAAACTCCTCATCCAGTGGGATGAGGACGAGCCGCCGGCCGGCGCGGGCGACACCCATGAGCGCACACTCCCGATCCTCGAGCCCTCCAACCTCGGCCGCCCCCCGAGCGACCCCGCGCGGCAGACCGAGTGCGTGATGATCCCGACCGACTCGCGCCGCACCGCGTGCATCTCCTCGCAGGTCGGGTGCCCGGTCGGCTGCCGGTTCTGCGCGTCGGGGCTGGGCGGGCTCGACGGCAACCTGTCGGCGGGGCGGATCGTCGAACAGGTGTGGCGGCTGTCGCGCCTGCCGGGCGTCGGGCGCATCACCAACGTCGTCTTCATGGGCATGGGCGAACCGCTGACAAACTTCGACGCCGTGAAGCGCGCCATCGAGATTCTCTCGGCGCCGTGGGGCCCGAACATCAGCGCCCGCAAGATCACCGTCTCCACCGTGGGCCTGCCCAAATACATCGAACGCCTGGCCCGCGAGCTGGACCGGCCCGTCACCCTCGCCCTGTCCTTGCACGCCCCGACGGACGACCTCCGGCGGTCGCTCATCCCATGGTCGTCCTTCACCACCATCGCCGAACTCCTCGACGCCTGCCGGCTGTGGTTCGAGAAGACCGGGCGCGAGATCACGCTCGAATACACGCTGATGCGCGAGGTCAACGACCGCCCCGAGCACGCCGAGGAACTGGCGCGCCTGGCACGGTCCATGCGGGCCAACGTGAACCTGATCCGCTACAACGAGGTCGCGGGCCTGCCCTACGGGCGGCCCCGGGGCGCGGACGTGCGCGCGTTCCAGGCGGTCCTCCGCGGCGCTGGTGTCTCGTGCCACATCCGCGCCAGCCGGGGGCGGGACATCTCCGCCGCCTGCGGGCAGCTCCGGCACGAGGCCGCGCGCACGTAGGTTCTGCTAGACGGCTCGCTCAGGCGTTTCCCAAGAGGAGGGCAGCCGGTGGAGCGGCCGTCTCGGCCGTTTTTTGCGTCAACACGACGGGCGAGACGCCCGTCCCACTGGGTGAGACGCCCGTCGCATTGATCCGTCCAACAGGACCTAGCCGAACCACTCGCCGCACCGCGCCAGGTCCACGTTCCCCCCGCTGATGATGACTCCCACGCGCTCGCCCGGCGCCGAGACCACCCCCTCCATGAGCGCCGCCGTCGCCAGCGCCCCGGTCGGCTCGACCACCAGCTTCATCCGCCCCCACAAGAACCGCATCGCCCGCACCAGGGCCGCGTCCGGGACGGTCACCATCTCGTCCACCAGCGCCAGGATCGTCGGCAGCGTCACTCGCGGGCCCAGGCTGGGCGTGCGCGCCCCGTCGGCGATCGTCTCCGGCGCCTCGATCGTCACCAG
>RFGI01000017.1 GCA_003696725.1 Planctomycetota bacterium | reverse complement strand
GCCACTGTGAACAACGCCCCGCACCCGGGGCATCGGGCCACTTGGCCGGCCGCGTCGTCGCGGAAGGTGAACCGTCGGCCGCAGGCGCACTCGTAGGGGATCGGCATCGGTCGCGGTCTCACGGGCGGGGAGAAAACCCTAGCGTCAGAGAAGCGTATCCACGGGCCACGGCCCCCGGGGTGTCCCGACGCGCGGTCGCGGGGACATGGCGCCCTGGCTTGCTCGCCGCGCCCGACCTGCTAGACTGCCCGGCTCGACGCCGACGGGGCGCCCGCCCCGGCCGCGCCCGATCCAGCCCCGGAGCCCGACCGACCGATGCCCACGCTGAATCAGCTCGTCCGCAAGCCCCGCCGCTCGCCCAAGGCCAAGTCGAAGGTCCGCGACCTCGCCGGCTCGCCGCAGCGCCGCGGCGTGTGTCTCCAGGTGCGGACCATGACGCCCAAGAAGCCCAACTCCGCCCTGCGGAAGATCGCCCGCGTGCGCCTCTCCAACGGCAAGGAAGTGACGGCGTACATCGGCGGCGAGGGGCACAACCTCCAGGAGCACTCGATCGTGCTGGTCCGCGGCGGGCGCGTCCGCGACCTGCCCGGCGTGCGGTACCACGTCGTTCGCGGGTCGCTGGACTGCCTGGGCGTCGACGGCCGCAAGCAGGGCCGATCGAAGTACGGCGCCAAGCGCGGCAAGTAACTCTGACCTCACGATGGCAAGTAATCCCCGCCCGCCCGGCCGGCGGCGGGGGTGAACACGGGCCGCGGCTCTCGCCCGCGGCGGATGAGCCGAAAGGAACCCACATGGCCGGTCGCATCACGAAATCCGAGGACCAGCTCCGCCCCGACCCGCGCTACGGCGACGTCACGCTGGCGAAGTTCATCAACTGCGTCATGCAGGACGGCAAGAAGACCGTCGCCACCCGCGTGATGTACGACGCGATGAAGATCATCGCCGGGCGCCTGAAGAAGGAAGAGAGCCCCGAGGCGCCCAAGGACGAGCTGGAGCTCTTCCTCCGGGCCATCGACAACGTCAAGCCGCCGGTCGAGGTCCGCTCCAAGCGGATCGGCGGGGCCAACTACCAGGTGCCGATGCAGGTCAACCGTCGGCGCCAGCAGTCGCTGGCGTTCCGCTGGATCATCGGGGCGGCGCGCGGGGAGCGCGGCCGACCCATGGCCCAGCGCTTGGCCGACGAGCTCTACAACGCCGCCCGCGGCGAGGGCAAGGCCATGGCCACCCGCGAGCAGACGATCCGCATGGCCGAGGCCAATCGCGCCTTCGCCCACTTCGCGTGACCCTGCCGGGCGAGCCGATCGAGTCGCCGTGCACGCTGTGCGCCGACGCGCCGCGCCAGATCCTGTCGGCGCGTGACCGCCGCGGCGCGCCCCTGCTGACCGCGATCTGCCGCCGGTGCGGGCTTGTCAGCCACGCGGACATCCCGACCGAAGAGGCCCTGCGGGCGTTCTACGCCCAGCGCTACCGCGCCGAATACCACGGCGAGGTCACGCCGTCGCCCAAGCGGGTGCGGCGCGCCTGGCGCCAGGGCGAGCGGCTGCTGGCCCGGCTGGGGCCGAGGCTCGCGCCGGGGGCGCGGGTGCACGAGTTCGGCGCTGGGATCGGCTGCACCGTCAAGGTCTTCGAGCGGGCCGGCTTCGACGCGACCGGCGTCGAGCCGGGGCTCGGCTTCCAGCGGTTCGCCGAGGCCCGGCTGCGGGCGCGGGTCCGGTGCGCGACGCTCGACGAGCCCGCCGCCGATGATCACCCCGCGGATCTCGGGCTCCTGGTCCATGTCATCGAGCACCTGCGCGACCCGGTGGCGTCGCTGGAAACGATCCGCGACCGGCTGGCGCCGGACGGGCTGCTGTACGTCGAGTGCCCGAACCTCGAGGCGCCGTTTGCGCGATTCGGGCGGATGTTCCATGAGGCGCACATTTACAACTTCACCGCCGCGACGCTGGACGCCGCCGCCGCCGTCGCCGGGCTGAGCCTCGCCGAGCCGATGTCGGGCCCGCGCGACGAAAACCTCGCCCGGCTCTACCGCCCGGCGGCGCCCGCGGCCGTCGAGGACGCGATCGACCCGGGGGCGTACGCTCGAACGACCCACGCCGTGCGCCGGCTCAACGTGGTGACGTACCACCTCCGGCCGCGGTACCTGCGCACGCGGGCGCGAAAGATCGGCGAGCGTGCGACCGAGGCCGCGACCGCCCGGCGGTGGCTGGCCCGTCTGGAGCGGGCCGTCGCCGCCGACGCCGCGCCCGGCTGAGCCCGCAGGCGGTTGCGGGCCAACGAGGCGGGCGCCATCCTGAGCCGCTCGACGTCACCGCGGAGCGGGCGTCCCGCGCGTTTTTGTCTGGTGTCAGTGGGACGGGCGTCTGGCCCGTCATCCTGCGAGAGGAGCGAGCGATGGAACACGGAGTCAGCCGGATCGGGGTCGTCGGCGCCGGGCAGATGGGCGGCGGGATCGCGCAGGTCGCCGCGGTCTCGGGCTTTGGCGCGGTGGTCCACGACGCCTCGGCCGAGGCCCTGGACCGCGCCAAGGCCCTGCACGAGAAGCTCCTCAACCGGGCCGTGGAGAAGGAGCGCATGACCCGCGACGAGGCCGACGCCGCCCTGGCCCGGATCTCCTACGCGCCGTCGCTCGACGGCCTGGCTGGGTGCGACTGGGTCGTCGAGGCGATCGTCGAGGACCTCGCCGTCAAGCGCGAGCTGTTCGGCCGGTTGGCCCAGATGTTCACTGACGACCGGGTGGCGCTGGCCTCGAACACGTCGTCGATCAGCATCACGGCGCTGGCGGCAGCGGCGAACGACGCGGCGCCGAGGGTCGTCGGCATGCACTTTTTCAACCCCGTCCCGGTCATGAAACTCGTCGAGGTCATCCGGGGTGTGCAGACCGCGGACGAGATCGTCGCCCGCACCGTCGCCCTCGCCGAAGCGATGGGCAAGACGCCGCTGAAGGCCAACGATCGGGCCGGGTTCGTCTCCAACCGCGTCCTGATGCCCATGATCAACGAGGCGTTCCGCGCCTGGATGGAGGGCGTCGCCGAGCCCGAGGCCATCGACGGGATCATGACCCTCGGCTGCAACCACCCGATGGGCCCCCTGCGCCTGGCGGACTTCATCGGCCTGGACACCTGCGAGCACATCATGAACGTCCTGCACCGCGAACTGGGCGAGGCGCGGTTCGCGCCGTGCCCGCTGCTCAGGCAGCTCGTCGCCGCCGGCCGCCTGGGCGATAAGACCGGCCGCGGTGTCTACGACCACTCAAAGCGGTAACGGCTGGGCCCGCTCGTGGGCGACGAGATCGCCGAGGGTCTCGCGGGCGCGAATCTGCGAGGCCCGGTCGCCGCTGACGAGCACCTCGGCCGGCAGCGGGTGGCTGTTGTACCGCGACGCGAGCGTCATGCCGTACGCCCCGGCCGCGAACACGGCCAGCAGATCGCCGCGCAAGACCGGCGGCAGGCGCCGACCCAGCGCCAGGTAGTCGGCGCTCTCGCAGATAGGCCCGACGACGTCGCACTCGACAAGCCCCGGCAGGCCCGGGTCCGCCGCCCGCCGGGGCGGGACGTGCTCCGGCGCCACCCTCACCGGCCAGACAAAGTGGAACGCGTCGTACAGCGCCGGGCGCAGCAGCGTGTGCATCCCGGCGTCGCAGATCACGAACCGCTTGTGTTCCGACTCCTTCACATACTGCACGCGCGTCAGCAGCACGCCCGCGTTGGCGGCGAGCGAACGCCCCGGCTCGATCACGACGCGCAGCCCGTCGCCCACGCGCCGCGCCAGCATCGGCACGATCGCGCGGGCGTAGTCCGCCGCCGTGGGCGAGCGCCCGGTCTCGTAGTCGGCGCCGAATCCCCCGCCCAGATCGAGGGTGTCGATCACGTCGCCCGATCGGGCCAGGTCGTCCGCGAGCCGCAGCACCCGGGCGAGGGCCTCGACGTACGACGCCGGGTCGTAGACCGGCGAGCCGATGTGGACGTGCAGACCGGTCAGCCGCGCCGGCGAGTCCGCCGCACGATCACGGAAGATCGCGCGGGCCCGGTCGGGGTCCACGCCGAACTTGTTCTCGCGCCGGCCGGTGGTGGTGTGGCGGTGGGTGCGGGCGTCGACGTCGGGGTTGATGCGCAGCGCGGCGCGCGGGCGGACGCCCAGGTCGCCCGCGATCCTGTCCAGGAGGGCCAGTTCCGGCTCGGACTCGACGTTGAACAGACCGACGGGTCCGCCGGGCTCGGCGCCGGCCAGGGCCCCCCGGCCCGGCGCGCCCAGGGCGTAGGCGATCTCGTCGGCGGTCTTGCCCACGCCCGCAAAGGCGATCCGCTCGCCGGGGCAGCCGGCCAGGCGGGCCCGGTGGATCTCGCCGCCCGAGACCACATCGAGACCGGCGCCGCGCTCGACCAGCAGACGCGCGAGGTGGCCGTTGGCGCACGATTTCAGGCTGAAGCAGATCAGCGGGCTCAGCGGCGCGAACGCCGACGCCAGCCGGTCATAGTGAGCCTCGAGCGTCGCGGCGGAGTAAACGTAGGTCGGCGTGCCGACCCGGTCGGCGAGGCGGTCGAGCGGCACGTCCTCGGCGCACAGCCCGCCGCCCTGGTAGGTGAAGTGGTCCATGCCGGCGGCGAGTGTACGTCGGCGGGGCGCCCGGCCGATCGCGGTATCGTGCGCACGCGGGGGCGCCGCGGCCGGGCCGAGCGCCGGCGCAGAACGAGGAAGGGATGCCGATGGCGTGGATGTCGGTGAAGGAGGCCCTGGCGGCGGACCCGGGCGTGGGTCTGACCGTCAAGGGCTGGGTGCGGACCAGGCGCGACTCCAAGGCCGGGCTGTCGTTCGTGGCCCTCTCGGACGGCTCGTGCTTCGACACGCTCCAGATCGTGGCGCCGGCGGACCTGCCGAACTACGAGACCGAGGTCCGACGGCTCACCGCGGGCTGCGCGATCGAGGCCGAGGGCGAACTCGTCGAGTCCGGCGGCAAGGGCCAGCGCGTCGAGGTGCGGGCGCGGTCGATCCGGGCCGTCGGCTGGGTCGACGACCCGGATGCCTACCCGATCGCGGCCAAGCGGCACACCTTCGAGTACCTGCGCAAGGTGGCGCACCTCAGGCCCAGGACCAACACCTTCGGCGCCGTCGCCCGGGTCCGGCACGGCCTGGCCCAGGCGATCCACCGATTCTTCCACGAGCGCGGGTTCTCGTGGATCCACACGCCGATCATCACCGCGAGCGACTGCGAGGGCGCCGGCGAGATGTTCCGCGTCAGCACGCTCGACGCGGTCAACCCGCCGCGCACGCCCGAGGGCGGCGCGGACTTTTCACAGGACTTCTTCGGACGCGAGGCCCACCTGACCGTCTCCGGGCAGCTCAACGTCGAGTGCTACTGCCTGGCTCTGACGAAGGTCTACACGTTCGGGCCGACCTTCCGGGCGGAGAACAGCAACACCAGCCGGCACCTCGCGGAGTTCTGGATGGTCGAGCCGGAGATCGCCTTCGCCGATCTCTCGGACAACGCGGACCTCGCCGAGGCGTTCCTCAAGCACTGCTTCCGGACGCTCCTGGACGAGCGCCCGGACGACCTGGCCTTCTTCAACCAGAGGATCGACGACTCGGTGCTCGCCACGCTCGAGCACATGGTCGAGTCGCCCTTCGAGCGGGTGACCTACACCGACGCGGTCCGGCTGCTGGAGTCCTCCGGCGAGCGGTTCGAGTTCCCCGTCGCCTGGGGCGCGGACCTCCAGTCCGAGCACGAGCGGTATCTCACGCAGACCACGTTCAAGAAGCCCGTCGTGGTCACGGACTACCCGAAAGAGATCAAGGCGTTCTACATGCGGCTCAACGACGACGGCAGGACCGTCGCCGCGATGGACGTGCTGGCGCCCCGCATCGGCGAGATCATCGGCGGGTCGCAGCGCGAGGAACGGCTGGAGGTCCTGGACCGGCGGATCGCCGAGACGGGCCTGCCGAGGGAGAACTACTGGTGGTACCGGGACCTGCGTCGGTACGGCACGGTCCCGCACGCGGGGTTCGGGCTGGGGTTCGAGCGGCTGGTGCAGTTCTGCACCGGGATGGCCAACATCCGCGACGTGATCCCCTTCCCGCGCACGCCGGGCAACGCGGAGTTCTAGCGCCGCGCCGCGTCCGGGAATACTCAGCCGGCCCGGTTGTGTTGGGTACGATGGCCCGCCGCGGATCGTGCTGAGCGCCCGGCAACCACCAGCGCCCGGGATGCGTACGACGGGGTGGGCCGGCGGCCCGCCCCGGACCTGGCTGGGGGGGCGAGAACACCGATCTCAAGACACTCCACACGCGAGGCCTCCCCATGCCAGCAGGAGCCGAGACCACGATGAGCCTCAATTCGGACACCACGGCCCCCCCGGCCCAAGGGCACGTCACGCTGGACCCGGACGCCACGCACGACCCGCACGCCACGCGGTTCGGCAAGTTCCTGCAAGCGTGCATCAAGCTGGGGGCGTCGGACCTCCTGGTCAAGACGGGCAAGGCGCCGGTGGTCCGGCTGCGGGGCGCCCTGAAGACCCTCGACACCGAGCCCGTCTCCTTCGAGGAATACCTCGAGATCATCAAGCACATCCTCAACGAGGAGCAGACCGCCGACCTGCACAAGTACGGGTCGGTGGACTTCGCGTACGACTACGACGAGCGCAACCGGTTCCGCGTCAATCTGTTTCAAGCGCGAGGCAAGCTCTCGTGCGCCTGCCGGCTGATCACCAGCGACATCAAGCGGTTCGAGGACCTGCACCTGCCGCCGGTGATGGCCGAGATCGCCATGCAGCCTCAGGGCATCGTGCTGCTGGCGGGCGTGACCGGGTCGGGCAAGTCGACCACGATCGCGTCGATGCTGAACTATGTGAACGAGCGCAAGCCCGTCCACATCATCACCATCGAGGACCCGATCGAGTACATCTTCGAGGACCAGAAGGCGACGATCCATCAGCGCGAGATCGGCATCGACGTGATGGATTTCAAGGTCGCCCTGCGGGCCCTGGTGCGTGAGAACCCGGACATCGTGCTGGTCGGCGAGATGCGCGACGCCGAGACGTTCGAAGCCGCCCTGCACGCCGCCGAGACGGGGCACCTGGTGTTCGGGACGATCCACGCGTCGAGCGCCTCGGAGACGTTCAGCCGGATCTACGACCTGTTCCAACCCGAGGAGCGGGAGCAGGTCCGCAAGATCATGGCGTACCAGATGCGGGCCATCGTGTACCAGAAGCTCCTGCCCACGCTGCACGAGGACATCCCGCGGATCCCGGCGGTCGAGATCCTCATCAACAACGCGGTGGTGCGCAAGTACATCCTCGAGGGGCGCGAGGGCGAGATCCCCGCGATCCTCAAGAGCCAGGAGGCCGAGAAGGTCGGGATGCAGGACTTCAACGCCGCCCTGGTCAGGCTGGTCGAGCAGGAGTACATCCACATGCGGGTGGCGCTGGAGGCGTCCCCGAACGTAGACGAGCTCAAGATGCGGCTCAAGGGCATTGCGTGAGCCCGACCTCCCGGGACCGGGCGTCCCTTCCGGGCGGGCTCTATGATGCGTGCTCGGCCGGCGCCGGCGGCGGGCGATCGGCCGCCGACCCGCCCCGCCGCGCGTGACCCCTCGGAGGCGACGCCCCACCCATGCAGGGACTCTTTCTCCTCTCGCCGTGGAAGCCGATCCTGGTGATCCTGCCGTTCATCGGCTGGGCGTGGGTCGTGTCGACGATCTACGACAAGGACGCGGCCCGGTGGTACTTCAAGCGGCAGGCGTGGAACACCGGGCACATGGTGGCGGCGGCGGCGGCGGTGGCGGCCGTGGTCCTGGCGCCGAACTTCCTGATCGGCTGGCCCGTGATGGTCCTCATCCTCGCCGGCGACCTCATGGTGTACGCGGTTCTGCGCAACAAGGACGACCGCGTCCCCGAGCACCACAAGTGGTCCTTCAGCCTGGCGGACCTCAAGGCCCGGGCCGAGGCGCGCAAGGCCGCCAAGCAGCAGAAGCACGTCGAGCTGGGCCTGCGGGGCCCGGGCGGGGTGGCGCCCGTGCCCGCCAAGGACTCGCCCGAGTACGAGGTCCGCGTCCTGGCCGAGCGGATCTTGATCGACGCGATGGAGGGCCGGGCCGTCCGGTTCGAGCTCCGCCCGGTCGACCAGCAGAACTACGGCGTGATCTACATGATCGACGGCGTGGGCCAGGCCGGCCCCACCATGCCCAAGGATCAGGCCGTCAAGGTCATCACGCTCCTGAAGGCCGCCGCGGGCATGGACGTCAAGGACGTCCGCCGCAAGCAGGTCGCGGACCTCGCCGTCGAGCGGGCCGGCGGCCGGCACGTGCTGCGCCTGACCACCAGCGGGACCGCGGGCGGGATGGCCCTCCGCGGGCAGTTCGAACCCGAGGAGCAGGTCAAACGGTCCCTCGACGAACTGGGCCTGACCGACGACCAACTCGCCGAGGCGCGGGCGATCATCGACGACCGCCGGGGGGTGGTGCTGATCGCGGCGGGGCCGTTCGAGGGCCGGACCTCGACGCTCTACGCCGTTCTGCGCTCGCACGACGCCTACACCACGAACGTCCAGACGGTCGAGCTCGAGCCCGTCGGCATGATCGAGGGCGTCCGGCATAACAAGTTCGACCCGCTCGAAGAGGGCGCCGAGTACGCCACGACCGTGCGCTCGATCCTCCGCCGCGATCCGGACGTGCTGGCGATCGCGGAGCTCCCCGACCAGGCCACCGCGGTCGAGACGACGCGGGCCGATCTGGAGCGCACGCGGATCTACGTCGGGCTCAACGCGGAGGGCGCCCTGGCCGCGGTCCAGACGTTTGTCAAGGCTGTCGGCGACCCCCGGGCCGCGGGCCAGGCGCTGCACGGCGTGACGGCGCAGAAACTCATCCGCCTGCTCTGCCCGAACTGCAAGGTCGAGTACCAGCCCACGCCCGAGATGCTCAAGAAGCTCGGCGTCAAGCCCGGCGCCGTCAGCGCGCTCTACCGCAAGGGCGGGCAGGTCCTCATCCGCAACAAGCCCGACACCTGCCCGATGTGCCAGGGCACGGGGTACTTCGGCCAGGCGGGCGTGTTCGAGGTCTTCCGGCTGGGGAGCGAGGAGCGGGCCCTCATCGCCGGGCAGGACCTCGTCGGGCTGCGCTCGGCGCTGCAGAAGCGTCGGCTGCCGACGATCCAGGAAGCGGCCATCCGCAAGGCGCTCGAGGGGATCACCAGCGTGGAGGAGGTCGTTCGGATCACGGCGTCGTCCCAGCCGAAGAAACGCCCGCCCAGCAAGCCCCCCGCGCCCGCGGCGGCCAAACAGGGATGAGACCGACCGCGCGCCCGAGCCGCGCCACCGGAGACGCGACCCCATGCCCATCATGAACATCGCGGTGATCCTGCTGATCCTCGGCCTGGGCTATTTCTGGGCCGGGCAGGGCCTGTTCTCGTCGTTCATCCATTTCCTGTGCGTGCTGACCGCGGGGGCGGTGGCCCTGGCGCTGTGGGAGCCCTTGACCTACGGCGTGCTGCTGGGCCTGCGCGAGGACATCGCCTGGTCGGTCGGGCTGCTGGCGCCGTTCGCGGTCACGCTGGGGCTGCTGCGCGTTCTGACGAACAAGTTCGTGCCGTCGAACCTGGAGTTTTCCGATACGGCGAACTTCGTCGGGGGCGCGATCTTCGGCGCCGGGTCCGGGCTCCTGACGGCCGGCTTCCTGGTGATCGGGATCGGGTTCCTGCCGCTGCCCCCGGACTTTCTGGGGTACAAGCCCGTGGGGTGGGAATCGACCACCGGCGCCGTCGACGCGCGACAGGGCTCGCGGCTGTGGGTCCCCGCCGACCTCATCACGACGCGGGTGTACGAACGCCTCAGCGCCGGCGCGCTCTCGACTTCGACCCCCCTGGCCACGCGCCTGCCCAACCTGCACGAGCAGGCCGGGCTCGTCCGCGTCACGTACGAAGGGAAAAGCAAGACCACCCTGAAGCCCGACGCGGTGCGTCTGATCAGCCGGTACACGCTCACGGCGGATTCCCCGACGGATCTGCTCACGGACTCGTTCATCGTCTCGGCGGATGGGTCGCCCGTCCCGCAGCGGGTGACCCTGCCGGACGGCTCGCCCCCGCCGCCGGGCTCCCGGATCGAGGGCGTCGTGCTCAACTTCGGGCCCGGCGCCAAGGAGAAACGCGGGCAGGTGGTGATCGGGCCCGGGCAGGTGCGGCTCCTCGTGACGCGGGCCGACGGCTCGACGATGAGCCTCGGGCCGATCGCATTCATCGGGCGGTCCAGCGGCAAGACGCTCCAGGTCAACCGCTACCGGTTCGATGGGCCCGAGGTCTACGCCGCGAGCGTGGGCGGCGCCGCCGACGCGGTCTTCGGCTTCGAGTTCGTCGTCCCGCCGGACGCGACGCCGACGGACCTCCTGGTCAAGAACGTGCGCGTGGGGCTCGAGGGCGCGCCCGTGCGGGAACTCGCGTCGACGGCCCAGCGCGACGACCTGGTGCGGTCGGGCGAGATCATCGGCGTGCAGGCCGAGTCCGTCGCGGGCGCCGAGGTCGTCGGGGGCGCCGGCGGGCCGGTGGCCTTCAATCCCACCCAGCGGCAGCGCGAGATCATCTCCTCCACGGGCATCGGGATCACGTTCAACAAGCAGAACCGCGGCGGGCTGGAGCTCAACGCCGACAATCAGGTGATCGGCGGCCGGACAACGCTGGACCCGAACCGGATCGCGACGAACCTGCCGCCGCAGCTCCAGGTCAACTCGTTCCTCCCGCCCGCGGGGACGGTCATGGTTCAGGTGGACGTGGGCCCGCAGAGCCGGGCGTCGCTGCTGGGGCAGGTCCTCGACGCCGCCGAGCGCATCCTGCCGCCGGTCCTGACCGACACGCTGGGCCAGCGGTACCAGGCCGTCGGGTACGTGTACCAGGATCAGTCGAAGATCGAGATCCGGTTCACGCCGGGCCAGCCGATCCGCGGCCTGACGGAGCTGCCCACCCTGAGCCGGAGCCGATCGGACCAGTCGCTGAGGCTGCTGTTCACCCCCAGCGCGGGTGTGCAGATCAAATCGTTCGGGCTCGGGTCGGTGGAGAAGATCGTGCTCGATCCGCCGATGGCGCTGCGCGACCGGTGAGCGCGACGGGGCGTGTCACTCGCCGGCCGGGGCGGGCTGCGCCTCGGCGGCGGGGGGCTC